>CAYSSF010000094.1:0-9105 GCA_964433455.1 uncultured Syntrophaceae bacterium
CCCAGCCGAAACAGCCCCGTTTCCAGACATCGGCCCAGCCGTCGCCGCCGCCGGACTTTTTGGCGCCGCGCTCGAAGCAGTAGTTGTCAGGGTCGCGCGGCTTGTCAACGCCGAGCAGGTCGCAGAGGTCGTCAAAGTGAGCCTGCGCCCCGCCGCGTTCGGTGAGCCTGTTGTCTTTCCAGAGGTCGATGAATTCTTCGGGCGTCATGTCGTGATCCGATCATCATTCATGGAAGTGTTACAGGAGCTTTTGACGCAGCCGTTATTGTGTCTTTTTGTTCTTTTGCCGTGCCCTGGCACTTTCCACGGCGATGGCAGCTTCGGTGCAGATTTCATACAATGACTTCGAACTGATGACAATGAATATTTGCTTTCCTTGGAAAAATCATTTTTCACAACCGAACGGCGAGGCCCAATGGATGAATCCAATCCGGGCGAATATTCGCGTATTTTCCTTGATTCACAGGGTGATGATCTGGTAGTTCAATGCAGCCTGTCTAAAATTGTCGGGCTAGGTTTACCAAAAGCCGACGCCATTCTTGATGGCCCTTTCCTTAGGTCCATAGAGGTCGATTCGCCATGTCTCGAAAAACGTCGTTGATATTGGAACTGGTCCGCCGTTCTCTGCAACTCTTGGAGGCCAGGAGCGATGCGCCAGGAGCGTCAGTCGTGGATGACAGATACCTGTTGCTTTACAAAATTTGCCGGAACGATAATTATTCCGAGACACCGGCGGAAATCGATCCTTTGATCCGTCTGTTTCCATGGGTGTGCGCCGAACTGGAAAGAGATCCGCTCTGCCATGCATTATGCGGCGAGCTGGCGGCTGATCCTCGGTTCCGAAAGCTGACTATGCCTGACGGCACCCTTATTCCGGGTACAGAAATTTTATTGGGCAACGGTGTCCTGATTTCCGTTTTATGGCGGTATTTGAACCTGACGAAGCAGTTGGTATGGGACCAGGCAGCAGTGGAGAATCTCCTGGCGGAAAGCGAGCGGGCGCTTGCGAGAGGTGGGCTGCGCGTTCATCTGGTTTTGCCGCTGGTGGGCCTAAGCGGCGCATTTGCCGTTCCGCGCATCGACTTGGATCAGGGGTGGCGCTTACGGGAGATGACCCCCGAAGAATGCGTGATTTTCAATAAACACATTCAGGAGAGCATGAAATTGCCCTGCACCATGGCCTATTCCGGAGACGCGCCACCGTTTCTGCGCTATGCCCTTGTCAGGGAGGATCTGTCCGTTCCCTTTTCCGCATTGGCTCCTCCGTCCGGAAACGTCATCGATCCGCAAAGACTTCCCTTTGACGAGATTGACTATTTTCTTTCGGTGCTTCAGGTTTCGACTGCTCAAGCCGAGTCTGTCCCCGATTATTCGATATCTTCACCGGCAATCATGTATCGCAGCCAGGATTGGGCCATGAACACCTTCGGGAATCCGTTCAATCTCAACTTTTCCTGGCCTCTGCATCGCGACCTTCAAAGTCCTGGTTATTATCGCGCCTGGTTTGCCGCACCCGGCAATTGGAATTGGTGGGTGATGCGGACCCTGTCCTTTATCAAGGACGCTGGGGATGACGAAAGACGCCGGATCCGCCTGGCGCTGAGATGGTATGCCGAATCGGTGAGAAGCCACCATCTTGAAGATCGGCTGATCAAGCTCATGATCGCCGCGGATGCGCTTTTCGTTGCAGCCGGGACGAGCAGGGGAAGAGGCGCGGTGATCGGACAGAACATGGCCCAATGGTGTAATCCTCTGCCGGGGGAACAACGGAAGTTTCGGCAAGAGATTGAAAAGATCTACAAGCACCTGCGAAACGACTTGATGCACGATGGGGCCACTGTGGAGATCTTGAACGATAAAATTCAGAATGATAAGGATCTTGCGGACCTGATAAATGTGCCGTTTTGCACGGATATGTTTGAAACCTGCTTTCTGGCTGCCTGGAATGGCATGGTGGTCAGTGGGACGGACGGCAAAGGCGACCGAGAGATTCAGTGACGACCGCTCATGGAAAAATCGGCCTTTAGCCGGCGGAAGCACCGGCTCATGTCCGCTGACCGTGCGACGATGAAAAAGCAGCGCCGGGAGAGATCTGAGTAGGCAAGGGTCGCGCCGGCCACGAGCGGGCGTCGTTGCCAGAGGGTTCACCCGGGATCTTTCCCTTGGTCATCTCGGGCGCACCGTTGCCGTAGAGACGGACCTTCAGCTTGGTGCCCTCAGGGGTGATGGCCTGCACGGTATCGCCGTCAGTGTGCACTACAAAAGTAGTGGATACAAATGCAGCCCGTTCGGACCATTTCGTATCCACTACGTCCTGTTTATACTCATTTTCACATACATGGTAGAGCCTTGTGGTGTCAACCTCCCTCTACTCGACACGCATTGCCTTGCCAGTCCCGCCAATCCTTTAACCTCATCATGACCAAGTCCCCATCATGACGTTTCCCGGTAACGTTGTACAATAACGAGTGGCGTCTTCCCTGACCGGCAGTTTCTGACAGCCTGTTCCGTGAAAGATGTTCCAGAGAATGTCCTTCTGCCTTTTACTTCAATAGAAAACGGCCCAGCGTCGACGTCTTCTTTGCCCAGGAGGCCCAGACGGATCCCGTCAACCTTATTTGCAATAGCACGTTCTACGCATTTTCCTCTGGTTCTGTTCTGTGCTGGCTCATATGGCCACCTTTCCCATGCTGAATTTCCGTATAGAAATCCGAGTCAAACAACTCTCATCAAAATCTCCAAACTTCCTGTGCATCTCGACCAGTCGCTCAGTCATTTTGGTAGCGCGTTCCTCCGGCGTGTGCCCGGAAACCACCACAACTCTGTCCTGTTTGGGGATTACCGAAAATGAATCTGCTTCCAGTGCCTTTTCCATTACCTCAACCCGCCTCTTGATGCTCATGATAAATCTCCTTTCTTTCGTTTCGACTCCAGTTTCCGTTCCAGTTGTTCAACCCTTCCTTCCAGATCGCCGCCTTCGATGATCCTGAGCAAGATACTCGACATGTAGGCCAATGATTTCCCTAGATTAACCTCCACTTCTCCCGACTCTACGCGGTTGATCAAGCTCGCCAGGTAGCGCCGTAAATCTTGAGCGTTTTGTAGTCTCTTCATGGGTCTTTGCCCCCCTTCTTGTATTGAAATAACGACTTAACCGTTTGTAATATTGTTATTATTTGATCTCCCCACCCCCCTATATACCTGCTGTCTTGCCCTTGCCGATGCCGCCAGTACACCGACACATGCACATCGCAGTAGTCATAAACCTTCGCCTTTTCCTTTCCCGGCGCCGGCCGTAGGACGCGCCCCAGGTACTGAGTAAGCCGCCCCTCAAATTTGATCGGTGTCGCCAGGAACAGCGTCGACAGTTCCTTGCAATCGAAACCCTCTCCGATCAATTGCCCTGTGGCAATCAAGACCTTGATCGACCCGGCGTTCAGTTGTTCCACAATAACCTTCCTTGAGCCGCTGGACACTTCCCCTGTAAGGATGGCCGTCTCAATCCCATAAGGTGAGGTAAGGGCTGCCAGAGCATTGCAGTGTTCCCTTCTGTCCGTGAGAACGAGGCATATCCCGCCGCCGTTTGCAGCTTCTCGGATAACGTCCTGGGCGATGAGCTGGTTTCTGTCTGCGTCCTCCGTCAGTTCGGACAGAACGCGCGTATATTCCTCGGAGGCATCATAAAAGGATGTGAACATCGTTTCCCTGGTGATGACATCGACGTCGAGGGTGATGTCCTTCTTGGTAAGTTCGGATTGCCTCACCTCGACCTTTCGCCCCAGGTGCCAACCGATGAGTTTCGTCAACCCGTCGCGGCGGTATGGGGTGGCAGACAGGCCCAGCATAAATTTACAGTCGAAGGCATTGATGGCCTCGGTAAAGGTTCGGCTCGGAGTCCGGTGGCACTCATCAATGACCAAGTGGCCGATGTGTTCCCGGATCTCCTCGGCCATGAGGTAGACGCTATTGACGATGCCGACGGTGATCTTCTCGCCGATCCGTTTCTTTCCGTTGCCGACGATGCCGATCTCCGTCTTTGGAATGCCCAAGAATTGTTCGATGCGCTCGATCCATTGGTCCATGAGTTCCTTGCTGTGAACGACGATCAAGGCAGGCTGCCGTCGCTCTGCAATAACCGATAGGGCCATGATGGTCTTGCCGCTGCCAGTGGGTGCCTGCAGGACACCAAAGTCTCGACTCATGATATCCGTGACTGCCTTCTCCTGATACGTCTTGAGATCTCCTTTGAAAGCAAAATCCACTTCCGGCATGGTGCGGCTCCGATCCTCGATCTGATACCGGATACCCATATCCTTGCAGAAGAAGAGAATGAGTCCGATAGCTCCCCTGGGTATCGTCAAGCCGTCGGTATGGTTTTTGTGGAATGTCAACCAGTGATCCGTCTCACCGTTCCACCGGGACATACGGTCGTTGTCAATCCACCTGGGATTTTCGATGGTGAAGGTATCGCGGATTTTTCGCACCAAAGGTTCCGGTGCCTCAATGATTTGTATTTCGTTGCTAAGGATGATCTTCATGAGCCCAACCTCTTCCGGTAAGTCCGGACCGGCACTTCGTCCTCGTCAAGTTCGAGCAGGACGTGGCCGGTGTCGTATGCTACCTGGAGAAATCCGTCCCACTGACCAATTGACATGGTGATGAACACGCCATGCCACGTCCCACCGATCAGTTCGGTTAAGAATTTATCTGCCGGCACTTCGTTTAGGTCCGGTCGTTCCATAGGGCCTCCTTTTTTCGGATCCGCTGATCCATTTTCGAGAACGATTTTCATGTCCGGTTGTCTCTCATTTCGGACCCGTTTCGGGGTAGGGTAGGTAGTAGCGCCGCCGCCCTTATATAAGGGGCGGCGTCACTACAACCTTTGACCGGTCGCGCCAGTTTCGCCGGGGACTACCCGCGCGACTGACAAACAATCGAAATTAATCATCAATAGATTTCCCAGCCCTCAAGTATTTTTTGTTCCATGAGTCAATATCGGTCCTTTCGACGATAAATGGGTTCCCACCAGCTGTTGCGAAGGCCAGAAAGTCTCTGATCCGCTGCCGCGACAAACCGGATTTCTTCTTGAATGTCGGTAAAAAATCTGACAACGCTACTTCGTTCCTTTGCAGGATAGACAGTGCCGCTGGTAAATACGTATCGAACGCCGGGGGAGGAGCGCTTGACCGGGATGTCTTTTTGGTTGCCAGAATGTCCAGCCGTTTCTCGAAGCAGTAACCGCCGGTGCTTTCGTCCACCGCCCAGACAACCGTAAACGGTTCCATTGGTGCATAGTTTCTCAGTGAGGTCTCGATAACGAATGCATCTTCTTCTGTCGCGTGGGCTGTCATGACAACGCTTGCATCGTAATCCCTCCCCAGGACGCCGCCGCCAGCCCCCCTGTCCGTTGTCGCTCGGTCGCCAGGCGTTCCTTTCGGGTCGTGGTGTGCGTACGAGATTGCAGCTCCGGTGTGCTCTGCCAGCCCGTCAAAGGAATCCAAAAGTCCCTTCAGTCCGTCGCGGCTATTGCTGTTTTCATCTCCGGTCAGTACTTTGTACAGAGGATCCAGGGTTATGAGATCCGGCGCTGCGACACCAGCCAGCCGGCGCATTTTGTCAACTCCCGGCACCCCGGACATTCCCTCTGTACCTCGCGCGTTTACTATCCACAGCCGGTCCCCAAGGTCGCTTTTCTCAACCCCCAGCGCTAGGCACATCCGTTTTAGACGCCGATGGAAATGGTGTCCCTGGATTTCATATTGAATGTGTAAGACGCGGCGTGGCTTTGGAATGTGCAAGCCCAGAAATGATCTTCCGGTGGCTATGCAAATAATCATCTGCAGCAAGAAGAATGTCTTTTTTGATTTTGAGGATCCAATTAGAACCACCTTGTCGCCCTTATCAAAAACATCCGCAACAATCTGATCTGGATCCGGTGGCTCTTCGAGTAGCCATTCTGCCGCGTTTATCAGATGTGGCAGCTCTGTTGCTGAAATCTGATCTTCCGCGGATTTCAGGTAGTCAATTGGCATATCGGCCTCCCTTCGGCAGACAGCCATAAGAGCCTCTGCCATGCGCTTTTTTCTTCTCGGTAGTGCCCCGGTAAGCGGCTCAAACGGGCCGGGTTTGAACATGCAGCATCAACCCCCAGGGGGGTCAGGATTTGATCGTATAGGCGACCTTTGATTTCGGCGGCCCATTGCTCTGATGTCGTCACAGGGGCCAGCTTTTGAACGTCTATCCAGGCGTGTATTGATCGGCCGCCGGAGTCGGTCAGAGCGACAATCGGCAGCTTGACGGCGCTCCAGAAGCGGATTTGAGCTTCCTGGCACAGGCAGTCGAACTCGCACATGCAGTAGCGATACATCGCGATATTTCCATTCCCGCGGAGAGTCGTCTTGTCGCCTGTTTTCGTAAGAGAGCTGGTTCCGGTCAGTGGATTGATTATGATAAAGGGTCCGGTTTTACCGCCATTCTTGAAATGGCTTATCCATTCTTCTGTGGTTTTGATCGTATCGCCGATGATCCCGGACTGGTGTTGGTCACCGATCCAAACATGGTCGGTCGGTTTGTAGAGAGTTTCGAGAAGCAGCCCCGGATCACCCTGGGGTTCATCCAGGAGGCGAATCGGTGACGCCTCCCATAAATCGACCTCGTTGCTGATCTTCCCCTGGTCGATGATTCGCCGGAGGGCCGCTTTCCCGTCCTGGACAACCGGCGTCGCTCTGGTGCGCGGGGTGAAGGTTCCTCCGTTGTGGTCAGAAATTGCCTTGCGGATAGCGTCATGGATTTCCCTATCAGAGACTTTCCTTAATCCACGGGGAATCGATTGCCGGATATCCTGAAAGATCGCTTCGGGGGGTATCCCGGCCATGACTCCCAAATTTGAGATTCCTAAAATGGCGGTATGACAACCGCCGCCGCCAGGGGTAGGGATGTTTGCCCTAGCGTCTCGATAGCGTGCTGAGGCGGTCATCGCTCGTTCTCAAAAGTAATCCGCCGCCCCTCCATGAATGAAAGAACGTCTTCCAGCTTATAGCGGATGGACCGCCCCCCCACGCGAAGGTATGGCAGACCGCGCCTCAAGAATCGCTCGTTCCGAAGGGTGCTGACTGCCCGCCCCGTAAGCTGTGCCGTTTCTGTTTCGTTCAGGTAAGGTTTATTGAGAAGTTCTAATGTGTTTGAGCTTGCCATGATATTGACCTCCGTATATTATTTACTGTGTAAAGTCTGTCTTCCTGATGACATTAGATCAAAACACAGGCTGGACCGGTAGACCCCCAATAGGTACCCACGGGGGGGTACAATCCCGGACAGAGGAGTAAAAAAAGAAAACCCCCAAGTCGTGTGTAGACTCGGGGGTAATTAAGAGTAAATTATTATGTGAGATTAATTGCTAAGGAGTATTTGCCAGTTAGATACTAAGGCTTAGGTTTGGTATCGGACCGGTTCATAGGGCTGAACCTATCCACGGTTGATAATCGTCAGCCTTCCAAAAGCCTCAGATATTCCTTCGCCGACTCGTAACAGACCCCCGCAATGAGGTTGATAAATGGCCCGTTGTCTCCCTTGTGTGTCTTGTCCAAGGTGTCCAGGTAGTCGCGCCGAAGGATCGGTGGGAGGATTGCCATGGGATAGCCTTCCTGCAACAACGCAAGGTTCATCAACAGCCGCGCCACCCGGCCGTTACCATCGATGAACGGGTGAATCGTGACAAGCTCTCGGTGGATGATCGCAGCAAATTCTACCGGGTGGTGCTTCGCCCTGGTTTCCGGCAACCCGGCAATGAACGTATTCATCAAATCCGGTATCTTCTCCGGCGTAGGCGGGATGAAATCCGTCCCGGTGATGATGACCCGGTGCTTCCGATACTTCCCCGCCTGTTTTGCATCGATCCGATAGTAGAACAGCCGATGAAGCTCTTTGACATTTGCCTCTGTGATGTCCTGATTTTTTGCCAGCCGGAAAAGCAAGTCGTAAGCTTCCGAATGGCCCAGTGCTTCAAGATGATCACGGACAGGCTTCCCCCCGATGGTCAGTCCATCCTCGATAACGATCTTCGTCTCCGTCTCTGTCAGCGAGTTCCCTTCAAGGGCGTTGCTGGAATAGGCCATGCCGATCCGGAAATATTCCCGGACTTGTTTGAGCATGTGTGCGTCAAGCGGTCTGTGTGCGTCAATTTTGTCTCTGAGATCGTCGATTTTCTTGAATACAGGTGTTGTCATGTCCTTTTGTCTCCTATGCCGTGGCGGTCTCATTTTTTTGATCCTCTGCCTTCGCCGCCTGTTCGATGATATTTCCCGCCAGCGTTGACGCCTTCCGTAAGGTATCATCCCGCAAGTGGGCATAGCGTTGTGTCATAAGGGGGCTCTTGTGCGTCAAGAGGCGTTGAATTGTGTAAAGGTCCACTTCTCCGCTTGACGCGAGGCGCGAGGCGAATGCATGCCTTAATCCGTGCATCGGTCGGAAGTCTTTCGGGAGCCCCGCAGCGTCACGGATCGCCCGAAACTGTTTCGAGGCGTCGGCCCGATGAACAGGGGTCTTGCCGGGGGTCGGCCTGTGGGCTCCGCGTCCGGGAAAAACAAAAGGCGAATCTTCCGTGCGGGTGCGATTTTCGAGAATGTTTTTTGCGGCACCGGAAAGGGGGATTGTCTGATCTTTGCCGCCCTTTGGCTCCCGGATGGTGATGAAACCCCGCCGAAAATCAATATCATCCCACATCAGACGAAAGATTTCTCCTCGTCGCATGCCGGAGCATAAAGCCAACAGCATTGCATCCCGTGCGTCAGGGTCCACCGGGGTTTGTGTCCCGTCCTGCTCGGTTATGATCCCTTCCCGGAGAATCCGGAGCAATTTGCCCATTTGATCCTCGCTCAGGTCTTCAGTCCGGAGATTATCCACAGCCGGCATTTCAATCTTAAAAAGAGGCGTTGCGCATAGCTGCTTTTTCCCGGCGTAGCTTATGATTCGTCTAAGCAGTTCCAGAATATTTCTGACAGTCGCGGGCTTCATCGTTTTAAGGAGCTTGATCCGGACACGGTCCACATCCAAAGGGAGAAGCTCGGAAGGTTCTTTGTTGCCCAGGCTCGGTTCGATATGTTTCTT
>CAYSSF010000094.1:9115-15397 GCA_964433455.1 uncultured Syntrophaceae bacterium
ATTCGTCCTGCGAGAGCCCTTTTAGGTCCGGATGATTTTCTTTGTATTCGGCCCACAGCTTTTCAATGGTCCGTCGCTCTGTTCTCGCCCTCTGAACATCGCGGCGCTCTTCGTTGGAAAGCTCTTTCCCCCTGATACGATCCGAACGGATAGCGTTCGCCTTCGCCTCTGTCATATCATCGGCGTATTGGCGGCCTGCTTTTTCCTCAATGACCTTGCCCTGTCGCCGATAGCGGATATAGAAAACCCGCTCCGGACCAATCGTCCCCACAGAATCAATGAACGTCACGCCCGGATATTTTGTCTTGATTCGCGCTTGTTTTGGCATAGCAGTCTCCCCCGTCCCCCACACTATCCCCCACACTTGAGACAAATATACAGGTATTTTGAAGTATGTAAAGAAAAAAGAAAATATTTTAAACTATTGATAATTAATGATTAAAAGACGATCAGGTAAAACATGGTAAATTGCAATTCAAGGGCTCATAACCCAAAGGTCAGAGGTTCGAATCCTCTCCCCGCTACCAATCAAATCAGGGGGTAACGAGTTTGTTAGCCCCTTTTTCTTTTCAGATGTAACCTCTAACCTTCTGTTGAGTCCCGTCTGATTATCTGATTACCCGATCGATCCTGCTTCTCGTCTTTTTTATTTCGTCTTGCATCCTTTCATGATCCTCTCTATAATCGTGCGCATCAGTTTGTAAAAGTGGTTGGGAAATAAGCATTTATGAACGAATATATGCCGAAGACAACCAATCCCAACTCTAATTCCAACCTTCAGCCTTAATATTTGTAATCGGGCAACAAGAGACGAAACCACTCAAGATTGTAACCGAACCGTTTGAAAAATTGACAACCTATTTAAAATCCTCTTCAAAGCTGATCATGGCCATCTTCTCCGGCCTTGCTTTCTTTCTCTCCTTTCCGAAATTTGGAAGCGGAATCCTGGCATGGATTGCGTTGATTCCCCTTTTTTATGCACTGCAGGATGCAAAACCCTGGGAGGGGTTTAAAACCGGTTTTCTCACGGGTATGGTTGCGCACGTCGGGATACTTTACTGGATTTCCCATGTTGTCGTACAATATGGCCATCTCCCGGTTTACATGGGGATCATGGTGATGTTGCTGCTTGCTGCATATCTGAGCCTGTACACAGCCTGCTTTGCGATGGGCGTTGTCTACCTCCGAAGAAGCGGAGCCTTACTCTTTCTCACAGCACCGCTGTTGTGGACCATCCTTGAATTTGCCCGTTCACATCTCTTTACGGGATTCCCCTGGGAGGAGCTTGCCTATTCACAATACCTCTACGAAAACATCATCCAAATCGCCGATATTACCGGTATCTACGGGATATCATTTGTACTCGTCATGACCAGCGCGGTTCTTTACAATTTTTTGACCCTGCGACTACGTGATAAGCACCTTTTGCCGGAGACCGCGATCTTATTCGCCGTTATTGCAGCCGTCTACGGCTATGGTCATTTTCGAACGGCTGAGATTCGGGAATCTCTTCATAAAAAGAGTTCATTCGAGGTGGCGCTGGTTCAGGGAAATATCGATCAGAACATCAAATGGAACGACCGGTATCAGATGCAAACAATTGATATATATAGCTCTTTATCAATTCGTTCCATCCTTGCTGAAAACGGACTGATCGTCTGGCCGGAAACGGCGGCGCCTTTCTACTTTGATGACCCCCATCCGCTGCGGGGGATCGTTGTCGATGTTGCCCGTCTATCCGGTCAAAGGCTTCTCTTCGGCAGTTCGGGTCGGGTCGAGAGCGGCGGAAAACATTTCTACCGCAACAGCGCCTACCTGCTCCGACCGGACGGAACGGTTGCCGGACGATATGACAAGGTGCACCTGGTGCCTTACGGTGAATATGTGCCCCTGAAGCAATTTTTCCCATTTATCGGCAAGATCGTCGCAGGGACAGATGATTTTCTTCCTGGGAAGGGATTCGATCCGATCGAGAGTGATGGTCATCGTATCGGCGTCCTGATCTGCTATGAGGCAATCTTTCCGGAATCGGCAAGAGCGTATAAAAGGAAGAGGGCCGATTTGCTCGTGAACATCACCAACGATGCCTGGTTCGGAACATCATCGGCCCCTTTTCAACATCTCTCCATGTCGGTTTTTCGGGCGGTCGAAAACCGCCTCTTCCTCATCCGGGCTGCCAATACCGGGATCAGCGCCATCATCGATCCGACAGGAAAGATTCTCTCTCAAACGAACCTTTTTGAAAGAACCGTCCTGAAGGGTGAGGCGAAATATATTGACGAAAAGACCTTTTATGCGGCATATGGGGACCTGTTCGTTTACTTGTGTGGAATCGCGTTGATCGTCTACTATATTATTCTAAAAAGGAGAAAGAAAAATGCTTGAAGGAATTCATGACACCCTGATCGATCTGGCCCGGAGAATCGAACATGTCGGGGTCTGTCTTTGACATCCCTGAAAAAGAATTGCGTATCCGTGAATTGGACAAGGAATCTCAACGCGAAGGATTCTGGGATGACCAGGAAAGGGCAAGTGGGATCCTCCGGGAAAAGAGTCGATTGACGGATACTGTCGAAAAATGGAAGCGGCAAAAAAGCAACCTCGATGATCTCAGAATTCTTTCCGAAATCGCATCCGAGGAACAGGATGATCAGACCCAGGAAGAGGTCCGGTCCGAGTTGGAAAGGTTGAATGCAGCCCTTCGGACGGATGAACTGAAAATGATGCTCGGATCTGAACAGGATCCGATGAACGCGATCATGTCGATTCATGCGGGCGCAGGAGGAACGGAAGCGCAGGACTGGGCGGAGATGCTCCTTCGAATGTACCTGCGCTGGGCGGAGAGAAAAGGTCTTGAGGCCAACATCATCGATTATCTGCCCGGTGACGAGGCCGGTATTAAGAGCGTGTCCTTGACTCTCAGGGGAGAGTACGCCTACGGCTATGCCAAGGCGGAAATTGGAATTCACCGTCTGGTGAGGATATCCCCCTTTGATGCCGGTGCGCGCCGCCACACCTCTTTTGCCTCTGTCTTTGTCTATCCCGAGGTTGACGATCGGATCGTGATTGAAATCGATGAAAAGGATCTTCGTATCGACACCTACAGATCCACCGGCGCCGGCGGTCAGCATGTGAACAAGACCGATTCCGCTGTGAGACTCACCCATCTGCCAACCGGAATTGTCGTCCAGTGCCAGAATGAACGTTCGCAGCACAAGAACAAGGCGATGGCCATGAAATATCTCCGCTCGCGTCTCTACGAGATGAAACTGCGGGAGCAAAACGAAAAGCTCGATGAGATCAACAAAACCAAGAAGGAGATTGCCTGGGGGAGCCAGATCCGCTCTTATGTCCTGCATCCATATAAAATGGTTAAAGATCATCGGACAAACCTTGAAACCGGCAACGTCAACCGGGTGTTGGATGGCGATATCGACGATTTCATTGAGGCCTATCTCTTACATTAATATTTTGGAGCAGGGAAAAAGTATGGTATAGCAGTGACCCTCTAATGGATCGGCCCGTACGATGGATGGCTGCAGAACATCAGAATAGTCGTACATGGGCGGTTTGAAACGGATCAGTAAGGAGTCAAAAATGCTTCGAAATGACATTTCAACGATCCTGATGGTTCTGATCATGTTGAGTCTTGGCGGATTGACGATTTCATCATGCTCGGTATCCAAACAGGAGGTGTTAAAAAACCGGTCCGGTCTGGACGGCCGGGAGATGGTCCGTGCAGAGGAGTTGCCTGCGTCGAAGGATCCTGGGGCAGCCGGTCTGCAGATGCCAAAAACAGATACTCAGGCTAAGCCAAATCCCCAGGCAGCCCTCCAGACAAATGATGAGAGAAAGGGTCTCCAACCGGAGCAACTCACCCCGGCGCCGAATTCCACCGACATTCCGAGAAAAAAGGATGAGATCATAAAACCCTCGGCAGCAGCAGAAAGTCGTCAACCGATCACCTCGTCGGATCTCTCCAAGCCAGGCGAGACGGTCATCCATAAGCCCTTGAACAATTCTGCCATCTTGAATCCTCAAAATGAACGAAAGGCGGTTGAGGAGGAGACGGAGCGGGATGTCATGGAAGAAGCCCTCGTGCTGCTGGATGGATCCCAGAAATACTGGGTGAACGGTGAACTTGAAGATGCGCTCCAAATGCTGGATCAGGCGTATGCGCTCCTGCTTGATACAAACGGCAATCCCGATATCATTCGGCAGAAGGATGATCTCCGTCTGATGATTTCGAAGCGGATTCTGGCCATCTACAACTCGCACCAGTCCGTTGCCAAGGGCAAGCGCGGGGAAATTCCGATCGTGACCAATCCGGACGTCGAAAAGGAGATCCGCCTATTTCAGACGGTCGAACGCGATTTTTTCGTCTCATCCTACCAGCGGTCGATGATCTATCGACCGCTGATTTTGCGGGAACTCAAAAAAGCAGGTCTGCCCGAAGAGCTTTCCTGGCTGCCGCTGGTGGAAAGCGGTTACAAGATCAGTGCACTGTCCTCCGCGAGGGCCCTGGGCTTATGGCAATTCATCCCATCGACGGGCTATAAATACGGACTCAACCGGGATGACTGGGTAGACGAGCGGATGGACGTCGAAAAATCGACACGTGCCGCCATCGACTATTTTAAGGATCTGCACGCGATGTTTGGCGACTGGCTGACGGTCCTCGCCGGATACAATTGCGGTGAAGGGCGTGTGATGCGCACCATTGCCTCCCAGCATATCAATTATCTCGATCGCTTTTGGGACCTCTATCAACGCCTTCCCAATGAAACGGCGCGCTATGTGCCTCGTTTTGTGGCCACATTGCTTATTGTAAGGGATCCGCAGAAATACGGCATCGACCTCGGACCGGAAACCGCCAAGACAGACATCTTGTCTTATGAAGTGGCGGAGATCAACCGATGCCTGCGTTTACAAGATATCGCCCAGGCATTGGAAACGCCGGAGGAGACCATCAACATTTTGAATGCCGAACTTCGGCATCGA
The DNA here is from genome assembly GCA_964433455.1 of uncultured Syntrophaceae bacterium. Lineage (GTDB taxonomy): Bacteria > Desulfobacterota > Syntrophia > Syntrophales > UBA5619 > UBA5619. The sequence continues at coordinate 14,117 of CAYSSF010000094.1, forward strand.
ATGACACCGGACAGACCCTATAAACTGAAGGTTCCGATCGAGAAGGCAGAATTGCTGCTCAAAATGGCCGCTGATATTCCATCGGGGCAGAAACCGCGCGACTCCTTCAAGACGGTTCGCGGGGTCTTCATCAAACACAGGGTCCGACAGGGAGAAACCCTGGCCTCCATCGCGGAAAAATACAAGACTTCTGCTGAAGCGATCCGTTCTGCGAACCGATTGTCGAAGAAGCGTTTGGCGGTGGGTCAGAGGCTGAATATCCCGATTCGCAGTTCAGTTGCATCGGGTTCCGCCGAAAAGGCGACCGGGTCAGGCAAGTCCATGAACCATCTCGTTCAAAAGGGAGATACACTATCCGCTCTTTCCAGAAAATATGGCATTTCGGTTACGGAGATCCGCAAGAGCAACGGTTTGAAGAGTGACACCCTGAAAATCGGCCAGACGCTTCAACTTGTAGCCAGAAACGAGGATGAGCCACCGGCAAGGGTGCGGAAACAGGCGGAGACACCGGGGAAAAAAGAGAAGGTCAATCCTGGGACTGGGACAAAACAGGTCCGGGGAAAGGCTTCTGAATCAACGGCCCCGAAGCAGTACAAGGTCAAAAAGGGGGATAGCCTCCTTCAGATCGCCCAGGAAAACAATATCACCCTCGACCGATTGCTCAAACTGAATCGGATGGGACAAAAAGAGATCATCCATCCGGGACAGGTGATCCTGCTTCAATAAGGCCGGCAATGATCAATCGATATAATATTGCCTCAGGAAAAAAAAGAGTTCCCGTTCCCGCTTTTTCATTTTTTCGGCTTCCCCGATTTCTGCATTTTCATGGTTATACCCCAAGAGATGGAGAAGACCGTGGATCAGCAGAAATTCAACCGCATCCATAAAGCCAATATCGCAGGCGGCGGCGTCTCGGGCTGCTGTTTCAACGGAAAGGATGATATCTCCCAGGACCTCCGGATGGATCTCTCCGAACGCACCTTCATTCATCGAAAAAGAGATCACATTGGTTGGTTGATCCCTTTGAAGATAGCGGTTGTTGAACTCCCGGATCTGATCATCATCGACGAGAAGAAGGCTGACTTCGCTGTCGTTCAAGCCGAGTTCCCTCAGAAGCCGCTTCAGGCTTCGTCTGACCCTGACGACATCCACGGTAAGCCGTTTCTGTCGATTTTGAATTGAAATGGTCATCTCCTGCCTGCTATCCCTTTTGGGCCGATCCATCCTTTTTCTTTCTGTCATTCAGTTGCCGATATGCACGGATCACCTCTTGCACTAGCG
>CAYSSF010000095.1:0-5234 GCA_964433455.1 uncultured Syntrophaceae bacterium
TCCGGAGGGCCGGGAACGGCCATCTCCAATACAGCCGATCAGGGAGGCATGACGGTCCCCCGCTTCTCGGACGCCCTTCAAGCGAAGATCCGGCCGCTGATCCCGCCTCATGCCGCCTGCGGCAATCCGGTCGATCTGACCTTTCACCTCGACACGCAGGTGTTGGCCCTTACGATCCCCGGGTTCATTATGGAGAGCGGCGAGGTGGACGGTCTCATCCTCCACGGCGCGGTGAATTCCGGCTTTATGAAGATGGTCTATTCCCACATCAGCGGGCTGATGGCCGATGTTCCGCGTGAAGCCTTTCTTGAAATGATGGCGAAGGAGATGCCCGCCGCGGTGGAACTGCCCCGGAAATACGGCCTCCCGCTGATGATCTCCTCATTCTTCGGGCGGGAGGACAACTTCACCTCCCTATACATGGACCATGACATCCCCGTTTTCGACTCGCCGGAAAAGGCGGCGCGGGGAATGGCGTCGCTTCTGCGCTACAAGGAGATCCGGGAACGGAAACCCGTCGTAAACCCGACTCTTCCGGCCAAAAATTCGGAGGCGGCGAGAATCATCCGGGCCGCCCTGGCCGCCGGACAGCGCGCCCTCGATGAGCATCAGGCAAAGCAGATCCTCGCCCTCTACGGCATTTTGGTCACCCGGGAGGGGATCGCCCGGACCGAAGACGAGGCGGCAACCCTTGCCAACGGAATCGGTTTCCCCGTCGCCGTCAAGGCGTGCGCCTGGGAGATTATGCACAAGTCGGGGCGGGGACTGATCGCGCTGAACATCCAAACGGAAGAGGCCCTTCGCGAAGCCTTCCGGTCTGTCCGCGAGGCCGCCGGGGAACCGCTTCCCGTCCTCATCCAGGAGATGGTCGCGGGTAGCCGCGAATTCGTCGCCGGAATGGCCCGTTTCCCGGGCTTCGGCCCCTGCGTCCTGTTCGGCCAGGGCGGCGTCTTCACGGAGGCGCTGCAGGATACCACCCTGCGTGCGGCGCCCCTCAGCGCCGTCGAGGCGGAGGAGATGCTCACCGACATCCGGGCGAAGGCTCTGCTGGGCGAGTTCCGCGGCCTTCCCGCCGTGGATGGACCGGCCCTGGCGGGGATACTCCGGACGACTGGCGCCATTGCACTCCTCCACCCCGAAATCGCCGAGATAGACCTGAACCCCGTGATCATCGCCGGATCGCGGCCCGTCGTCGCCGACGCCCTGTTCCTCCTCCAGGCATGACCCTCCTCTGAGGTCATGCAGGGTCTCTCCCGTTTTCCATGACCAGGGCGGAATACCCATGACATTTTGGCAGATGATCGACATCATGCCTTTACCGCAGGGCCATTTTTCTTGACACCTGAATTTCTTTTCCTTACAGTGCGGTGGCAATGGAGGCACCCCCAATCAAAATCAATCAGACGATGTAAGAAAAGCACGAAATGACCGAGAGAAGATTGGATATCATGGAGATGGTGGAAAAGATGCCCGCTTTTCCAATGAGCGTCCATCGCATACTCGAGATCACCGCCGATATCAATGCCGATCCCAAAGAGTTGGTTTCGATCATCGAGCATGACCCTGTCCTGATCATGAGAATGCTCAAACTCGCAAACTCCCCCTATTTCCGGCTTTCCCAAAAAATCACTTCCGTGAACCACGCCATGGTCATTATCGGGTTCAATACCGTAAAAAATATGGCGCTCAGCATCGCCGCGATCGGCATTCTCCGTCTCAAAACCGTGGCGGGCTTCGATCTGGAAGCATTTCTGCTCCACTCCCTCTCTACAGCTACCATAGCGAAATTGTTCGCGAAGAACATGCGCGTGCCGCCGAAGGAATCGTTCGACTATTTTCTGTCGGGCCTCCTGCATGACTTCGGTAAAATCGTCTTTGCCCATTTCAAGCCGCTTGATTTTCAACAGGCGTTGAGGGTAGCGCAAGAAAAAGGCATCCCCCTCCATGAGGCCGAGACGGAAATTTTCAACATCGACCATGCACAGGTCGGATCGATTCTGGGAGAAAAATGGAATCTTCCATCCAATCTGATCGAGGCCATGAAGGATCACCATCACCGCGACTGCGCCGGGGCGCTCCTGACCGATGTCGTCTCGGCCTCCAATCAAATCAGCAGGGAATTGAAGATCGGGGAGGGCGGAGACCCCGCGATGGAAAAGATTCCGGACCGGATCGCCGGACTGTTCGGCGCCGACGCGAGCAGCATTGTGGGCATGCTGGGCGATGTGAGAGGGGAGATGGAGCAGGCAATGGTATTTGCCGCACTGTGAGGCAGGGCATTTGAAAATCACATTCTGGGGCGTGCGCGGCTCCATCCCTTCACCGGGGCCAAGAACCGTTCGTTATGGGGGAAACACCACCTGCATTGAAGTCGAGACGGACGAGGGAGAGCTCATTATCCTGGATGCGGGTTCGGGGATTCTCGGTCTTGCCCAGAAGCTGCTGAAGCGCCTCCCGGTGAAATGCGCGATCTTTTTTAGTCATACCCACTGGGACCATATCCAGGGTCTGCCGTTCTTTGCACCCCTTTTCATACCGAAAAACCGGATCGACATCTATGGCACCTTTGATCCGGTCTCGAAACGATCCATAAAAGAGGTCCTCGGCCGGCAGATGGAGTACTGCTACTTCCCCGTGCGCGAGGCGGAGCTCAAGGCTGAAATCCTCTATACGACGCTCTATGAGAGACAGACCATCGAAATAGGCCGGACGAAGGTGACAAGCATCCTGATGAACCATCCGGTCCTCAACTTCGGCTACCTGATCGAGGGCAACGGGAAAACCGTTTTCTTCACCGGAGACTACGAACCGCTCTACAACATCTACCATCCCGACGACGATTCCTTTGGCGAGTATGCAAGGCTCATCTCCGATCAAAACGCATCTCTGGTCAATTTCATCGAAAATGTTGACGTTCTTATCGTAGATGCGGCCTACACCGCCGATGAATATCCGCTGAAAAGAGGATGGGGGCACAGCACCTGCGACGCCGGCATCTCCCTGGCAAGAATGGCGAGAGCCAAGTCCCTCTATTTTACCCATCACGAGCAGCTCAGGAGCGACGATGAACTGGACGCCATTCTGATCGATCTCAGGAAACGATATCCGATCGGTCCCGACTTTTCTCCATATAACATCGCCCAGGAAGGGCTTGTGATCGAACTTTGACGGTTTGGAGTGAGGAAAATCCGGAAAAAGAACAGGGGTCAGGGCTCGTAGATGAAAGAAACAGGAGTGTGGATGTCAAAATCATTGAAAAACATCCTCTTCGTCATCGCCGGGCTGATCGGGCTGCTCATCCTCATCGCTGCCGTCCTGATTTTGTTTATGGACACCGGCGTCTTCAAACCCCGGTTCGAAAAGGCCGCCTCCGAAGCCCTCGGGATGGAGGTCCGCGTTGGCGGCCGGCTGGGAATCACTTTCTTTCCGGAGTTGCATGTCAGGCTTGATGATGTGCTCATCCAAAATGAGGGGATCGAGGTCGCTGCTGCGAAAGAAGCCGTCCTTGAGATCGCTCTCCTCCCCCTTCTCCGAAAGGAAGTCCGGATCAGCAGAATCGAGCTGAAGCGCCCCAGAATCTCCATGAAGCGGGAGCGCGACGGCAAGTTCAATTTCGAACAACGGGAGAAGGCCAAAAGGCTCCCCCCTGCCCCGCTTTTCGATCATCTTTCCCTCACCGACGGATCTTTCCTCTATGAAGACGAGCAATCCGGGGAAGGATTCGAGGCGGATGACTTCAACCTGGACGTGCGCAGCTTGCGGATTGCAGGAGATAATCATTTGGAATTTCTCAAGAATATTTCATTCACGGTAGAATTCGCCTGCCGGGAGATCAGGAGGAAGGAGCTCACGTTTTCCGATGTGAAGTTCACCGGCAGGGGTAAGAACGGCATCTTCTCTCTCAATCCGGTCACGATGCGCCTTTTCGGCGGACAAGGGTCGGGGAGCATCAGGGCAGATTTATCGGCTCCCGTTTCTCATTATTCCGTCCGCGCATCCCTGGCAAAGTTCCGGATCGAGGAGTACTTCAAAACCCTTTCTTCAAAGAAGATCGCGGAAGGATCGATGGACTTCTCTACAAACCTGGCTATGCGGGGAAATACCGTAAAGGAGATAACGAAGAGTGCCGGAGGAGAAGCCTCTTTGCGTGGCGAGAATCTCACGCTCTATGGAAACGACCTCGACCGGGAGTTTTCCCGGTTTGAGGCCAGTCAGAGCTTCAACCTCGTGGACGTGGGCGCCTTCTTTTTTGCCGGCCCCATCGGCCTTGCGGTTACGAAGGGGTACAACTTCGGGAGCATCTTCCAGGGATCGGGAGGCAGCAGCAGCATCGGAAAGCTCTTCTCCAACTGGAAGGTCGAGCGCGGCATCGCGCAGGCCGGGGACGTGGCCATGGCGACCCAACAGAACAGGGTCGCCCTCAAAGGAAGCATCGATTTCGTCAACGAACGGTTCGACGACGTAACCATCGCGCTGATCGACGCCCGGGGGTGCGCCAGGGTGCAGCAGAAGATCCGCGGTCCGTTCCGGAAACCGGTTGTGGAAAAACCAAACGTCCTGGCGTCCCTCGCGGGACCGGTGCTCAGTCTGCTCAGGAAGGCCAGGGACCTCTTCACCGACGAAACGTGCGAAGTGTTTTACACCGGTTCGGTGCCGGCGCCGAAGTAGCGAAAACCAATGGCCGGCCGATCTTGCGTAATAAACCCAGGAGCCTTCGAGGATTTATTTCCTGAATGCCGTTTGACGATTCGCAAAATCGGTTCCACCGTTGTCGTTGTCGATAGCTCTTTGCCGATGGCATGCAAAAGGGGGGATAGAAGACTATTTTTTACCTTACAAAGCCGGGCGCTGTTCAGGCACCGGTCTCTCGGGCGCCCTCTCGGACAACATTTGTCTGAGTTCCCCTCCCTGCACGATTTCTTTTACAGACAGGAGATGGGCCAACTCATCCAGCACTTGCCGCCGCTCCGCAAGAATCCCCTGCACGCGTTGATGGGTCTGCTCCATCACGCGTGCGATTTCTTCATCGATTTCGGTCGCCTTCGTTTCGCTATAGGTTTTTTTGGCCGTATAGTTTTCCGGTAGAAAGGTTGGTTGACGGGGGGACTCATAAGTCACCAGCCCCAGGCGATCACTCATGCCATATTCCGTGACCATGGACCGGGCAATGTCGGTTGCCCGCTGCAAGTCATTTTGCGCTCCGGTGGATATTTCTCCAAAAACCAATTCCTCCG
>CAYSSF010000095.1:5244-9156 GCA_964433455.1 uncultured Syntrophaceae bacterium
CAAAAGGACGGCCAGCCGGTCCAGCAACTCGGGGCGTGTCATCAGGTAGCGGTCCTCGGTGGGTCGCTGCTGCGTGTATCCGAGAGCTGTAATCCCGCGGGGAATAATGGATATCTTGTGAACCGGGTCCGCATGTTCGACCGATTCGGCCACAATGGCATGACCGGACTCGTGAAAGGTCACAATTTCCTTCTCCCGGGGGTTCATCACCCGGTTCTTTTTCTCGAGCCCGCCCATCACCCGGTCGATAGCCGCATCGAACTCCGCCTCCCCGACCGTATCCTTGTCTTTCCGCGCCGCCAGCAGGGCCGCCTCATTGACGAGGTTCGCCAGATCCGCTCCGGCAAAACCCGGAACAAGACCGGCAATCTTATGGAGATCGACATCGGGACCTAAAAGGACCTTCCGGGAATGGATTCTCAGGATGGCTTCCCTTCCGTTGATATCCGGGCGGTCCAGCAAAACCTGCCGATCAAATCTTCCCGGGCGGAGCAGGGCGGGATCGAGGATTTCCGGCCTGTTGGTTGCAGACATGATGATGACCCCTTTATTCGATTCGAATCCATCCATCTCCACCAGGAGTTGATTGAGGGTCTGCTCTCGTTCGTCATTTCCGCCAAAGACATTCACCCCCCGCGCCTTCCCCAGAGCGTCCAGTTCATCGATGAAAATGATACAGGGGGCTTGACTGGTGGCTTGAGAAAAAAGGTCGCGAACACGCGATGCCCCTACGCCGACGAACATCTCCACAAACTCGGACCCGCTGATGCTGAAAAAAGGCACCTTGGCCTCACCGGCCACCGCCTTGGCAAGCAGGGTTTTACCGGTCCCCGGCGGACCGACCAGCAGCACCCCTTTGGGGATCCTCCCTCCCAGTTTCTGGAATTTGGCCGGATTCTTCAAAAACTCCACGACTTCCTGAAGTTCTTCTTTTGCCTCGTCAATGCCCGCCACATCGGCAAAGGTCACCATCGCCTCATTCCCGACAAAAAGCTTGGCTTTGCTCTTGCCGAAGGACATCACACCCATCCCCGGTCCCATCTTTTTCATCGCAAATCGCCAGATCAGGAACATAATACCGAGAGGGAGAATCCAGGAGATGATATTGCCCAGGAGTTTACTTTCGTAAAGTCCGGAGTAATCTACACGATGTTCATCCAGTTCCTTCACCAGATTGGGATCATCCACCCGCAGTGTGACGAAAGCTTGATCGGCTTTTTCCCCAATCCCTTTCAGCGTTCCGCTGATCGCATCCGGGCCGATAATCAATTTCATCACGTTGCCGGTAAGGAGGTTCTGTTTGAATTGGCTGTAAGGAATCGTCTCCACCTTGGGGGAGAGGAAGTATTGCTGCAGATAGACGATCAACAAGAAAGTGATCAGGAAATACCAGATGCTGAAATGCGCCTTGGGGGGAAAAGCACCTTTCTTTTTCTGTTCATCCCCGGGGGAAAGCAGCGCACGTAATTTCTCTATTAAATCTTCCTGTGGTGTTTTTTTCCCATTAGATGCCATACTCGCCCCCATTACGCAGCACGATCATATTCCGAGCTTGTTTTTGGCAACCTTTTATATCGTCGATAGTTCCATGATTGCGCTTCTTAAAGGGTCCACCGACAAAATTGTCAAAAGTTATCTTGAAATGTCAGGCATTTCATCAATCTTGAGCCCATACATATGATCCATTCATGGTTTTTCTGATCTTGCCCAGTTTTTCAGCATCCCGGATGATTCCTTCGATTTTAGACCCGGGTAATCCAAATTTTTCTTTCAGTGATGCCAGTGAAATCCCACTCGGTTTCTGCTCGACCACCTCAACCACCGTCCGTTGATGGCCCGGCATTCCCTCTTTCCGGATATATTTTCGCAATGGCGGTCTTTTTGCCTTAAATTCATGGGAAATCTCGGGAATGGCGGATTTTGTCGCTGGTGATTTCGGGGAGGTTTCGGACGCTTCATCCCGTATTGTCTCAGGACCTGCTTGAGATTCTTTCATGATAACCAATGATATGGGTTCCCCGGTTGTCTTTGCTTTGTTGGATACGATCATCTTCTTCACTCCAAAACTTTCGGCCATCAGATCCTGAATCCTGTTAAAATTCGATTTAATAAATGATTCAGATCCCTCGATCTCGATTTCCTTTGTTAATTGATTAAATTTTATGCTGGACATAAACCTACCCCTTTTGCGTGTTGTTATATTGTGATCACTAATGGTTTTTTTGATTTTCTCGTTGGCCGCAAAAAGACAAGAGCCGCCTATGCCGTCTTGTCTTCCAACTTGAAGTCATATAATACTGACGATCATCACTGATGTCAAGAGGCGCATCCAACCTTAGCCGATTTTGCTTAACATCTTATCAAGAATGAGGATATGATGTGAAAACCAATCCCAGACAAAGTTAAAAATATTGATTGAGGTCACACGGCCATATTTTAAGTATTCTTTTTGAGCCTCAAATAAACGGTCGATAAACTGGTTATGTTCCTTCCTTTGCTCCTCATAACCGGAATACTGATGCTTCAGCATATATTCCTCTTCCGTCTTGAAATGCTCCTTAATATAGCTCTGCAAATCCTCTAATATTTCTTCCACTTCCCTTTCATTTTGAGTAGAAAACTGCCGTCCGATATTTTGATTCACAATTTTGAGAATTTTTTTATGCTGCTTATCCAGCTTCGTGACACCAACTGAATATTCCTTCTTCCATCGAATCAGGTCCATAAACTCCTCCTGCGTGCCGCAATCCGCTGCCGGACTACTTTACAATTTTGCGCTTCGCCTCTTTGCCGCATCTTCAAGCGATCCGAGATTCACGACATCCTTATAGCAGAGCCTTTCAAGACTTTCCTTCGCTACTTTCTTTCGCCTTCTGTCGGTTCGGCAGTAGACGTAAATCCGCTCGGGCTCCTCTGAGGCGACGGTCCCTATCGTGTCCCCGTCGCCGCGATATCGGCCAGACGTCGCACAAACTCGATCTTTCGTTCCTCGGGGATCGTGCAGGCGGCGGAAAAGCGGTGGCAGGCCTCGGCAAAACCTCCGACCTGATGCACGGCCAACGGAACCAGCCGCATCAGGTCCGGTCTTTCACCTCTTTCAATACGCCGCTTCAATCCGGGCGTTACGCGAAAGGAAACCTTCGTTTCGTTCCCGGAAAATCCGCCCAGATAGGGATTTTCGCCGGGGAAACGCTGGAAGCCGACCACATAATGATCCCCACCCGCCGCGCCGTCCCGGATGATCGCCTCGCAGAACAGGCCGATGGCCTTCAGCCCCAGCGGATAAAAGCGGTTCTCGACATCGGTCCAGACAATCTCGCCGTCCCGGGCAAGACCCGCCCGGCGGATCCGGGCCATTTCCCGTCCGAAACGCTCCTGCTGAACCCCCGCCAACTCGACGCTGAAAGCCAGCGCCCGGTGATCCGGACCGTTCAGGCAGGCGTCAAGCGCCAGATCGGCGCCGCGGCGGTAGTAACCGTTCACGGCCAGCGCACTGATCAGGTGGTCCGCTTCTCGGAGGTTCCGGCCTTGAAAACGGTGCAGGAGGTAGGGGATCTCGACATCGCCGTCGTCCGGTTGCAGGGCTCCCTGCCGAACGGCCATTTCGAGCAGGAGACCGTTGAGACCGGTGCACAGCCCTTCCGCCATCTGGTGATCGCCCACCGCCCCCAGGACGGCCAGAGCTGCCAGGTCTTCATTTTCGCCGTTAAGGGCCATGGCGAAAAAACAGGCCGCCGCCGCCGCCGCGCACTCGTTGTCCCCGTCGATGCCGAAATGTTCCGGGTTGACCTGCCGCAGACGGGGAAACTCGCCGGCGGCGGGCAGGTGGTGATCGAGGATGATCACACTGCATCCTTCCGGAATATGGCGGCTGATCACGTCCGCCACCTGTCCGCCCAGGTCGGCGTAGAG
>CAYSSF010000095.1:9166-15172 GCA_964433455.1 uncultured Syntrophaceae bacterium
AATGGCCGGCAGAAAGGCCGGGTGGACCCTCTCAATCGGAATGTTCTCCACCATAAATCCCGCCCGCATCAGAGATTGGCGGAGGATCGCCCCCGAAGTGATCCCATCGGTGTCGTTGTGGTGGATCAGCGTGATCTCCCGGCACGGCTGATCGGTCAGCCATGCGGCCGTTGCCGTCATCGCCCCGCGAAAGTTTTCAAACCGGATGGCATCCATGTCATTCCCACTCGGTATCGATCAAGTCCCCCCCATCACGGCGGAAATAGCTGACCGCCTCGGGGACAAATATCATGCAGAGATTCTCCCCGACCTCGAAGGAGGTCTCCCCGATCACGCGAACGTTGAAGATCCGGCCTTCCCGGCGGACCTGGAGGATCGTCTCCGATCCCGCCGGCAGAACCGCATAGGCTTCCCCCGAAACGGCGTCGCCGTTTTGCCCGGTTTCAATCCGGATCTCCTCCGGGCGAATGGCCGCCGTCACCAGGGCGCCTATGTGGGCGGCAAGCGCCGGCGCGGGAAGCGAGAGCGCCTCCCCCTCGAAGAAAATCCCCTCGCTTTTCCGCACAATTTTCCCGGGAATCAGGTTGATCGTGGGGCTCCCGATGAAATCGGCCACGAAGAGGCTTGCCGGCCTCCGGTAGATCTCCCGGGGCGGGGCGACCTGCATCAGTCTCCCCCCCTCCATGACCGCCACCCGGCTGGAGAGGGTCAGAGCCTCGGTCTGGTCGTGGGTCACGTAGACGGTCGTGGCGTGCGCCTCCCGGTGGAGCCGCTTGATCTCCGCCCGCATCTCGATCCGGAGTTTGGCGTCGAGGTTGGAGAGAGGCTCGTCCATCAAAAAGACGCCGGGGCGGGCCACCAGCATCCGGGCCAGGGCGACGCGCTGCTGCTGGCCGCCGCTCATCTGCTGGGGGTAGCGGTCTTCCATCCCTTCGAGGCGCATGTAGGCGAGCGCCTCGGCGACCTCCCTTTTCATCTCCTCCGCGTCGACCTTCCGGATCTCGAGGCCGAAGGCGACGTTCTGCCGGACGGTCATGTGGGGCCAGAGGGCATAGGATTGGAAGACGAGCCCGATCCCCCGCTTCCCCGGGGAGACAAAAAGGCCCCGCCGAGCGGAGAAGACCGTCTTTCCCCCGATCCGGATCTCCCCGGCGTCGGGAACCTCGAGACCGGCGATCATCCGGAGGACCGTCGTCTTCCCACACCCCGAAGGCCCCAGGAGCGTGAGGAATTCCCCCGCATCGACCGCGAGGCTCAGGTTGTCGACGGCGGTGACGCCCCCGAACCGTTTGGTAAGCCCTTCGATTTCGATCATGGCCATTTCAAATCGTCTCCCTTTTCCCGCCGATGCGTCTGGCCAGAAACTCGCCGCCCACGACGAGGACCACGATCAAAAGGATGATCGCGTCGGCAAACTGTGAATACCCCTGCTCCACATAGCGGAAGGTCATTGTCGTCAGGGTCCTTGTCTCGGGTGTGATGAGCAGGATGATCAGCGACAGCTCCCGCATCGTCGAGATAAAGGCCAGGATGAAGCCCGACAGCGATCCGGCCAGCGTGAGCGGCAGGATGATCCTCCGAAACCGCTGCAGCCATGTGGCGCCGGCCATCATCCCTGCCTCCTCGAGTTCCCCGGCCACCTGCATCATCGATGAGATCCCCGACCGGGCCGAAAAGGGGAGGTTCTTCGCCACGCAGACGAGAACGAGCAGCAGAAAGGTCCCGTACAGCGGCGGCAGCGGGCCGATCGATTTTGAGAAGAGCGCCAGGTAGATCGCCCCGAAGGCGATGCTGGGGATCAGATAGGGGAGGAACGACTCCTGTTCGAGCACGGCGGCGAGTCTGGTTTTTCTACCCCGGACCACGGCATAGCCGATCAGGATCCCCATCATCCCGGTGATCAGCGCGACGATCACCGAAAGACGGATGCTGTTCCAGGCCGCCCCCAGGATCTGGGTGTTCCGGAGGATGCCGCTTTCCCCCTCGGCCAGAGCGACCTGGCTCTTCCCGATCCAGTAGTGGAGCGTCAGGTTCCCCAGCGAGTAGTCGTTGGGATAGAGCATCAGCGTCTGCCAGAGGAGCAGGAAAAGGGGCACGAAGACGGCAAGCCCGATCAGCGCCGCCATCAGTGAAAAGGCCGGCCAGCGCAACCCGCCCAGGGGGGTCACGCGACGCCGGAGCCCCTTGCCGGCGATGGTGACGAAGCTCTTCTCGCCGATCACCCTTTGGTTCAGATAGATGATGACCATCGAGATGAGTATGAGCACGAGGGCGCCGATGTAAGCGACGGCCGGCGTCCGGTTGACGATGCTCGTGTAGATCGTCGTGGCGAGCGTGAAATACCGGACCGGGGCGCCCAGGAAGTACGGCGTCCCGAAGGTCCCCACGGCGCGGGAGAAAGTCAGAATGAAGGCCGAAATCAAGGCTGGCAGCATCAGCGGAAAGGTGATCCGCCGGAGGATCCGAAACCGGCTCGCCCCGAGCACCTCCCCCGACTCCTCCAGGTTGGAATCCAGCGAGACCAGCGCCCCCGAGACGAGCAGGTAGGTGAAGGGGTAGTAGTGGAGCGAAAGGGTGATCACAATGGGGACAAAACCGTAGGCAAGCCAGTCCGGCGGGGTGATGCCGAATAGATAGGAGCAGATGCCGACGGCGCCGCCGATCCGCTCGTTTTTGAAAAAGTCGAGCCAGGCCAGGGCCAGCGTGTAGGAGGGAAGCACGTAGGGAATGACGGCGAAGACCGCAATCGTCTTTCTGAAGGGCATGTCGGTCCGGACGACCAGCCAGGCCATCAGCCCCCCCAGCAGCATTGCCGTCAGCGCAATGGTCAGCGATGTGGCGAGCGAATGAATCAGCGGCCGGTAGAAGATATTGACGCTCAGGGGGCTTGCGAAAACGCGCAGGTAGTGGAAGAGGGTCCAGGACCCCGGCTCGGCCAAACGGCTCATGCGGCGGTCCGCTTCCTGCCAGACGGCCGTGTCGTGGACCAGTTGAAGAAAGGGGACCGCCACCAGTCCGGTCAGGATCAATACCAGGAGCAGCCCCAGGATAACATGGGGCTGCCTCAGTTTCAGGCCCAGACGGTTAACGAACGGGCTTGCCGATTCATTCATGCCATGCCCAAAGCCGCAGAGAAAAGGTCGTTACTTCAGGTTCGCCAGCCAGAAATCGCGGATCTCCTGACCATAATCCCAGACGTAGGCCGGATCGGCCATCCAGACATTCATCTGCGCCAGAGTCCGGGAACCCTTCGGCGCCGGCTGGTCCGTCCGCACCGCAAGATTCCCGAGGACAAAGTAGGGCTGGTAGCCCTGGCCGCCCTTCTCGTCGCCCATCATCCAGCGGGTCATCAATTTTGCCGCGTTCGGATGCTTCGTCTGGTTCACGATGGCGACAATCACCTCCGTGGCGATCCCGAGGACCGGTTTCACGTCATAGGCCACGTCGAAGGCCAGCTTCGGATTCTTCTCCTTGTCCCGCAGCCGGGAGAAGGCCGTGATCCCGACCGGTGGCTTGGCCTGGCCCGGCTGCCCCACCGCATTGGAAACATCGTTGGTCGAACCGGCGATGACGGCGTCGTTCTTCAGCACCCGGAGAATCCACTCATACCCGGCGTTCTTCACCCCTTTGGAGAGTTGGATCGGCTTTCCGAAAACCCGCTGGTACTCCGCAGCCATCTCGTCCCCATGCTGGACGACGGTCGCGAGGAACTCGATGAACTCCGGCATCTTCACCGGATCGGGAAAGCTGACCCGCGACTTCCACTCCGGCTTGGTCAGGTCCCAGAGGCTCTGCACGGGAGAGGTCTTGTTCGCATCGGTGTTGAAGATCAGCGCGTCGATGCTGACATGGTGGACGAGGAAGGGTTTCTGGAAGCGGTCGGGGAGGACGGACTTCAGGTCCGGGGGAACATAGGTAAAGACCAACCCTTTCTGGAGCAGCTCGTGTTGAACGGTGGAAGGATCCTTCAGGAAGATCACATCGGCCGCAAAGTTCCCCGCCCTCTGCTCGGCCAGGACCTTCGTGACGATCTCCGTGGAATCCATGTCGAAGCCGTTCACCTTGATGCCGGGATACTGCTTCTCGAAGCTCTTTCCAAACTGGTGGACACGCGACGAATAGGAATAGACGGAGACCTCCTTCTCCAGCTTTGCCTTCTCGTAGAGCTGCTTTTCGTCATACTCCCGGGTTTCGTAAGGACCGAGTTCCGACTTTTTCAGCCACTCCTCGGTCTCTTTGGAAAATTTCCCCTGCCCCCACAGAATGCCGGTAACCAGGGTGGACAAAAAGACGATTGCCAAGGCGAGAATCAGTGATCTTTTCATGACATAGCCTCCTTTGATCTGTTCTGTGGACTTCATCGGATCGGTTGTCAACGCATGTCTGAGTCTATCTGCTTTCATGAACCGGACGGACAGGGGTTTCTTCGGCGAAGGAACTATAAGAAAGACCTCCTGTTGTGTCAACCGATTTCTGAATGAAGCCTGCCGCTATCCCATCTCACATTCATGGATATGATACAACATTTCAACTGACAATCGTTACCCATATGAACGATCTTATTTCGTTTGTTTGTGGGTGGGTGGCGCCAGTAACCTGGGATTTCATTTTTTTTTTGATCTCCCTCGATCATTTCGGGATGAAACCTGCGACATAGACCGATCTGCCCAAGACCGAGGCTACAATTTCTTTTTCAGCAGATGGACGCTGCGGGGGATCTCCACTTCAACCCGTTCGGCCTGTTTGAAATGCTGCGCATCGCGCGGATTGTACTGATCGATGATCATGGTCCGGTCGCCGATCGTCACCGTGCATTTGGCAATGGAGCCGGCATACATATAGGATTTAAGGTTCCCGCAGAGGACATTCGGGCGATCGGAGCCGCAGTCCAGCGAGAGGTTCACGCTCTCCGGGCGGATGACCATCAGGACGTCGTCTCCGGGGTGGATATCGTCCTGCTGCAACGTGATCCCGATCTTGCCGTATTCCGTTTCGATGACGGCGTCGCGCGTTTTTTTGTCCAGGGAAGCAACCCGGCCCTCCATGAAATTGACATATCCGACGAATGCCGCGATGAACTCGTTCGCCGGTTTCTCGTAGATCTCGATCGGGCTCCCCACCTGTTCGATCAGACCATCCTTCATGACGACCAGCCGGTCGGAAATCGCCATCGCCTCGAACTGGTCGTGGGTCACGAAGACAGTCGTAATGTGCAGCCTTTCCTGGAGTTTGCGGATCTCCTCGCGCATGACGAGCCGCAGGTTCGCATCGAGGTTGGAGAGGGGCTCGTCGAGCAGCAGCACCTTCGGTTCGAGGCTCAGCGCCCGCGCAAACGCGACGCGCTGCTGCTGGCCGCCGGAGAGCTTGTCGATCATCCGGTCTCCGAACGCCTCCAGTTCGACCATCTCGAGAAGCTCATGGACCCGGGCGGCAATCTTCTCCTTGGGCCACTTGTTGATCTTCAATCCGTAGCCGACGTTCTCCGCCACGGTCATGTGGGGAAAGAGCGCGTAGTTCTGAAAGCAGATCCGCGTGTCCCTCAGGTTGGGAGGGAGGTCGTTGATCCGCTGGCCGTCGAGGATGATGTCCCCCGAGCTGATATCGGTGAAGCCGCCGATCAGTCTCAAAAGCGTCGTCTTTCCGCAGCCGCTGGGACCGACAAAGGTGACCAGTTCGCCCTTTCGGACCTCCAGCGACACCCCTTTGAGCACCTCGTTCGTTCCATAGAACTTGTGGATATCCTTCAAAATCAACATCGGCTTTTCATTCTCGTTGCTGCCCATATCTCCCAAAAGCCCCTTTCTTTTTCATGCTATGTTGGTTTCTTGACGATGCCGCTGCCAAGCCTGGTCTTCTTGCTGATGAAATTCAGGATCATCATGCAGATCATGACGATCGCGACCAGCTTCATCGTCGTGGCCGAGGCGATGCCGATTTCCCCGTATACCGCCGCGTCGAAGATCTTGACGGCGGCCAGGTCGAAACCGGGACTGACCAGGAAGACCA
>CAYSSF010000096.1:0-15152 GCA_964433455.1 uncultured Syntrophaceae bacterium
GCAAGGCGTTCGGTGACTCCATCTCCAAGTTCGGCCAGATCCAGCGCTACATCGGCCCGGACGGGTTCGTCCCGAAGGTGGACAAACTGGGCGGGAGCTCCTGGGAGACGGTCAAGGAACGGGTGAAGAAGTCGGTCCGCGAGGTGGCCGAAGAGCTGGTCGCCATCTACGCCGCCCGGGAGGTGATGGCCCGGGATGCCTTCGCCGCCCCCGACCGGATCTACGACGAGTTCTGCGCCTCCTTTGAATTCGAGGAGACGCCGGACCAGACGCGGGCGATCGAGGAGATCCATCTCGACATGGACGGCGGCAAGCCGATGGACCGCCTGGTCTGCGGCGATGCCGGCTTCGGGAAGACCGAGGTGGCGATGCGGGCGTCGCTCCGGGCCGCCCTGGACGGGAAACAGGTGGCGGTTCTCGTCCCCACGACGATCCTCGCCGAACAGCACCACCAGACCTTCACCCGGCGTCTGAAACCCTACCCGATCCGCGTCGAGGTGCTGAACCGCTTCCGGACGAAGGTCGAGCAGAAGGAGATCCTCGACGGTCTCGCCCGGGGGACGGTGGACATCGTGATCGGCACCCACAGGCTTCTCCAGAAGGACGTGACCTTCCGGAACCTGGGCCTCGTGATCATCGACGAGGAGCAGCGTTTCGGCGTCGGCCACAAGGAGAAACTTAAAAAATTGCGGACGCTGGTCGACGTCCTCACGCTGACGGCGACCCCCATCCCGCGGACGCTCCACCTGTCGCTCGTCGGAATCCGGGACCTCTCCATCATCAACACCGCGCCGGAGAACCGCCTGCCGGTAAAGACCCATGTCCTTGAATTCAACGAAGAGGTGATTGCCGACGCGATCCGCCGCGAGCTGGCCAGAAACGGGCAGGTATTCTTTCTCCACGATCGCGTCCGGTCGATCTTCACGATGGCCCGCCTCGTCCAGAAGCTCGTCCCTGAGGCGCAGGTGGGAGTGGTCCACGGCCGGATGAAACCGGCGGAGATCGAGGGGGCGATGGCGCGGTTCATCCGGCGGGAGGACAACGTCCTCGTCTGCACGACGATCATCGGTTCCGGCCTCGACATCCCGACGGCCAACACGATCATCATCAACCGGGCAGACCGATTCGGCCTGGCACAGCTCTATCAGATCCGGGGGAGGGTGGGGCGCTCCAAGGAGGAGGCCTTCGCCTACCTCCTTGTCCCCAAAGGGGCGATGCTCTCCCGCGACGCCCAGAAGCGGCTCCAGGTGATCATGGACTTCACCGAACCGGGTTCCGGTTTCCGGATCGCCTCCAACGACCTGGAGATCCGGGGCGCCGGGAACCTGCTCGGGATCTCCCAGTCCGGACACGTCTCCGCCGTGGGCTACGAGCTCTACACGGAACTGATGGATAAGGCGATCCGGGAGATCAAGGGAGAGGCGCCGCCGGAGGAGGAGGTGAGGCCGGAGATCCATCTCGGGATTCCGGCATTCATCCCCGAGACGTACATGGCCGATGAACACCGGAGGCTTACGACCTACAAGCGGGTCTCGCTGGCTTCGACCGGCGAGGAGCTTGACGGGATCCGCGAAGAGCTGCTGGATTGCTACGGTCTCGTTCCCGCCGTGGTGGAGAACCTCCTGGCGGAGATCGGGATCCGCAACCTGCTCAAGACCCTCAAGGGGAAAAAGATGGGCTATGACGGCAACGCGATGTCGGTATCCCTGCAAGAGAAGAGCCCGGTCGACCCCGTCCGGATCATCGAGATGTACCGAAGGAAGGTGCGCGGGGTGCAGCTTAGCCCGGATCTGAAACTGACCATCCCGATGCCGGGGCTCTCGGGGTCCGCGGTTCTGACCCGCGCGCGGGAGTTGCTCAAGGAGCTGGGTGCCAAGGACTGAGTGCTGAGTAAAACAAATTAGTTTTTGGGGGTTTTTTAGGGATGATCCATCTTTGCTTTTCCTCGGTCCTCAGCACTCAGCACTTCTTACTGAGAGAAATTTTGCGCGGAATGCTCCTGTTGATCGTCATGCTTTCATTTGTTGCCGCCTGCAGGAATGAGAAACCGTCCCCACCACCTCCGGCGCCCGCGGCTGCGACGGTGAATGGCGAAGCGATCTCTCTTGCGGAATTTGAAAAGTCCCTGGCGGGGGAGATGGCTCTTGTGAAACGGGAATTGCCGCTGAAGAATGAGGAAATGGCAAGCCTGGAGAAGGGGGTCCTTGATAACCTGATTCAGGAGAGAATCATGCTCCAGCACGCCCGTGCTCTCTCCCTTTCCATCGGAGATGCAGAACTCGACACCCGTATGGAGGAGATCCGGAAGGATTATGACGGCCGGTTCGACGAACCCTTCCATGAAGGCGGAATCAGTCTTCCGGAATGGAAGGAGGCCCTGCGGAAGCGGATGCTCCTTGAGAAACTCATCGCCCTGGACGTTAATGCAAAGATTCAGGTGGCGGACGAGGAGGCGGAGCGGCATTACAATGCAAATCGCAAGGCCTACGCCACGGTTCGGCGGGTGCGGGTCGCACAGATCGTTCTGCCCGACCGCGACCGGGCAGAGAGCATCCTGAAAAGATTGAAGGCGGGAGAGGATTTTGATAAGGTGGCGCGGGAGGTTTCCATCGGGCCTGAGGCGGCGAGGGGCGGCGATCTCGGTTTCTTCGAATGGGGGGTGATGCCCGAGGCGATTGACCGGATGGTCTTCTCGCTGCCGGTGGGAAAGGTAAGCCGCGTGGCCAGGAGCCCGTACGGTTTCCATATCTTCAAGGCCCTGGGACAGGAGGCAGCCGGCGGTCGGAAGTTTGCGGATGTGAGAGAGAAGGTTATCGCCGATCTGCGCAAACAGGCGGAGGCCGCTGCCTATAAAAGCTGGATCGCGGGGCTCAAAACAAAAGCCTCGATCTGGATCAACCGTCCCCTTCTGGACCTCCGGGAGAGAGATTTGAAATCTGTCCCCCTGGACATCAAACATTAGGAGTTTATGATGAAAATCGGTAAAGCGGTTCTGTCGGGAACAATGGCGGTATTCCTGTGCGTGTCGGCGCAGGCGGGGGTGGCGGACCGTTGTCAATGATGAGGTCATCACGCTGTCCGAATTGAACAATGCCTTTGAACCTTATCAGGGACGGTTTACGGCGAGTTACCAGGGTCCGGATCGGGAGAGGGCTTTGTCCGATACCAAGCGGACCCTTCTGAATCGGATGATCGACAATCTGCTGATGGATCAGGAATCCCGGAAAACCGGGATCACCGTCCGGAATGAAGAGATAACGGAGGCGATCAACGAGCTACGGATGCAGCGGAAAATCTCCCCGGATGAACTCCTGAAGGCGCTGCAACAGGAAGGGATCACGATGGATGCCTATCGAAAGGATATCCGGGATCAGATCATACGGGTGAAACTGCTCCGGCGGGACATCAAGGCCAAAGTGGCGGTGACGGACGAAGAGATCGGTGAGTATTACCGCAAACATCGGGAGGATTATGACGGCAAGGAGTCTGTCCGCATCAAACAGATTCTTCTGCTGCTGCCGAAAGGGGGAGATCCGGCCATGGCGGAGAAACTCCGCGCGGATGCCGAAGCCATCCACAAGCGCCTTCTGAGCGGCGAGCCGTTTGAATTGCTCTCCGCGAAATTTTCCCAGGGGCCGGCTGCAGCCGAAGGCGGAGATATCGGTTATATCGAAAAAGGGATGATCCACGCCGAGGTGGAGGATGCCGCTTTCAGCCTTCCTCTCAACCAGATCAGCGGCGTCATCGAATCCTCCGTCGGTTTTCATATCATCCAGGTGGTCGACCGCAGGGGAGCAGGGCTCAAGGCGATCGGAGAGGTCCGGGAAGAGATCCGGGAAAAGATCGACCGGGAGAAGGTGGAAAAGAGATTCGGCGAGTGGATCGAAGAACTCCGGAAGAAGTCGCACATCGAGATCAAGCTGTAATGAATACCATTAAAATCAAGGGCGCCTCTCAGCACAACCTCAGGCACATCAACGTAGACATCCCGCGGGACCGCCTTGTGGTCATCACAGGCGTTTCCGGTTCCGGGAAGTCGTCTCTTGCCTTCGACACGATCTACGCCGAGGGGCAGCGGCGCTATGTGGAGTCGCTCTCCACCTACGCCCGGCAATTCATCGGCCAGATGGACAAGCCGGATGTGGAATCGATCGAGGGGCTCTCCCCGGCGATTGCAATCGAACAGCGGACGGCCGCCCACAACCCCCGCTCCACCGTCGGGACGGTCACCGAGATCTACGACCATCTCCGGCTCCTCTTCGCCCGGATCGGCGTACCGCACTGCACCGGGTGCGGCAAGGAGATCCAATCCCAGACCATCGACAAGATGCTGGAGACGGTCCTCGCCTATCCGCCGAACGCCCGCGTGACGATCCTCGCCCCGATTGCCCGGGGAAAGAAGGGGGAGTTCCAGAAGGAGCTGAAAACGCTTCTGAAGAAAGGGTACGTTCGCGTCCGCGTGGACGGTGAGGTGAGGGAACTCGCCGAGGAGATCGTCCTCGACAAGAACAAACGCCACGACATCGACGTGGTGATCGACCGCCTCGTGATCAAGGCGGGGGTCCGAAAGCGTTTGCGCGACTCGCTGGAGACGGCCTCCGGGCTATCCGAGGGTCTCGTCCGAGTAGGGTTGGCGGGCGGGGGGGAGGCGCTTTTCAGCGAGAAATACGCCTGCCCGGACTGCGGCGTCAGCATCACGGAGCTTGCCCCGCGGATGTTCTCCTTCAACAGCCCCTATGGGGCCTGCCCGGACTGCGGCGGGCTCGGCACGCGGACCTTCTTCGACGAGGATCTCGTCGTCCCGGATGTGGGCATCTCCGTCCGCGAAGGGGCGATCGTTCCGTGGTCGGGACGCCACTCCCTCCAGTACTTCCAGATGATCGACACCCTTGCCGGCCATTACGGCTTCGACATCAACACCCCGTTTCAGGAACTCCCGGAGAGTATCCGGGATGTGCTGCTGCGAGGTTCCGGGGAGGAGAAGATCCGTTTTCATGCCGACCGGGGGGGGAGGCGATACTTTCATACCCGTCCCTTCGAGGGGGTGCTCCACCAGTTGGACCGGCGCTACCGGGAGACGACCTCCAACGCCGTCCGGATGGATCTGTCGCGCTACATCAATCTCCGGGAATGCCCAACCTGTCTGGGCGCACGATTGAAGAAGGAGAGCCTCTCCGTGACCGTGGGCGGGAAAAACCTCTGGGAGGTCTGCCGCCTCCCGATCCGGGAGTGCCTGGACTTTCTCACGGCGATTCCGCTCTCCCCGCAGGAGTTCCTCGTGACGGAGCGGGTGATGAAGGAGATCCGGCTGCGGCTGTGCTTTCTGCTGGACGTCGGGATGGACTACCTGAGCCTGGAGCGGTCGTCGGGAAGCCTCTCCGGCGGGGAGGGGCAGAGGATCCGGCTGGCCACGCAGATCGGCTCCGGGCTGGTCGGGGTTCTCTACGTCCTCGACGAACCGACCGTCGGTCTCCACCAGCGGGACAACGTTCGGCTGATCGCGACGCTGAAGCGTCTGCGCGACATGGGGAACACGGTCCTCGTCGTGGAGCATGACCAGGACATGATGATGGAGTCCGACCAGATCATCGACATCGGTCCGGGGGCGGGGGTGGACGGGGGCGAGGTCGTCTTCCAGGGGACGCCGGAAGAGATCTGCCGAAGCGAGGTTTCGCTGACGGGGGCCTACCTCTCGGGACGCAGGGCGATCGCCGTTCCGGAAACCAGGCGGTCTTTGACGGGGCAGTTCATCGTGCTCGAAGGGGCCAACGAGCACAACCTCCGGAATGTGGACATCCGGATCCCCGTCGGGGTCTTCACCGCGGTCACCGGGGTCTCCGGCTCGGGGAAGAGCACGATGGTCATCGAGACCCTCTATAAGGCGCTCGCCCGGCGGCTGAACCAGGAGCGCACAGGCGGCGGGAAGATCCGCCGCATCGCCAATCTGGGCGCCATCGAACGGATCATTCTAATGAACCAGCAGCCTATCGGGCGCACCCCCCGTTCCAACCCGGTCACCTACACGGGTGTTTTCTCCCACATCCGGGACCTCTTCACCGGCCTGCCCGAATCGAGGCTCCGGGGCTACAAGCCGGGACGGTTCAGCTTCAACGTGAAGGGGGGGCGCTGCGAGGCCTGCGAGGGGAACGGCTTGATCAAGATCGAGATGCACTTCCTGCCGGATGTTTACGTCACCTGCGATGTCTGCCATGGCCACTGCTTCAACCTGGACACCCTCGACGTGCGCTACAAGGACAAGAACATCGCCGAAGTGCTCGATATGACCGTCCAGCAGGCGCTTCTCTTCTTCGAGAACATCCCGGCGATCCGTTCGAAGCTCCAGCTCCTCTACGACGTTGGCCTGGGCTACATCCGCCTCGGCCAGTCCGCGACGCCCCTCTCCGGCGGCGAGGCGCAGCGGATCAAGCTTTCCCGCGAGCTGGCGAAGCGGATGAACAGCCATACCCTCTACATTCTCGACGAGCCGACGATCGGCCTGCACTTCGCCGATATCCAGAAGCTCCTCGAAGTCCTGATGAGGCTGGTCGACATGGGGAATACCATCGTTGTGATCGAGCACAACCTCGACATCATCAAATGCGCCGACCACATCATCGACCTGGGCCCGGAGGGCGGACCCGGCGGCGGCCGGATCGTCGCCACGGGCACGCCGGAGGAGGTCGCCCGCACGGAGGGCTCCTACACCGGCCAATTCCTCCGGGAGATCCTCAAGACCGTTCAATAAAGGGAAAAAGCGATGCAGTTCAAAGCAGACAAGAAACCGCTTCCCCATCCGGAAAAGCCGGCAAAGGCGGACGATGTTTTTTACATAAGATAAGGATGTTTCGGGCGATCCTCCCATGCACATCGTGGAGGCGCGAAGGAGGAAAGGTATGGGTGGAAAGCAATCCGGTAAAAGGAAGCAGTTCTATCTTTGTGTCGCGATCCTGATTTTTCTCAGCCCCTCGGCTTGTGCGCTCAACGAGATGATGAGCACGAAAATGGTCGATGTCACCGGAGAGCAGGCCCTGGAGCATCTGGCTCGGGGCAAGAGGCTTCTTGCCCGGGGAGATTACACGAATGCGATGAATGAAATCGAAAAAGTGCTCTCCCTGGCAGGCAGAAATACCCCGGTGGCTGAAGCCCTTTTTTATGTCGGATTGGTCCAAGCCTCTCCGGAAAATTCGGCAAGGAATTATGGGAAAGCCGTTGCCGTTTTCAAGAGACTGATCAAGGAATACCCGCGGAGTTCTCTGATTTCGCCGGCGAAAGCCCTGATGGACCTGCTTCAGGAAAACGATGACCTCAACCGCAGGGTGGCAAGATTGAACAATATTATCGATGATTTCAGGAAAGAAAACACCGGCGCCGATCAGAAGCTGGCGGAACATGCCAAAACCATCAGTGTGATGATGCAGGAAAATGAAAAGCTTAACCGCACGGTGGACAGGCTGAACAAGATCATCGATGAGCTGAAAAAAGTGGACATCGGCATCGAGCAGAAAAAAAGAGAACAGACCCAATAGGGCTGCATGGCTTCTCGAATGGTGGGGGCCGTTGATGACGCCCCCATCATAAAGTCCGGAGATGACCGCAGTCCCTCTCACCTCTCCTCTCCCGTCAAAAGCAGGAATTATCAGATCTTCGATCCTGAAGGCAAAACCCTTCGTTTTTCAACCTACCGTGATTACAGCTTTTAAAAAAGGTTTCGGGCTCGTCAGCGTGTAGCGGACTGAAGGTTAATCCATACACCCGTTCAGAGCCCAAAGGGGCTGTTTTCGAAATATCGTTAGAAGAACAGACCTTTGGCTTGGAATTGATCTATGGCACGCAATCTGCTTTCCACCCGAAACAGATCCATGCTTTCCGGACACACCGTCGGGTCGCCGGTGCGGCGCCAACTTCAGGGGATACCCGATGAGCTGCATGAACAGAATGTAAAGACAGATAAAAAAGGGAGATTATATGCAAAAAACATTGGAGGAAGCAGTTATGCGAGATCACGGAAAAGGGGTTATGGAGGGATTGATCAAACGAACAGGGGCGACGATCATGCTGCTCTGCCTGCTCACCTTGAGCCTCCTGATTGCCGGCTGCGGCGGAGGGGGCGGTGAAGGTGTTTCGAGTTCGGTGGTAAGCGGTGTTGCGGCTGTCGGGGCTCCGCTGGCCGGCGAGGCCAGGATCAAAGATTCCTCGAACCGGGAAAAGAGGACCGTTATCGGCAACGACGGCTCCTTTGCCTTCGACGTCAGCGACATGACCGGACCTTTCATCCTGCAGGCCAGGGGTGATGCGGACGGCGAATCCCACACCCTTCAGTCCTTCGCCGACAACGCCGGCATCGCCAACATCAATCCCTTGGCCAATGCGGCGGTTGCCTGTGCCGCGGAGGGCGACGATCCTGAAGAGATCTTCAGCAAACCCGACAATGAGAAGCTGCATAAAATCAAATCGGGGCTGCCGTCCGCCCTCGAAAAACTTCTGAGAAAACTCCGTCCCCTCCTCAAGAGGTACGACGCCGACGGCGATGACCCGATCAGGGTCAAATTCATGGCCAACCATACCCGGCTGGACGGCATGTTCGATGACGTAAAGATCATCCTGTACCAGGGGGTCCTGACCATCACCAACAAAAGAACGAAGGCCGTGATCTACACCGGCGATGTCACCGACATCCTGAACGGCAGTTTCAACGAGGGCAACATGCCCAATCCGGGCGCCGTTTCCGATCAACCGGCTGATGTAACCGCTGCCGGAGGCGACGGTCAGATCACCCTTTCCTGGGCGGCCATAGGCAGTGCGATGTCCTACAATATCTATTGGTCGACCGCCTCCGGGGTCACGAAAACCACCGGGACCAAGATTGCCGGAGCCGTGAGTCCCTATGTCCATACAGGGCTCGCGACGGGCGCCGCCAACCATTACATCGTTACGGCGGTCAACAGCGCCGGTGAAGGGGCGGCATCCGCTGAGGTATCGGCGACGACCACCTCCGCGCCGGCGCCGGACCCGACCGTTCCGAATGCACCGACGGGAGTGACGGCTGCCGGCGGTACAAAACAGGCAACCGTCTCCTGGGCGGAAGTATCCGGCGCGACATCTTACAACCTTTACTGGTCGACCACGGCCGGGGTCACGAAGGCCGCCGGAACGAAGATTGCCGGGGTTACGAGTCCGACGGTTCAAAACGGCCTGACTGACGCCACAACCTACTACTATATCGTCACCGCGGTGAACAGCGTGGGCGAGAGCGTCCCCTCGGTTCAGGTTGCCGCCACCACGCTTGCGGCCGTACCCTCGCCGACCGTCCCTGCAATGCCGACGGGCGTAGCTGCCGCTGGCGGCGACAATCGGGCCACCATCTCCTGGACGGCGGTTTCCGGTGCAACATCGTACAATTTGTACTGGTCGACAACCTCCGGCGTGACCCCGGCGACGGGGACGAAGATCGCCGGAACAACGAGCCCCTATGTGCAAACCGGGCTCTCTGCGGGAACCGCATACTACTATGTGGTGACGGCGGTCAATGCCGTCGGTGAAAGTCCCGCCTCAACGGAAGCGCCAGCGACTACGAATGCTCCGGCGCCGTCTGCACCGGGTGCTCCGACCGGGGTCGGTGCGACGGGCGGCGCCAAACAGGTCGCCATCTCCTGGTCGACGGTCGCCAGCGCAACGTCATACAACCTGTACTGGTCGACGGCATCCGGGGTCACGAACGCTACCGGCACGAAGATTACCGGGGCAACGAGCCCCTATGTCCAGACCGGCCTCGCCGACGGCGCCGCCTACTACTACATTGTGACAGCCGTCAGCGGCGCCGGCGAGGGTGTCGCCTCATCGCAGGTCACTGCCACGACCAATGCCCCGGGTCCGGTTGCGCCCTCTGCACCGACCGGCGTAACGGCGACGGGCGGCGCCAATCAGGTGACCATCACCTGGTCGGCCGTCTCCGTGGCCACCTTGTACAACCTGTACTGGTCAACGTCACCGGGACTCACGAAGGCCACGGGTACGATCATCCCCGGTGTAACAAGCGGCTATCTCCATACGGGTCTTGCTGCCGGCGCCGCTTACTACTACCTGGTCGCTGCGCAGAATACGGCCGGCGAGGGGGCCGCGTCAGCGCAGGTGACGGCGACCACGAATTCGGCGACCCCGCCGCCCCCAACCCAGACGTGGTCGCTTCATACACTGTATTGCGCAGGATGCCACGGCACGGGCAAAAGAACGTCAACTGTCACTGCGACCAGATCGGCAATTTCCAGCGACAGGGGCAACATGGGTATGCTCGGCGCTGCAAACTGCACCTCATGTCATGGCGCCGGCAAAGCGGGGCAGTCTGCCCTGACGGATGCTCTCATAGCGGACATTCGCGCTGGTTTATAGAGAGCGAGGGATTGATCAACCTTTAACCGGCAGGAAGGGCTCCGCAAGGAGCCCTTCTTTCAGTTGGAGATAACCTTGAAGCAAGTCATGTGGTCTCTGGGTTTAAAGGGATGCCAAAGGGCCTCCTAGCCGGAAGAAACGGCGGAAAAACCCCAAAAGGAGCCAAAGCTTATCTATCGCACCCTTGGAAAAACGGGCATAAAGCGGGACTCTACACAAAAGAGGCCACGGAAGAAGACTATCAAAAGAAAATCGATGCGAGCCTGAAAAATCTGGGGCTGGATGCCATCGATATTTACCATCATCATGGGGCTTCCGTCCGGGAATCCGTCCATTACGAACCGGTCATGAAGGCGCTGGAAAAGGCCGAGAAAGCAGGTAAAATCCGCTTCAAGCTCTTTGTCATCGAGGGGAGAGACCAAAAAGAGTGCCGGTACATGATCCACGAATACCTCGAGCATACCGGAAATCTTCAAATCAAAATCGAAGAGGGCCGTTTCCAACTGAAAGATCCTTACCATGGAGGAATGGATTTTTACTGGAAGGGGCGTTATATCTGGGGTGCATTGGATCTTGCCGACGAAACCCTTCGCTCCAGGGTGCTGAAACTTTTTGCGGAGGGGTTGGAAAAGGAAAAATAGACCAATGATGTGATTGTAAAAATACCCATAACGAGTCGCCTTTGATCGTTTCACTGCCTCCAGAGCACACCCTCTCCAATCTCGCCCACGCCGGCGCATCCGGTAAAGATCATGGCCACCTTCAACTCGTTGCACATCTGTTCCATAGTCAGACGCACGCCGGCGGCGCCCGCGCCGAATGCGCCGATGGCCAGCGGCCTGCCAACCAGGACGGCGTGAGCGCCCAGGGCCAGCATCTTGAGCACGTCCACGCCTCTGCGTACGCCTCCGTCGGCCAGCACCACCATGTCTCGGCGCACAGCCCGGGCGATCTGCGGCAGGACCTCGGCGGTGCCGGGGGTGTGATCCAGCACCCGCCCGCCGTGGTTGGAGACTACAATGGCCGCAGCCCCTGCCTCGCGTGCGGCCAAGGCATCCTCCACACACATTATCCCCTTCAGAATCAGCGGCAAGGTCGTGCTTTGCACCAATTCCTTCAGTTGCGATACCGTCTTTGGCGACACGGGCTGGCCTGCCGCCCGCATGGGAATGATGCCGGCGGCGTCCACGTCTATCCCCACGGCTACGCAACCCGCTGCCTCGGCCTGGCGGATGCGGGCGATGATATCGGCCTGGTCGCGCGGCTTGATCATGGGGATGCCCTGGCCTTCATTGGCCTGGATGACGCGCAAGCCCGCGGCATAGAGCTCGGGATCGGGCCCGTCTCCCGTCATGGCCAGCGTTCCCGCCTGCTTTGCACCGGAGATGAAGGCTGTGGCCAACTCCTCTTCGCTTAAGATCTCTTGAAAATTCATCCTGGCGCCCGCCACCGCCGCCCCCAGGATCGGCATGGACAGCTTTTGGCCCAGGATGGTCAGCGACGTCTCCGGATCGCAGGCCGCGTGGATCACGCGCATCTTGACGCGCAGAGAAGCCAACGCATTGTAGTTATTCTTGAACGACGCGCCGCTGCCGGTACTCCCAATGCCGGGAAATTCACCGGCACAGGCCACGCCGTTGCACTCGCGGCACACGCGGCATATGCCGTTCAAACGCTTCTTGGCTTCTTGACGTACCTCTTTGATGTTCATTTATGGACCTTCATCTTTCACGATCGATGTTTGCCGACGATCTCCAGAAAACGCATGGAGGAATGGATGGATCACCGCTTTTTGCGGCGGAAGTATATGAATCCCGGTCTGATGTGTCAATGGAATTTTGGCCGCCGAGAGAGCGGCGCAGGAAAACTGATCATCGCTTTTTGTGCCGATCAGTTCTTCCGGTACCTCATCCCCAGCAGTTGCAGTTCCTCATGCCCATCGGGAGGCACCGAGAGGATCTGGACCGAACTTCCGCCCTTGCTGGTGAAACCGCGCACGTATGCAAGGGTGTCGGAAACGGGAACGAGTACGTTGAAGCCGAAGAAGAGCATCCCCCCGTTCTCGAAAAGGCTTCCGCCTCCGCACGGAAAGACACTCTGACAATTCGTTGCCTCGTATATGCCAAAACGGGCGGTCCAGGCGGCCGGTATGGCCGGGGGGGTGTAGTATTCGGCAACGAACCTGACTTTTCCTTCACTGTGCCAGATCATCACCTTTCTGCCCGAGATCTCGCTGAATTCGTACTCCCAGTCCTGAGATCCCGGGGTCGAGAACCAGCCGTTCGCCTTCGGTACAACATGGACGGTGGCGCCGTCGTCCGGGTTTGTCCACTCGAGTGCGCTGGGTACGCTCCGAACCTTGAGGAAAGGAGCGGAAGAGGCATACGGTGATCGGGAAAAGACATAGATGCCCTGGAGGGCATCGAGCCGGGCCTGGTCCCATAGGACGGTGGGCGAATAGGCAGGGACAGAGGGGGGCGGAGGCGTAAGACCGGTCTTTTCCCGGAGGGCGAGCTTCAGGGCCTGCTTGGCAATGTCCGTGAACGGGATCTGCGTGTCATTGGCGAGGACCACGACCCCGAGCTTATGATCCCGCAGGATTTCGAGGTGGCTGCGGAAGCCGGGATTCGCGCCGTTGTGATGGCAGAGCCTGCCGGCATAGGCAAGATCGGCGTCATTGAGTTCCCAAATGAACCCGATCCTGGTATCAAAATCGAGGGGTATCCCGCCGTTCTGCGGGGTCAGCATCATCTCCAGGGTTTCCGGTTTAAGGACCTGTCCCCGCTCACCCGTGCCCCCGGCGTGGACCATTTTGATGAATTTTGCCATATCCTGTACTGAAGAAATGATGGCCCCGGTCGTGCTGCCATTGTTGTAGAATCGAGGAACTTCCTGGCCTGTCTGGTAGCCTTTTGCAAGATTTGCAGCGACGTTCGGGCTGTCGATGGACACGGAGGTGCGGTCCATGCCCAGCGTCTGAAAGAGTTCATCCGAATAGGTCTGGAAGCTCTTGCCCGAGGCATTGCTGATGACGGGCGCAAGAAGAGAAACCGCACTGTTGGAATATGCCCAGATGAAGTTTGTTGGATAGGTAAGGTACTCACCTTGAAGATAAGAGACGAACTTGGTGTTGAAATCAGGGTCCGGCGCCGCAGTCATCACCCCGTTGTCGATGTCACCGGGAATGCCGGAATGGTGCGTCAGGATCGAACGGATCGTGATCGGGCCGCCTGCGGGAAAGCCGAGGGGCGGCTGGATCGAAAAGGTCGGGATGAAGCGCGTCAAGGGGTCGCCGATATCGAGCAGCCCCTGGTCGGACAACTGCATGACCATCGTGCCGGTGAAGGTCTTCGTAACCGAGCAGATTCGGTACGCTGTGTCGGGGGTGGCCAGGGTGCGCGCTCCCGCATCGGCGTAGCCGAAGCTCTTTGCCCAGACCACCTTCTGGTCGTCCACCAGGGCGATCGCGACCCCGCCGGTTGCCCCGCTGTCAGCCAGTTGCTTCTCGATGGAGGCGGTCATCTGGGTGATGGTATTGGCGTAAGGGGCAGGGGGATCGGCGCCTCCGCCGGAACAGGCGGCAAGGGGAGCAACGAGCAACAGAAGCAGTAACGTACACGATGGTCTCATCCCCTTCATTTCACGACCTCCTCTCGATTAAAGCCCCATTCGGGTAAAATTTTACCGACCGCATGGGTCCTCTAGATTATGATCGGCAAGAAAAACAAGAGTTCAGGAAGGAACCCCCAGCCCTTAGTTCTTTCTGTACCGCACACCAAGCAACTGGATCTCCTCATGTCCATCAGGAGCTACCGGGAGAACTTGTACGGAACTTCCACCCGCGCGATTGAGACCAAGCACGTAAGCGAGGGTGTCAGAAACGGGAACGAGTACATAGCTGCCAAAACCTATTATCCCGTCTACGACAACAAGTTCGCCTGACGGCACCGGGGAAGCGGAAGAATCATTCTGCCAATTCGTCGCCTGATAGGCGCCAATGCGGGCTGTCCAGGCCGCAGGGACTGAGGGGGGGCTGTAGTATTCGGCGATGAGTTTGGTTTGTCCATCACTATGGGCTATCATCACATTTCTACCCGAAACCACACGGAATTCAAACTCCGTCGCTTGTGATCCCGGGGCGGAGAGCCAACCGTTTGCTTTTGGCACGATATGGACAGTTGTGCCATTGTCCGGATGTATCCATTCGAGTGCGTCGGGTACACTCCTCACGGTAATGTAGGGAAAGGGAGAAGCATATGGATTGTGGGAGAAAACGTAGATGCCCTGCAGGGAATCAAGCCGGGCCTGATCCCATGGGACCGGTGGCGAGTAGGCGGGGATGAAGGGAGATGGAGGCGTAAGTCCGACCTTATCCCGGAGGGCAAGCTTAAGTGTTTGCTTGCCAATGTCATCGGAAGCTACCCGCGGATCATTTGTGAGCACGACAACTCCAAGCTTATGATCTACCAGGGTACCAAGGTAGCTGCTAAAGCCGGGGACTGAACCGTCATGCCAGCAGAGCTTCCCCGCATAGTTCAGTTCATCGTCGCTGAGAAGCCAGGTTAGCCCGACTTTGGCATCAAAATCAAGCAGGATGCCGCCATTCTGAGGGGTGAGCATCATTTCCAGGGTTTCCGGTTTGAGGACTCTTCCTCTCTCACCCATGCCGCCGGCGTTGAGCATCTTGATATATTTGGCCATATCTTGGACACGGATTCTGCGGCGAGTGGGGCAACAGGGGATGAAACGGAGGGAGCGTCGGGAGC
>CAYSSF010000097.1:0-13255 GCA_964433455.1 uncultured Syntrophaceae bacterium
TGACCCGCTTCTACGAGATCGACGGCGGGAGCATCACCATAGACGGAAAGGAGATCCGCTCGATCCGGAAGGCCGACCTGCGCCGCCGGCTGGGGATTGTTTTGCAGGATACCTTCCTCTTTTCGGGCACCGTGCTGGAGAATATCCGCTACGGCCGGCTCAAAGCGACCGACGAGGAGTGCATCGCGGCGGCCCGAATGGCCGGCGCCGACCCCTTCATCCGGCAACTCGCACACGGCTACCGGACTCCTCTCTCGGAGCGGGCGGGAAACTTAAGTCAGGGACAGCGGCAGCTTTTGTCCATCGCCCGCGCGGTTCTGGCCGATCCGGCGATCCTGATCCTCGACGAGGCGACCAGCAGCGTCGATACCCGGACCGAGGCGCGCATCCAGAAGGCATTGCTGCGACTGATGGCGGGGCGCACCAGTTTCGTGATCGCCCACCGCCTGAGCACCATCCGCGACGCGGGGCAGGTGCTGGTGATCGACAATGGCGAAATCGTCGAAAAAGGGACGCACCGGGAACTGCTCGCCCTCCGGGGCTTCTACCACAACCTGTATGTCAGCCAGTTCAAGGGGCAGACGATCTGAATCCGGGCGGCGCCGCACGCGGTCGCGCCGCAATGGAGTCCGATCTTTTTGGGGCCATCCCACCCCATCGCGCCCGGATCGGTGCACTCACCGGCAAGCCATCCGTCTCGGCTCACCGCAGGTGGCTCATGAAGGACGCTTCCACCATGAAGAACACCCAGGGTAAGAAAATCGGTCTTGGATGTCAAGGAAATTGGGTCGCATCACACCGTATCGAGACGGGAAAAAATATTCAGCCCGGCCGCAGGCGGTCGGGCTGAAAGTTGCCGCGTCTATCGCTGTGTTTGGGCGCCCGCGGGAATCTGAGCACGCGGCTTGAATGGTGGTTTCCGGGGGGGCGGACCCGCTTGTCAGTTGACCTGGTTTTGCGGAGGAATCGGATTCCCTGCGTGTACAACGTCCCTTTTAAAACTCGCGAAAAACCTCTGCTGCTTCAGTTGGTGAATGACCATCATCGAACCCGGTATCCCCGGGCCATTGAACATCGCATCCACTTCACCCGCAGACATCATCCTGACAAGGGCCTGGTAGGTCGGCGCTTCGATTAAACTTACCGTGATCCCCACTTTGGCAAGGTGCTCAACGAGCGGCTCATATTGCTGAGCGGAGAATCGATCGTTTTGCAAAACGGCGATCTTGAACTCGTCCGCCTCGAGGATGCCGGGCATAACGCCCAGTGCGAGGACAACTACCAGACAACAGACAATACATCTTGATAATCGCATACATACTCCCTTACATCGATAATTTTTATGGTCCGCCTCTTTCTGCCGTTTACCCATCGCGGCGGAAGATGCAGAGCGGTTATCAGCAAAGCCGATGCCAATCCGCAGGATTTACCGGGTTCGGTTCCTCCGCCGGCGCCGCGGGACAGCGGATCGTCAATGGATAATCGAAAAAAAATCTATATTTGCATGCCATTGACACAGTAGAAAAGAAACTGCGGCGAACATGATGCTCTCTCCGGGAAACAGGACCGGAAGCGGTCGCGGGAACGAAACAGTGCTCTAATGGCACGGCGGCATGAGCGAATTCATCCATTGAACACAATACCCCGGTGAATCGGCAGAAAGCGTGCCATAATCGCACCTGATGTGCATGCTCAGCACATTTGGCCGGCCGGGACGGGTCTGGGGCGGCATGGGATGCGCAATTAATTTCTGTCTTTTTGACGCCGTCTGGTTTATATACCGCTTTCAATTCATCAAGGGGAGATCGCTTATGTCACGAGCCGACCGATATCTGAAGGCGTGTAAAAAAGAGAGCGTGGACTGCACGCCCGTGTGGATCATGAGGCAGGCGGGCAGATATCTCGAGGAGTACCGCGCGGTGCGGGCCAGGCACAGCTTCATCGAGGTGTGTAAGACGCCCGAACTCGCGGTGGAGATCACGCTGCAGCCCGTTCGCCGTTTCGAACTGGACGCGGCCATCCTCTTTGCCGACATCCTGTTGCCGCTGGAAAAGATGGGGATCGATTTTGAATTCACGAAGGATGACGGCCCGAGGATCAACAATACGGTCCGGACACGGGCGGATGTGGAGAAGATGCGGGCGATCAACCCGATGGAAGAGATGGCCTACCTGATGGACGCGATCCGGATGGTGAAGCGGGAACTGGGCGGCAAGGTTCCGCTGATCGGATTTTCGGGAGCGCCGTTCACGCTGGCCAGCTACATCATCGAAGGGGGCGGCTCCCGGAACTATGTGTTCGCCAAATCGATGATGTACCGGGAACCCGATACCTGGCATCTGCTGATGGAAAAACTGACGGACATGGTGATCGTTTACCTGAATGACCAGATCAGGGCGGGCGTCCAGGCCGTCCAGGTGTTCGACAGTTGGGTCGGCTGCCTGTCGCAGGCCGATTACCGGGAGTTCGTGCTGCCCCATCAGAAACGGCTGATGGCATCGCTGGACAAGTCGGCGCCGCACGTCCATTTCGCGTTCGGCGCGTCGCATCTGCTGACGCTGATCCGGGAGGCCGGAGGCGATGTGATCGGGCTGGACTGGCGAACGGAGATCGACGCGGCGTGGAGGGCGCTGAACCATGAGCCCGGCATCCAGGGGAACCTCGACCCGGTCGCCCTTTACGGCTCGCGGGAGTATATCAAAAGACGGGTCACGGAGATCCTGGAGAAGGCGGGGAGCCGAAACGGCCACATCTTCAACCTCGGCCACGGCATTCTGCCCACCGCGCCGACCGACAACGTGAAATACATGATCGACCTTGTCCACGAGTTGAGCGCAAGAAAATGAAAACAGGCGTCATCCTGGTGACTCTCGGCGGTCCCCGAAGCCCGGAGGAGATCCCGGAGTTCATCAAACATTTCATCGGCAGGGAGCTTCCCCCGCTGGCGATGAAGGCCGTCATCGAACGGTACCGGCTGATCGGCGGGTTTTCCCCGCTCGCGCGGATCACCGAAGAGCAGGCACAGGCGCTGGGTGAAGCGCTCGGCGACGGGTATTGCTGTGTCCCCGCCTTCCGGCACGCGCGGCCGTTCATTGAAGAGGTCCTGGAAGGCATGGCGGCATCGCGACCGGCGCGGATTCTGGTTCTTCTGCTTTCCCCTTTTTACACGAGCGTCACCACCGGAAATTATATCGACGTCGCAAAAAACCACATTGAAAAGGGAGCCCTTTCGGCGCCGGTGGATTTTATCCACAGTTGGTATCGCGAGCCGCTCTTCATCGACAGTTGGGTGGAGGCAATCCGCGGCGACGTGTTCGATGAGCGGGCCTTTTACCTCTTTTCGGCGCACAGCCTGCCGCTGAAGTATGCAGGCGAGCCCTACCGGCGACAGATCGAGGAAACGGTGGCGCTGGTCGCCTCCCGCGCCGGCATCCGGAACCATGCGCTCGGCTGGCAGAGCATCCCGGGAAATGCGGCGGAACCGTGGATCACCCCGACCGTCGAAGAAAAAATCGCCGCCATCGCCGCGGCCGGTTTCAAAGGCATCATCCAGGTCCCGATCGGATTCACCGCCGACCACATCGAGACGCTCTACGATATCGACATTATCCACAGGCAATACGCGCTGGGAAAGGGGCTCTCCTTCCGGCGCATCCCATCGCTGAATGCCGGTGCGCCTTTCATCCGGGCCTTGCAAGAGATTGTAACCCGGTTTAACGCAGATGAACGATAACGGATCCAAAATGAAGAAAATAGCCATCGTCGGCGGCGGCATCTCGGCCCTTGCCTGCGCCGTCGATCTGAAAGAAAAGGGATTTGACTTTACGGTCTTTGAAAAGGAAGACTCCGCCGTAGGCAAGCTCCTCACGGAAAAAATCGGCGGCCTTACCATCGAAGGCGGCCCGGACAGCTATCTTCCCGAGAAGGTCTGGTCCGTCCAATTGATCAAAAAGGTCGGGTTGGCCGGGGAGATGCTCTGCTCGAACGATGAGCACAAGGGCACCTTCATCTATTCCGGGGGGCGTCTCCATCCCCTTCCGGAAGGGGTCATGCTGATGGTGCCCACGATGATTATGCCGCTCGTCCGGTCCAGTCTGATCTCCTGGCCGGGCAAAATACGGATGGGCATGGAACTCTTCGTCCCGCCCCGGAAGGATCGGAAGGACGAAAGCCTCGCCGAGTTCGTCACGCGCCGGCTGGGCAGGGAGTGCCTGGAAAAGATCGCGGAGCCCCTGGTGGCCGGTATTCACACCTCCAATCCGGACAATATGAGCGTGCTGGCCACCTTCCCCCGTTTTGTCGAGATGGAGCGGAAATCGGGCAGCCTGATCAAAAGCATGGTCGCCGCGATGAAAAAGATGCCGCCTCCGAACCCCTCGGGTCCAAAGATGACCTACTTCATGTCGCTGAAAGGGGGCATGCAGGATCTGGTGCGCGGATGCGTATCCTACATCGGCGAAGAACGGGTGAAGACCGGAACAGCCGTGGTTTCAGTGGTG
Organism: uncultured Syntrophaceae bacterium; assembly: GCA_964433455.1. Taxonomy (GTDB): domain Bacteria; phylum Desulfobacterota; class Syntrophia; order Syntrophales; family UBA5619; genus UBA5619. The sequence continues at coordinate 4,500 of CAYSSF010000097.1, forward strand.
AAACAGGATGGCCGCTACCGCCTGGCATTCGGCGACGGTTCAACCGCTGATTTCGATGCCGTCGTGCTCGCCACTCCCTCTTACGCAACAAAGGACATCCTGAAATCTGCGGATGAAGAGCTCTGCGGCAGGTTGTCTGCCATAGAGTGGTCGTCATCGGCAACGATTTCCCTGGCATTCAGGAAGGATGACATCATAAAGTCACTGCCCGGTTTCGGATTCATCATCCCCCGCGTGGAGAACCGAAGAATCAACGCCTGCACCTGGAGTTCCGTAAAATGGTCCCACCGGGCGCCGGACGACACCCAACTCATCCGAAGTTTTGTCGGGGGCGGTCATCACGAGGATCTCGTATCCCTGGGCGACGCGGAGTTGTTAAAGATCGTCCTTGAGGAGCTGCGTGAGATTATCGGCCTCACGGCGGAACCGGTATTTTCCAAGGTATACCGCTGGTTCAAGGGGATGCCCAAATATACCGTCGGCCACCTGGAACGCATCGCCGCCATAGACGAAAAGCTGAAAGAGCACAAAGGGCTCTTTCTGATCGGCTGCAGCTACCGGGGGATCGGCATGGGGGATTGCGTGAAAAGCGGCTTTGACGCCGCGGCGGCGATTGCCGCGCTTTGATGTTCATCAAGCGACAGTGAAATACCAAACCAGGCCGCGAGGGATTCATGCGGATGCTTGATCCACCACAATCCTTTTAACGACATCCTGAAAGAACTCTCTCGACCAGACCTTAAGAGCGTCGGTATTCTTCACGAAAGGTTCCACTTCCCGCCTGGCCTGATTCACATCCAGCTTATCCACCGCTTCTGTTATCAGCGCGACGAACTTCTCCCGGTTCATCTGTTCACCTTGCTTCAGGTGGCCACTCTGGATCATCCTCTGCTCCAGGTGGCTCAGGTGTAGTTGCGGATGGTTCGCGGCATACCAGACCAGGTCGTACCAGTCGCGGCCCTTGACCCGGCTCTTCCATCGCCGGCAGAGGACGGCGTGCATCTTGCCGGCGAACAGATCGGGAAGGACAAATGTCCGGACTGAAAACGGAATCGGTTGCAGGATGAACTTATTTTCCGTAACAAAACCGGGTGGCGGGTCCGTATCGACCTCGATCTTGATCTTCAGGATCTGGCCACGGGAAATCGGCCAGGCGATCTCTTCGGCTGTCTTTATTATGAGGAGATGCTTTAGCGTGTTTGCTTTCAGAAATGCCGACTGGACAGGGCTTTCGTCCTTCTTTTCCCGTGTCGTCATTGTGGCCTCGAACCCGAATGAGCGCAATTCCCGCTCGACGGCGCCGCTATATCGGGACAGGTCAAAATCGGTCATGGGCTTGAGCAGTGAAAAATCGAGGTCTTCTGAAAAACGCTCCATTCCGTAAAGAATCCGGAGGGCCGTGCCGCCGTAAAACGCGGCCTTTTCGAAGAACTTGCTTCGCCAGAGACCGAGGAGTGCAATCTCCTGCATGATCTCCCGAAGGGCCCTCACATGGTCCTCCACACTTTGGCATTCATACCGGTTCAGCATTCGGGCAATCGCCTCATTCATGGCCTTCCCCCTTTCCGCCCAGCCTGCGAACCAGTCCATTCAGCAATCGGAGCTTCCGGGAGCGGTATTGATCAGCAATCAGGGAGATTGTCTCCGGATTCAGTTTTCCCAGTCCCTCGGGATCTATCCGCAGGCTGTCCAACAGATAAGTCCTCATTTCCGCCTGGGTGCGAATGGCCGTTCCCCGGTCAGCCTGAATCTTATCCGCCAGGGCCTTTTCCGGAATCGCGATGAGAAAAGAGCGCCCTCCATCAATCTCTACCCGGTCGACGCCGATCGGGTAGGCTCGCATGGGAACGCTATGATAAATGAAAAGGCCGACAGGGGTGGAAAAACGCCTTCCCCGGCTGACGGTAACCGACGTCACCGCTTCGACTCTTTCCGGAATCAGGCCGTAGTAATGCAAGGCGTAATCGAGGGAAACATAGGAAGGCCCGCAGATCATATTTGCCAGAACCTCGGTAGAGAAGGGGCGCCGCTTGTATCTCTCTCCAAAAACGTAAATGCCCTTCTTTACCCGAACGACGGCCCCCTGTCTCAGCAGGGACGTGATCTTGTCACGGGGGCGGTCATACTCTCGCAGACTATCCAGAAGTGCCGGATAATCAAACTCCTCGCCCGTGATCTTGCTCCGCAGTTCTTCCATCATTTCTTTTTCCCATCACATCATGGATTGCGTGAAGTGTATAGCACAATTTATCATGGTATGTCGATAAATATTCGACATACTACGCGTAAATTGCAAATTAATGGGAATTGCCCGGGTCTTAAGATTGGTTTCTTATAGATACATGCATGGCTGATTCTTCTTGACTTGGTCAACTGCTAAGTCTACATCAAAAACCAAGGTGGATGATGCAGGTCAATGTTCATGAAGCGAAGACGCATCTGTCCCGGTTGCTGACCAAGGTCGAAAGCGGAGAAGAGGTCACGATCACCAAGGCGGGGAAGCCGGTGGCCCGGCTCGTCCCGATCGATTTCAATGTCGTAAAGCGGGTCCCTGGAACGGCCAAGGGGGAAATCATCATTGCGGATCATTTTGATGACCCCCTTCCGGATGATCTGGTGAACAACGCTGATTCCATGTGTAAAATTCCCTGATTTGCATAATCAATGGGTATATCGGTCAAACAACTTATGATTATAACCGATATGCCGGCGGATAAGGTCCGCTCCCTGCCCGTCATCAAATTTTTGTGCGGCCGGGTGTGATCCGGTTCACACTTAAGTGTTTTTTCCTGTTGACAAAACCGCCGCATAATCATAGTACTTTGTCTACTTCGATTTCAGCCGCACATTTTCAGCTCTACAGTGTTACTCCATTTAAACACGGCGAAGATAAACCACAGAGGGTTTCAGCCGTTTAAGGTCTAAACACGGTGAGCAATATGAACCAATCCATTTCAATAGGCAGCAAATACGGGGGTAGGATGCTCCGATCACAATAGGAGATCTGATATGAAAAGGCATGCGTGGATCATTGCTTGGTTCTTCCTTGCGTGGTCGGTGGTCCTTCCCGCCATTGCTTACCCTTCAGAGACTTACAAATTCGAGCGCGCCTGGCCTGCGATACAGCAGCCCTGGTATTTCAGCCCGCCCTTCCATATCGCTGTTGACGACAAAGGGTATGTGTACGTCGTCAACAGAAGCGCCGGAAGGATATTCAAATATAACGCCAACGGTCAAATCATCACCAAGTTCGGCAGCAGCGGCACCGGCAATGGACAATTTACCAATCCCTATGCCATTGCCGCCGACCAGGACGGCAACATCTATGTAACCGATTATGGCGCCTGCCGGATTCAGAAGTTTTCTTCCAGCGGCGAGTACCTCGCATCCTGGGGCAGCGCCGGCGCGGCAAACGGTCAATTTACGCGCCCCACGGGGATTGCCGTCGACAGCAGCAGTTTTGTCTATGTCCTTGATTCGGGAAGCCACCGCATCCAGAAATTTACCACCACCGGTGCCTTTGTTTTACAATGGGGTGTCCCCGGCTCGGGAAACGGTCAGTTTAACCTCAACAACACTGAAAAGAATACCTTTGGTTCCGGCATCGTTATAGATGCAACCGGCAACGTTTATGTTACCGATTTCGGCAATCACCGGATCCAGGTTTTCAACGAGACAGGGGAATATATACGGCAGTGGGGAACTGCCGGCAACGCTACGGGCCAATTTGGAAATCCGGACGGCATCGCCCTGGATAGAGAAGGCAATGTGTACGTTGCCGACAGTAACCTTGTGCCCCGCATCCAGAAGTTCAAAACGGACGGCGCATTTGTCTCGGTATGGAGCAGCTCGTTTATTGTCGAGCCCACGGGTATTGCCACAGACCCCGGCGGAAAAATATATGTAACTGATTTCTCACAGATTCTCTCTTTCACCTCAGAGGGCGTGCTTCTTACCACCTGGAGCAGTGCGGGAACGGGCGACGGCCAGCTTACCTTGCCGGAGGGCATTGCCGCCGACACCGCGGGGAATATTTTCGTTGCCGATACGGAAAACCACCGCATCCAGAAGTTTAACCCCGAGGGGCAGTACCTCAGCAAATTTGGAGGTGCAGGTGAGGGCAACGGGCAATTCCACTTCCCCGCAGACGTTGTCCATGATGGCCAAGGCTATCTCTATGTGCTGGATAACACAAATAACCGCATCCAGAAGTTTGACGCCAATGGGAACTACCTTGCCAACTGGGGAAGTTATGGGACCGGCAACGGCCAATTTGCCTCGCCGAAGGGGATGGCCATTGATACGGCAGGCAACGTTTATGTTGCCGATACGGATAACCACCGGATCCAAAAATTTGCTCCCCCCTCAGACAATCAGGCCGGCAGCCCCCATCAGTTTGTCGCTTCTTACGGCGGTTCCGGCGCGCAGGATGGTCAATTCAACCTTCCGCATGATTTGGCCGTTGACGGCAGCGGGAACATCTATATTGCCGACTCGTTCAACCACCGGATTCAGAAATTCGGTTCCGGCGGCGCATTTGTGAACAAATGGGGCAGCCAGGGAAGCGCTGCCGGACAGTTTGCCGGACCGCGCGGAATTGCCGTTGACGGAGGCGGCAACCTTTTGATTGCCGACACAGGCAATAATCGCGTACAGAAATTTTCTGCCGACGGTCAGTTTATTGCCGCTTTCGGCGCATCGGGGACGGGAGCGGGCCAGTTTACCGACCCCTGGGGTATTGCCGTTGCACCGAACGGGAAGGTTTATGTTACGGAAAACAAGAACAATCGCGTTCAGGTCTTCTCCCCTGTATCGCAGATCGACAACACGAAAGCCATCATCGTTGCCGGGAGCGGCCCTTTTCCCGGAAACGACCTCTGGGATGCGACCCAGATGGCAGCCAATCTCGCCTATCGCTCCCTGAACAACCAGGGATTTACCAAACAGACGATCTACTATCTCTCCGCCAATACAAAGCTGGATCTGGATGACAACGGCGTGGCGGACGATGTGAACGCCGACGCCACCAAGGCCAACCTTCAGGACGCCATTACCCGGTGGGCGGCCGATGCCGATAACGTTATTGTCTACCTTACCGGACACGGCGGAGATAAGAGCTTTCGCATCGGAGCGAAGGAGATTGTCTCCGCAACGGAGATCAATACTGGGCTGAACCAGTTGCAGAATGCCATTCCGGGCAAGGTGATCTTCATCCTGGATACCTGTGAATCAGGCAGTTTTATTTCCCCGCTTGCGCCGCCCGTCGGCAAAGAGCGGATTGTTATCACCAGCACCTCGCCCGGCGAGGCAGCCGCTTTCATATCCCAGGGGGCGATCTCTTTTTCCAACTATTTCTGGGCATACATCTTTAATGGCTACAGCCTTTCCGACGCCTTTACCATGTCTAAGAGTGCTATAGGTCTCACCATCTCCCAGCAGACGCCCCTCCTTGACGCAAATGGGAATGGCATCGGGAATGAGGATGGCGATTTTGTCAAGATACAGAATATGGTCCTGGGCGGAGGCATCAGGCTGGCCGGTAATGCCCCGACGATCGGCAGCGTTTCACCGGACCGGACGATAAACGGCACAAATACCGCCTCCTTCGCAGCGGAGAATGTTGCCGATGCAGACGGCATTGCCAGGGTGTGGGCCGTCGTGCGATCGCCGAACTATACCCAGAATGCCTCTTTGGCCGCCGTTGACAACCTCCCTGCCTTCGACCTTCTGCCGGTAGGAAATAACCGTTATGAGGCGACCTATGACGGTTTTACCGCCTTGGGAACCTACCATATCGCCATCTATGCCAGGGACCGTCTGGGAAACACTTCCATCCCGGTTGTAACCACCCTATCGGTGACGAACCCTCTCGCCCGGAAGGCGATTATTGTGGCCGGGGGGGGAACTTCCGATCCTCTCCGGACTGCCTACCAGGGAAACGCCCAACTTGCCTATCAGGCATTGATCTATCAGGGATACGGCAGCGACGATATCTATTATCTCAGCTCCGCGATAACGGAAGGGGTGGACGGAACGCCGACCATAGCCAACCTGACCTATGGCATCACCGCCTGGGCAAAGACGAATACCCAGGATTTAACGCTCTACCTCGTCGGCAGCGGTGACAACGGAACATTCAAACTGAGCGACGCCGAGACCCTGCCGCTTACGACCCTCGACGGTTGGCTCGATGACCTGCAGAACGGCATAGCCGGCGAGGTCACGGTCATCTACGACGGCAAAAATTCCGGGAGCTTTGTCGGGGGCCTGGCGGCGCCTGCCGGCAAGAAGCGGATGAGCATTGCCAGTTCCAATGCCAGTGAATCGGCGGCGTTCCTTTCGGATGGCGATATCTCTTTTTCCGGATTTTTCTGGAACCAGGTGTTGAGCGGAGCGACGCTTCAGCAGGCTTTTGTCTATGCGAAGAAGGCCATTAACTTTTCCAATAGATCCCAGACGCCTTTGCTGGATGCAGATGGGAACGGCGTGGCGAACCAGAAGGCGGATGGAGCCATAGCAAGCGCCTACAGTATTGGCGCCGGCATCATGTTTGCCGGTGATGAACCTTATATCGAATCTGTTTCTCCGGAGCAGGCGCTCAACGGCAGAACATCGGTCGCCATCTGGGCGGACGGCATCGCTACAACCGGCATTATCGATACGGTTATTGCCGTGGTGACGCCCCCGGCAGGGAGTTCCCCCAACCAGCCTTACACCATCACCCTTACCTCAGTCGGGAACGGGCGGTATGAAGGAACTATAGAAGGTTTTACCGCCTATGGAGAATATGAAATAGCCATCTTTGCCAAGGACAAGAAAGGGAACCTTTCTCTCCATAAGAAGACAAAGATCCATCACAATACGGAGACTCAGGTAACCGGCGGGGAGCTTATCGAAAACACAACCTGGTTGGTATCGCAAAGTCCGTATCATCTGCTTGGCAATCTTATCGTTCCCACTGGCCTTACCCTGACGATAGAGCCGGGTGTCACCATCAAGATCGACAACGGCAAGGCGATACAGGTGGACGGGACACTGATTGCCAGGGGCGCGAGTGAGAACAAAATCATCTTTACCTCCAGCCAGTCTACTCCTGCGGCCGGAAGCTGGGGTTTCATCAAGTTCACCAATTCGAGCGTTGATGCTACCTTCGATGGCTCGGGCAACTACACTGGCGGCAGCATTTTGCAGCACTGTAAAATCCAGTATGCCGGTGGCGGTTCAGTGCCGGATGCGGTGATTATAGAAAGCGCTGCTCCCTTTATCGACAACTGCGAGATAGCCTATACCAAAGGTGCGGGCATATACGCTACCAATCCGCCGAATATCCGGATTGCCAACAATAATATCCATCATAGCCAAAAAATTGGTAACGGCTATAGCGTTACCGGTGGCGGCATTGCCATTGACGGAGGGAGTGCGATTATCAAAGGCAATACCTTCTCCAACAACGCTGGTGAGCAAAGAGGGGGTGGCATAACCCTCCGATCAATAAGCGCGTCTACTTTGGTTGATGGCAATATAATCACCAATAATACTGGCAATGGCAACGATAGCGGCGCCGGTGGCATTCATGTTGGTGGAAACTCTGCCGTTATTACCATTAGCAACAATACCGTTGACAGTAACTCTGGAAGTTCTGGCTACGGAGGCGGCGCTGGCGGAATTAAGGTACACTATAACCCTGCTGCCAACGTTGTAATCGACAGCAATACCGTAATCAACAATACCGGTGATTGTGGTATCAATCTTGGGGGCGGAGGTTTCGGTCCTTCGGCCCATGCCACTATCCAGAACAACACGATTAAGAACAATTCTTCCTCCGGGATTCAAGTATTTGGTGATGGTCAACCGACCGTTATCAGTGGCAATACCATTCAAAACAACACGGGTAGTGGCGTTAATATCGTACAGGGTCAAAACATTACCATACAAAACAACACGGTTGAATCGAACAATGGAGGGATTAGCGTTGGTTCGGGGAGTGGGCAAACAATCTCCGGCAATACGATACGTAACAATGTAGGTTCCGGCCTTTCTTTAGGCAGCGGGTCTGGCTCTGTGTCTACAAATACGATTACTGGCAATAGTTCTTCCGGAATTTCGGTGTCCAACGCGAATTGGATACTCCATAACAACAATCTTTACGGAAACACATCCTATGATCTCTACTATTCCGGCGGGTCGGGTACTACGCTGGATGCGACCGATAACTGGTGGGGTACAACAAATGCAGTGGAAATATCGGCTCATGTTTACGACAGCAATGATGATTTGACCAAGGGGACGATCAACCTTGGGAGTGTCCTTATGTCGGCTGGCGGTACTTCCAACAATGTTCCCAGCATCTCAGCTAACGTATCACCCTTCTTCGGTAACATACCATTTACACCTACCTTTACCGGATCGGGTACCGATAGCGACGGCTCCATCGCCAAATACGAATGGGATTTTGATGGAGATGGGACGTTTGACTGGAACTCCATCAATACCGGTAATGCCACCCATACATACTCCACATCAGGAAACTATACTGCCATTTTCCGTATAACTGACAATCTGGGGCTTACCAATCAGGTTTCTATCGGAGTGACGGCTATTGATCCTAACTCACCTACTGCTATTCCCATTGGCGGTAAACTCATATCGGATTTGACATTATTACAGGGATTTACCTTTGTGATGCACGATAATCTCATCATTCCCACTGGCCTTACCCTGACGATAGAGCCGGGTGTCACCATCAAGATCGACAA
>CAYSSF010000097.1:13355-15010 GCA_964433455.1 uncultured Syntrophaceae bacterium
AGCCTATACCAAAGGTGCGGGCATATACGCTACCAATCCGCCGAATATCCGGATTACGGACAACAATATCCACCATAATCAGCGCTTCAATACGGACCCATATGGCAATGGTGCTTACAGCACTACCGGAGGCGGCATAGTTATCAGTGGCGGTAGTACCACTATCAAGAATAATACCCTTTCTGACAACACTGCATACCAGCGGGCTGCAGGAATAGACCTGAGAAGCATCGGGGTTAGCACGGTAGTGGAGAGCAATACCCTTACCAACAACAAAGCCGAGGGTAACCAAATTGGTATTGGTGGGATCATGGTGCTTTCCAATTCTGCCACCGTTACCATCAAAAGCAACATTCTTACGGGGAATTCCGGGAGTTCAGGCTACGGATGGGGTGGTGGGGGCATTAAGATTGGATCCGGTAGCGGTGCTGTAATTATAGAGGGCAATACTTTTACTGGCAATATCTGGCCCGGAGGATGGGGCGAAGCTGCCGGTATTGACCTCAGAGGCACTGCGTCTAATATCACAATTATCAGCAACATTTTTAGCGGAAGCAAAGGGGATCACATCAGAATAGAGAGCGGGAGTGGATTGATTACCGTGCAGGACAATACAATGACCCAGGGCACTGCATCAGGCATCTACGTATATTCCGCCCCTGCAAATAATCTTATCATCAAGAACAATACTATCGAATCCAATGCCGGTGGTATTGGTATCAGATACGCTACGGGCGCTTCTATTACAGGCAATATCGTGCGGAGCAGCGGGTACGGTCTTGCCATGGATGAAGGATCTGGCGGTTTAGTCTCAGGCAATACGGTAACGGGTAATAGTGGGCGTGGTATTTCTGTTGCCAGCGCCAATTGGGTGATCCATAATAACAGTATTTATAGCAACGCATCTTATGATCTTTACTATTCTGGCGGATCAGGGACTGCGCTGGATGCAACCGATAACTGGTGGGGAACAACCAATGCATCAGACATTGATATGGAGGTTTATGATAAATATGATGACCTGGTGAAGGGAATATCGAATTTTTCAACCCTTTTGCCTTATGCCGACGCAGTCATTTTTGGCCCTACAAATCCATTTATTTCGATACTCAAACGTTCGGGCACTATAAAAAATCCTGTATTGACCCTTTCGCTCGGCGCGGATGGTCCGCCAATCGATATGAAAATCACTGAAGACCCAGCCTTCCCACCCCCGGCTAATTGGGAAGCCTTTGCGGCAACGAAGGAATTCAAAGGGGACGGCACCAAATATATCTATGCGAAATATAGAGATATAAACACAAATGAATCCGCCATTGCTTTTGCCCGCCCCAGAGGGGTGCTTTATATTCAGAAAAACAAGACGCTGGTCAGCAGGCCGGTGAACATCAAGGTGCGGGCGGCAGAAGTATATACGAAAAAGTATCCGGATTTAATTGCAAAATTATACTTCCGGGGCATTGGAGAGACGGTTTTTCAGCAGGCTGTCATGGATATTGTCGATAATGTCTATCAAGCCTGGATACCCGCGGAACGTACGGTAAGCGGCATAGAATATTATATCATCGTGGAGGACGGTCAGGGCAACGTTCTTACCTCTCTGCCGGAAAGCAATCCCTCGACGCAACCGATGTCCATGTCGGCGGATCAGCTTG
>CAYSSF010000098.1:0-14754 GCA_964433455.1 uncultured Syntrophaceae bacterium
CGATGGAATATGTGTAAGGCCATACACCGCCGGTTATTTTGATCCTTGGATTATATTGGTTGCCGGTGTCGGCGGGTGGTAATGCAGAAACTGTGATGGTCAGGTATCCAGGAATGGTCAGCTCCATATTCAGCACGGTTGCATCTCCTGCCCTGATTACCACATTGGACGCAGTTACAGTTTGATAGCCGCTCTTGGAAAAAGTGACGTCGTAAACGCCGGGGGGTAAACTTCCCAAAGCATAATAGCCACTTGTGGTCGTTTGCGCTGATGTCCCGCCGGTCGCGGTCACGGTGACACTTGTGATGAGATTGCCGGTGGACATGTCTTTGACGGTGCCTGAGAGTGATATGGGCATAGCGACATCTAAGATCGTTGCCTGCCCAGCAAGAACTGTCGCTGACTTTGTTATCGGCTGGTAGCCTGCTTTAGAAAATGTCAGCGAAAAATCCCCCGGCACAAGACTTCCCAATGTATATTTTCCATTTGCATCCGTCGTTACATTCGCACCTGTCGTCGTTACTGCAACACCTGAAAGCGGCAGATTAGTAGCCAAGTCTTTGACGGTGCCTGAGAGTGATATGGGCATAGCGACATCTAAGATCGTTGCCTGCCCAGCAAGAATTGTCGCTGACGTTGTTATCGACTGGTAGCCTGCTTTTGAATAGGTTACGATGTATGTACCAGGAGATAAAGGGCCAAGTGTATAATGGCCAGGAGTGCCGACCTCACCTATGCTTATATTATCGATCCACGCCGTATCTGATCCGGCTGATGCTGATCCGTCTTTAGTATATTTCCAGAGGAAGGTGTGATTGCCCGCCGTTATATTCGTTGAATAGGTACCATTTGTAGAGCCACTCCACTTCTGTTTCTCAATGCTGTCAACATAAAACCTCAGATAATCATATCCGCTTTCGCTTGAGACCTGATAGTCAAAGGAAACCGTTGTGCTTTCCAATATATTCTGCACTCTGCTTATAGAACTATATTGATTGTCAGAAACATCGCCGAACTGCACCCGCTTATCGCTGCTGATAAACGGATTAGCGTTGCCTCCGAGTGTCCATTGACTTCCGATGGTTTGCCCATCAAATGTTTCTTGAATACCGCCGATTGTTATTGAAGTTGAGGCATTAGTAGTTGAAACAGCAACTCCTGTAATAGCTACCCCAGAAGAAAGATCAGTGACCATTCCAATGATTTCTTCTTCCCCTGGTGATCGTGGTTCATAGGCAAGTCTATTAAAACTAGATGTAACTTCTATTGCTGTATTTACGGTAAAGGTGCAGGTAACCGATGCACCTGTGCATGCGCCAGACCATCCGCCAAAAGTTGAGGTTGGACTCGGCTGGGCGGTCAACGTCACGGTTGGACTTCCGTCGTAGACCTCCGAGCAGTCATACCCGCAATCGATCAACCCGTCGTCGCTTGTGACCGTCCCGCTGCCAAGTCCGGCCTTTGAAACCGTCAAGATATTTTGTCCAGTACCTGCAATAGACATGCTTGCCAAGTTGGATGCCGGAGACTCGGCTGTCTCGTTATAGGCCGAGACGAAATAGGTGTAGGCATGCCCGGTTGCGGCTGCCGTATCGGTGTAGGATGTGGCGCTGCCCTCAACGGTGGCGATCAGTTCCGTCGGACTGCCGGAGCGATAGACATTCACCCCTGTTGATGCAATCCTGTTCTGCCATGCCAGACGGATAGTATCGCCTGTCTGCACAGCAGCGGTGAGGCCTTGCGGGTGTTTGTCAGACACAAAGTCAGCAGTGGTACCGCCATTCGTCACGATGTAGCCGCCTTCAAAATCCTGCCTTGTTATGCCGCTCCAGGCATAGGCGTCACTTGCCGGGAAACCGGCCCAAGTGACATGAGCAATCTCAATGTCGTCACCCGGGGTGAATTTCCCGGCATAGCCATGCTTGCCCCATTCGCCGTAAATCGCGCCGGACACGGCGTAGGCATTGGCGCCAATCACCTGAATGGACCCATTTTCAAAACGCTGATATGAACCGGTAGTCCCGAAGCCGGAGCGCACATTTTCAACAATATCGCCTATGGGCAGGCCCAAGTCGCCTGTGGCATAACTCAATTGTCCCCACTTCTCGTAAATCTTCCCGTAAACGGCATAGGCGTATTTTATGTTGTCTTTGATATTGACCTGTATGGAGCCTCCTTCAAAAGATTGATAGTAGCCTGTTGTTCCCTGGCTTGAGGTGAATTGCTCAGACTGGCTGCCGGTGGGCAGACCAAGGGGACTGTTTGCGTAGTGGAGTTGAGCCCACTTGTCGTATATTTCTCCGTACACGGCAAACGCGCTTCCGGCATTGGCGCCACTGGCCATGTATTGGATCGAGCCATTGGCAAAGGTCTGATAATAGCCGGTGACGCCCGTGGCTGACGAGGTCGCCTTCACAACATCGGTCGGCGAACCGAGATCGGCGCTGTTGGCATCATAGGTCGCCGCAAAGACTTGCCGGATGGCGTCGGTTGGTGCGGACTGGCCAGCAGTGTATGTACCGCTGGCTTCTTGAGCAAAATAGGCCGGCGCCATATCTATCACGTCGGCAAAACTCGCCAATGTGGACTGGTACTCTTTAACGCCGTTGTTCATTTTATAAATGCGTTTCGTTGATACGTCCTTCACAAGCAGATTGTCCGAGGCGGAAGTCGCCGTCAGTATGGTTGGACCAGTCGTGTATTTTGAGATATCCGACACAGTAACGACCTTGCCCCAGTCCCAGTTGGCAATGCCGGCTGCTTTCATGGTGTCGATGACGGATGGGGCTGAAACCGGATAGATGATGCCGTGTTGCAGCCAATAGATGGTCGTACCGCCTGCAGGCTTTATCAGTATGCGGTTTATAGCCTTGTTATTTTCAATGAAGACGGACGGGATATAGCGATTGGGAGCATAATCCGATTTTCCGGAATAACCGAATCCTACGCCATAAGTAGGCTGGCTCACACAACACTCTTTGGACGCATAGGCGGACCCATTCTTTATTTCGAAATGAAGATGAGAGCCCCCCGTGTTGAGATCAACACCATCCTGACCGATTTCTGCTATTTTTTGCCCTTTGTCAACCGCAGCCCCAACACTGACAAGGATACTCCCTCTTTTTAGATGCCCATAAAGAGAATAAACTTTTCGAGGATTCGCTTCGTTCGGGGTTGTTGTTACCATTGAATTGTCAGTTTTGAAACCGGATGAAAGGGTATGCTCAATAATGATGACACGTCCCCAGCCGTGATCCCCACCATCAGCCCAGCCATACTGATTATCCGCGTCAATGACCTGCACCACTTTCCCCTTCGATACGGCATAAACGGGCAGCCCGGCGCATCCTGCTTTTGCATAATCTTGCCCCAAATGGCCGTCGTCAAAGTCGGAGACATTGGCGCCAACTCCGTTACCGTGCCATCCGTCATCAAGGGGATTGCTTGTATTCGTCACCGGGTCTGTCTGTGATACGCCGAGCACAGGAAATACAAAGCCGTCAGAGTCAAGAGCCGCTGCCGACGTGCTCATGGCCAACAGCATTACCGCAATCGCTGTCTGAAACCAGACAACCCCACAAAACCCAATCCTGACAGTCTTATTCATAAAAAGTCCCCCAATCGTATGAAATGGTTATTGGTTAGAGATAAATGAAGGCTTGGCATAGGATGAACCTGGTGCAATGCCGCTTGCAAATCTCTCGGTGTGAAAAGCAGCAATAGCGCGAAATAGAACCTTGCGACGGGGAGCGGAGGTAATTTCCCTGAAAGGGTGTTGCATAAGTTCGAGCGGCCATGCCCCGAGCCGGTGACGGATTTAAACATCCTTAAACCTCACCACAGGAAAGCACTCTAATTCTTGCTATTGGACAGCCAAAAAAATTATCGAAAGGGTTTAGGCAGGGGTACTTTTCAGTGCCTGCTTGCCAATACAGAATAATCTTGCGCCGTATCGGGCGCGGTACCACAAGACACGTTGTATCTGTGAATTAAGGGCCTTATAGGGCCATAGCGTGGCAACGTATAACAAATATGGTTTCGTTAGTCAATAAAAAATAACCATTACGGTTTAAAAAAAGCAACCGTAATGGTTATCTAATATCAGATTAAGAACTTTAATGGGGAATAGACAGCAAAGGTTGATTTCTATACGATCCATTTCACTATGGATGGTCAGGACATCAACAGACTGGTAGGAGCCAATCTTCAGCGGCTTTTGCACAGGTTCCACTTATCCCAAAACAAATTGGCCGAGATGCTGGGTGTGAAGCCTTCCTATGTCAATGCGATTATTCGGGGCAAAAAGGGAATGGGCAAAGACGGGCAGGCTCGGCTTTGCACTCTCTTGAACGTGCGCCCTGTTGAGTTCTATATTGAAGACGACACCCCGCTCATCATAGATGAGAGCGAACGCAGAGTCATTACGGAAATGCGCCGACATCCGGAGATAGCTCCGCACATAACTGTAATATCTGAGGCGCTGTCATCACAGTATGATACAGCGCCTGCCGGTAAAGGCTTGAAAGGCAGTTGATCGGCGAGCCCCCTTAAGTTCGATAGCCAAGAAGAATCTGCAACTATTGGCAGTTTGCATTTTGGCAAATCGGGTGATAGCATCACCGTCAAGATGAGCAAACACGACAAGCTGGTAAAGCGTTTTCTTTCACGTCCTGCGGATTTCACATGGGCCGAATTGACATCTCTGCCGGCGGGGTTCGGATATTCTCCGGCCGAGGCAGGGAAAACCGGCGGCTCCCGTGTGCGATTCAATCACGATAAGTTGCCCCCCAATCATCTTGCACCGGCCTCACCCCGCACCGGCATTAAAACGATACCAGATCGAACAGGTCGAAGAAACTTTAAGAGAAGGGGTCCTCCTATGAGAGACATGATGACGTACAATGGCTACTTCGGCTCCGTCCATTACGACGATGAAGACAAGATTTTTTATGGGAAATTGGAATTCGTCCGCGCCTTGGTCAGTTATGAGGGAACGGACGTTATTTCGCTGCGGACCGCCTTTGAGGAAGCCGTTGATGATTATTTGGAGCTTTGCGAAGAGACGGGAAAGAAGCCTGAGAAACCTTTCAAGGGGACTTTCAATATCCGCCTCGACCCCTCCTTGCACCAGCGACTTGTTACCCAGGCAATGGATGAGGGAAAGAAATTGAACGCTTTTATCAAAGATGCCTTGGAGAAAGCGGTTTCCGGGGCGTGCGCCGGAAATTGACATGACGAGGCCGGACAGTTGTTGACCAATAAGTCAGCGGAGACTGACCGGATGCTTGCCGCCATCGATGTTGAAACCCGTTGAAACCTCAAAAGAGATAAGCAGAAGGGACCTTAGCAAGTGGCGTTTACAACGCATATAGCCGGGCAGGTTGACAGCGCGGTGCGGGCCCGGGGGTGGTCCTATTGCAGGAACGGGGCCGTCCAGATCGTCAACGGAAGCAGGGAAAAGCTGCTGGCAAAGGTCGCGGGGTCCGAGACCTACGAAGTCCGCCTGCGCCGCGAGGGAGACACGATTCTCGCCTCCTGCACCTGCCCTTTCTTTGAGGGAGAGGAGGCGGTCTGCAAGCATATCTGGGCGGCACTTCTCAACGCGGGGCAGAAGGATTACCTAAGGGGCAAGAATAACCGCGATCCGGCGTCTTTGGAGGTCGGCATCGTGAGCCTCGACCCGGATGAAGACGGCGCCGGGGATCGGGAACTGGGGGCCGAAGCGGTCCTTCGTCCCTGTGACGTCCAGCCGGTCAGCGTTCCGCATTCTCAGGTGCGTCGCTATCCGCAGGCTGCTCCTCCGCCACCGGGATGGCGGGATTATCTGACTGCCCTGCGCGGCGCTTTGCAGGGCGGGCGGCAGGAAGAGCAGGGGTGCTGGCCGGCGACCGGGCGAATTCTCTATTTTGTCGATGTTCCTGCCACCCTCGCCGGGAAAGGGTTGGTCATCGAAGCGACGCAGCAGGAAATGAGGAAAAACGGCGAATGGGGCCGAGTGAAGTCCCTTTCTGCTTTTTACGGTAAGCCGGAGAACCTGCGCGACCCGGAGGACCAGCGCATCATGTCCATGCTGCTGGGAAGCCGGGACGTGAGCGACTGGCATGGCTACCAGGGCTATTATGGAAGGAGCGCTTTTCGCCGCATCCTGCCGGGCCCCATGCAGGACCATCTGGTGGAACTGCTCTGCCGCACGGGGCGATATCTCCTGCGAAAAACGTCATCCGATCCCGTTGACGGCTTTCTGCGATGGGACGATGGCGAGCCGTGGGAGTTCTGCTTGAACGCGGAAAAGGATGCTTCTGCCCGTGTGTATCTGCTAAACGGTCAGCTCCGGCGCGGGATGGAGCGTATGGGGCTGGAGACGCCTTCCCTGCTGGTCGCAGGAGGTCTCGTTTTTTTCGAAGACAGGGTTGCCCGCCTTCTGGATAACGGCTCTTTTGGATGGATTGACGCCTTGCGCAAGCGCGATAGCCTCATCGTGCCCATCGAGGAGGGAGATGCCTTGATCCGGGAATTGATGGCCATGCCGGTCCTGCCCTCTCTTTCTCTGCCTGCGGAATTGCAGTGCGAAGAGATTCGCGTCACTCCCCGGCCCCGGCTCACGGTCGCAGCGCCGGAACGGAGAAATCGATGGGATGCCGGAACGCTGCAGTGGAGACTGGCATTCGATTACGAGCGACACTTGATTGCCTATGAAGATCCCGGGCGAGGTTGTCTCCTGGCGGAGCAGCATCGCGTCTTGCTGCGCGACCGTGCCGTCGAGCAAGAAGCCTTTCATAAGCTTCAGAGTCTGGGGTTCCGGGAAAACCGGCATTATGAGAGAGTGTCGCGGGATGTGGCGTCCCGGAATCTTCCGCGAGCGGTGCGGGAGTTGCTGGCTGCGGGCTGGCACGTCGAGGCGGAGGGGAAAGTTTACCGCCGTCCCGGGAAGTTTCACCTGTCGGTGACTGCCGGCATCGATTGGTTCGAGTTGCATGGCGAAGTCCGGTTCGATGACCGGGCGGCAAAGCTCCCTGATTTGCTGGCGACTCTCCGGCGTGGCCAGAACCTGGTCCCACTGGATGACGGCACCCTCGGCATGCTGCCGGAAGAATGGCTGAAAAAATACGGGATGCTGGCCGGTCTCGGAATCGCCGATGACGACCACTTCCGCTTCTCGCGCTGCCAGGTGGGATTGCTGGACGCCCTGCTGGCCTCCCAGCCGGAGTCCTCCACGTGCGATGCCGTCTTTCAGTATGCCCGGGACGAACTGATGCGCTTTGCAGGAATTGAACCCTGTGATCCGCCGGCCGGCTTCACAGGGGACTTGCGGGACTACCAGAAGGAGGGATTGGGTTGGTTCCATTTTCTGGAGAAGTTCGGTTTCGGCGGCTGCCTGGCGGATGACATGGGGCTGGGAAAAACGGTGCAGGTTCTGGCGATGCTGGATGAAAGGAGGGAACTCAGATCGTCGGCGCTGCGGGAAGCGGGCAGGGACGACGCCCCCGCCCACAGGAAGGGAACCCCGGGGCCTTCCCTCGTTGTCGCGCCGAAGTCGGTGGTCTTCAACTGGATACAGGAGGCCAAACGGTTCGCTCCGCGGTTGGAACTCCTCGATCATACAGGCGCCGACCGGCCGAAGCCGGGCGAGCATTTCGATAAATATGATCTCATTCTCACCACCTACGGGACCTTGCGCAACGACGCCGTTGAGTTTCAGGACGTGCAATTCGACTACTGCATTCTGGATGAGGGACAGGCGATCAAGAACGCCAATACGCAGTCCGCGAAAGCCGTTCGCCTCGTCAAGGCCAACCATCGTCTGCTGCTGAGCGGCACCCCCATCGAAAACCACCTGGGCGAGCTCTGGAGTCTTTTCGAGTTTCTCAACCCCGGCATGCTGGGTGCGGCTTCCGTCTTTCGGCTGACCGGCGCGGGCGCGCGCAACCCCGAGCCAGAAACCCGCGTGCTCCTGGGAAAGGCCCTGCGTCCCTTCATCCTGCGCCGGACCAAGGGGCAGGTTGCCCGCGAGTTGCCGGAAAAACTCGAGCAGACGCTCTATTGCGATCTCGATACGAAACAGAGGAAGCTCTACAATGAGTTGCGGGACCACTACCGTCAGACGCTGCTCAATCAGGTGGCGCGCGACGGGGTGAACAGAGCCAAGATTCAGATTTTGGAAGCGCTGCTGCGATTGCGGCAAGCGGCTTGCCATCCGGGTCTCATCGACCGGTCAAAGCAATCCCACCCCAGCGCCAAGCTTGAAACGTTGCTTCCCCAGTTGGAACAGATCACGGAGGAAGAGCACAAGGTCTTGGTTTTTTCGCAGTTTACAAGCTTCCTCGCTATCCTGCGGGAACAACTGGACAAGCAGAAGACCCCTTATGCGTACCTCGATGGACGGACGCGCGACCGGGGAGCGGTTGTGGAGCAATTTCAGACAGACCCCGCCTGCAGGCTGTTTCTGATCAGCCTCAGAGCCGGAGGCCTCGGACTGAACCTCACGGCGGCCGAATATATTTACTTGCTTGACCCATGGTGGAATCCCGCCGTGGAGGCGCAGGCCATCGACCGTTCCCACCGTATCGGGCAAGCCCGTAAGGTATTCGCCTATCGCATCATCGCCAGGGACACGGTAGAGGAAAAAGTGCTGGAGCTCCAAAGGACGAAGCGGGAGCTTGCCGAGGCGATCATCAATGCCGACAACAGCCTGATACGCAATCTGACGAAAGAGGACTTGGAGCTGCTCCTGTCATAGCTGCCCGGGCTGAAGAAGGAGAACACATTTAGATGAATACTCTCAAGATACCCTTTTAAGCTTCGCCCAGGCGTCCCGCAGCGTCACGGTCCGGTTGAAGACCGGCGCCTGTTTCGAGGAATCCTCGGAATCCACGCAGAAATACCCCAATCTCTCGAACTGGAACCGCTGCCCCGGCGCCGCGACCGCGAGGCTCGGCTCCAGGCGGCAGGATTTCAGGGTTTCCAGCGATTTCGGATTCAGATAGGTCGCGAAATCGCCCTCTTCCGACAGCGCGTCCGGAACGAGAAAGAGGCGGTCGTAGAGCCTCACCTCGGCGGTCACCGCATGGGCCGCCGACACCCAGTGGAGCGTCGCATCGACCTTCCGGCCGTCCGGGGCGAAGCCGCTCCGCGTCTCCGGGTCGTAGGTACAGTGGACCTCAACGACCTCGCCGGTGGCCGGATCTTTTGCGACGTCGACGCAACGGATGAAGTAGCCGTAGCGGAGGCGCACCTCCCGGCCGGGGGCGAGGCGGAAGAACTTCTTCGGCGGAACCTCCATGAAGTCCTCCTGCTCGATGAAGAGTTCCCGGGAGAAGGGGACCTTCCGGGAGCCCATCCCGGCGTTTTTCGGGTGATAGGGGCAGTCGAACATCTCGACCTGCCCTTCCGGATAGTTGTCGATCACGACGCGGAGCGGCCGGAGGACCGCCATCACGCGGAGCGCCTTCTCGTTGAGGTCGTCCCGGACGCAGTTTTCCAGAAGCGCCATATCGATCAGGCTGTCGTTTTTCGAGACGCCGATCTTTTCGCAGAATTTCCGGATCGCCTCGGGCGTGAACCCCCTGCGGCGCATCCCGGACAGCGTCGGCATCTGCGGGTCGTCCCAGCCGGCAACGACCCCGTTTTCCACCAGTTCCAGCAGCTTGCGTTTGCTCATGACCGTGTAGCTCAGATTCAGTCGGGCAAATTCGAACTGCCGCGGACGCGGCCCCTCGACCAGTTTGTCCAGGAACCAATCGTACAGCGGCCGGTTGTTCTCGAACTCCAGCGTGCAGATCGAATGGGTGATCCCCTCGATGAAGTCGGAAAGGCAGTGGGCAAAGTCGTACATCGGGTAGATGCACCACGCATCGCCGGTCCGGTAGTGGCTCTCCTTCTTGATCCGGTAGATGATCGGATCGCGCATGGTGACGTTCGGAGAGGCCATATTGATCTTTGCCCTGAGGACGTGCGCCCCGTCCACAAACGCACCGGCTCGCATCCGCTCGAAAAGGTCCAGATTCTCCTCGATGGTGCGGTTGCGGTAGGGACTCTCTTTTCCCGGCTCGGTCAGCGTGCCCCGGTACTCCCGCATCTCGTCCGCGTTGAGGTCGCAGACATAGGCCAGACCTTTTCGGATGAGCTCCTGGGCATACCGGTAGAGCTTTTCATAGTAGCCGGAGGCGTAATAGAGGCGATCCCCCCAGTCGAAACCCAGCCATTTCACATCCCGGATGATCGACCCCACGTATTCCATGCTCTCCCCGCTGGGGTCCGTGTCGTCCATGCGCAGGTTGCAGCTTCCGCCGTACTGGGCGGCGATCCCGAAATTGAGGCAGACCGATTTCGCATGTCCGATGTGGGGGTAGCCGTTCGGTTCGGGCGGAAAGCGCGTGGCCACGCGCCCCCGGAGTTTGCCGGTTTTGATGTCGTCGTCGATGATGTCCCGGATGAAATCGGAGGGAAGGGGCGGGGTTGTCTGTGTCATCTATCGAATGTCCTTTCTGTCGCTTGATTCGTGATTCTGTTTTTTCCCTTGACCGGAAAGAAATCCTTGGCGTCGAAAACGAACGAACAGGAGCGATATCTTCCTTTTTGCAGCAATTACATGCAAATCTCCGAAATGTCAAAGACTACGAGATCGACAACAGGATAATCCTTCACTTTCCCCAACTTTCCCGACATTCCCATCCCTTCCGCAGTCATCGGCGCCGCATCCCGCATTTTCGGCCAATATCCCTTGACATACAAGTTTGCTGCCGCTTATACTCTCCCCGTCAATAGCAATGTCAAACAAAAGCAATGCCTTCGTGCGCTCGATAAAAAACAGAATGGCTGATCGAACAAAGGGTCACACCCGTCAACGAGGGGCGCGGGACCATCGGAAAGATCGTCAGCGACGAGGAGACGGTGAAAAACCTCAGCGAGGGGTTGACCGGAAGAAGAGGATTCTTCAACGATGGGCCGTTTCGGGGCGAGGGGTAGTTTTTTCTTACCATTTTGCTTCCATTCAATGATCATCGTACGGAATAAACAGGTAGGGTATGGTAGGAAAAAACGAACATAAAGGAGAAGATCATGGACCAGTTTACGAAAGAAGACCTGAAAGCGCTGCTGACCCCTTCCGGGGAGTTGCACGTCTCCCTTTATATGCCCACCCACCGGGCGCCGGTCGAAGGCCGCCAGGATCTGGTTCGTTACAAGAATCTGCTGCGGGAGACCGAGGAGAAGCTGATCCGTGGAGGGCTCCGGGGAGCGGAGGCAACCGAATTCGTTGCGCCCCTGCAAAAACTCCTGGGGGATCTCTCCTTTTGGCAATACAGGGGCGACGGGCTGGCCGTATTCCTGTCGCACGACATGGTCCGCTCTTACCGCCTTCCGCTGCGGTTTGAAGAACGGGTGGTTGTGGCGCACCGCTTTCACTTGAAACCCCTGATCCCTCTCTTTATCGAGAATTCGGGATTCTACGTGCTGGCCCTCAGCCAGAATCAAATCCGCCTCCTCCAGGGGAATCGTTACGGCGCCTGGGAGATGGAATTGGCTCATATCCCCACGTCTCTGACAGAAGCCATCGGGTACGATGAACCGGAACGGCAGCTCCAGGTCCGCGGCAAGGCTTCCACCGGCGGAGGAGGGGGCAATGCCGTATTTTTCGCTCATGGGGGGGTTGAATGCTGCAAGGAAGATATCCACCGCTATTTTCAAAAAATCGATAAAGGGCTGCAGGAACTGCTCCGGTCGGACCGGACCCCACTGTTGCTGGCAGGAGTCGATTATCTCCTGCCCATCTATCGGGAAGTCAACTCATACCCCCACCTCATGGCAGAAGGAATCATCGGAAATCCCGAGATGTTGAGCGCCGGAGAGCTTCAAGCGCGGGCATGGAAGGTGGTTCAGCCCTACCTTCGGAAGGCCGAAGAGGAGATGATTTCCCAGTATAACCGACAGGCAGGCACGGGAAAAACATCCGGGGATCTTAAAGAAATCCTTCCGGCAGCCGCTCAAGGGCGGGTGGAAAAACTGATGGTCGCGTCGGGCGCGCAAGTCTGGGGGAGTTTTCTGCCTGCCGGTCAGACGGTTGAACTGCACGCGAAACCCACGGAGGCCAGTGAAGACCTCCTCGATCTGGCTGCAATCCAAACCCTGCTGAACGGTGGAACGGTTTACACGATTGAACCGGAAGCGGTGCCGGAGGGCTCCTCCGTCATTGCCCTGTTGCGTTACTGAGGGTCGAGAGATCGGCTGCATCCATCTGCGGGATCGTGAAATGAAATCCTTTCTCACCGAATCCACCCGGCATTTGCGCGCTTCCCTGGTAAGGCACGGCTGGACGATCGGACGATATGAATCCTCCGTCTTCGCCGATCGGGAGCGGAGATATCTTTTGAAGGAAGAGGTGACGGGACAATCGCTTGCAATCATCGCCTCCGTGCTTCCCGCTCCGGAATCGCTTTTCGACCTGCTGGCTCTCCATCGACTGCTCGTTGAAAACGGCGCCGCCGAGATCGCCCTGATTGTTCCCTACCTCGGGTATGCGCGGCAGGACCGGTCCGATAGAAAGGGAGCGGCGGCCATGGGGGTTATGGTCGCGGAACTTCTCCGGCAGACGCAGCCATTGAAGCTGGTTGTCTGCGACGTTCACAGCGAACACATTCGAAGGGCCCTCGGCCCATCCGTCGTGGAATGGTCTGCCCTGCCGTTGTTTGCCGCGGCGCTCGCAAAACGACCTCCCGCGGTGATCGTCTCCCCCGATGCGGGATCCGCCCCACGGGCGCGACGGCTCGCAGAACTTCTGGGGTCCCGTCCGGAGATTGCACTGATCGATAAGATCAGGCCACGGCCGAATGTCGCGATTGCCATCCGTCTCCAGGGAGACGTTCGGGGGAAGAAGGTTCTCATCATCGATGATATGATCGATACCGGCGGAACGATCGTCGAAGCGGTCAAGCTCGTTTCCGAAAACGGCGCCGCGACCATCCGCATCGCCGCGACCCACGGCATCTTCTCCGGCGGGGCAACGGAACGCCTCTCTCGCCTGCCGGTGAGCGAGATCCTGGTAACCAATACGCTTCCGCAAACCAGACACCCGAAAATCCGCTTTCTCGATATCGTCCCGTTCCTTCCGGCGATAGGGTCGGCCCGATGAAGCATCGAGGCATCCGTATCGAAAAGAGAAAACGCCAATGGAAGGCGGCGGGCGGCGGTAGTCATGGCATTTAAGGGTCTGCGCCGGAAAGGTGACCCCCCTATGAAACCCCATTCATTTACGGCCGGGACCGGTTCCGCTCCTTCAGCTTTTTGGTTATGGCAAGGACGGTGTTTGCATAGACGGTGCTGTGGTTGTAACCGAAGATGACACGGTGCTCGCCATCCCGGTCCATACCCGGGCGCCAGCCATGTCCGCGCAGGTAGTTGGCGATGCTGTGGAGCGCATCCATTTTGACGAAGAGGTCGACCCGGCCGTCCTGATCGGCGTCCACGCCGTAGGAGAAGACGTTGGAGGGCATGAACTGGCACTGGCCGATCGCCCCGTAGATCGACCCACGGATTTCGACCGGATCGTACCCGTTCCGATCGGCCAGCCGGAGCAGCGCCGTCAACTCGTTGTAGGCCCAGTCCCCCTTCTCCTGGCAGCGGCGGCGGGCGAACGGTTCATTCTCCGGCGTGAGGAGGGATCCGCTTACCATATAGCGCCGGACGGTTTCCAGGTCGGCTGAGAGGGCCATGCTGGCCAGCCGGTTGAAGACGCGGCGGTCACCGGTGTTCCGCCCAAGGTGCGTCTCGATCAGCAGAATCGAGACGATGATCTCCTTCGGGACGCCGTAGCGGGCTTGGATCTCCTCCAGGATGGCTCTGTTTTCAGTCGTATAGGCGTGGGCGCGGTCGATCACCCGTTTGCTCAGGTAACCCTGGCGGACAGTAGTTTTCAACCGGGCAACGTCGTCCGGACTTTCGGCGCGGGAGCGGAGGAGGGCCTGGATCTTATCGGCCATGGCGTCCGGCTCGAAACGGACCTCCGGACGATCGAAAAGCGCCTCCAGCGCATGCCGGTCGAAACCGTCAGCCGCCAGGCGTTCAACGAGCGGTTTCCAGCCGGCGGCCGCCGGCCGGACCGATCCGAACAGAAGAGAGAGGCAGATGATCGCAAAAATGAACGGGAGAACGATCCGAATGGGATCTCTCCGGATAACCTGCGGCACAATCGTGGGGATGGCGGCGGTTGAGCGGGGGGGCACATCATCCTTTCCAAAAGGGGTCCCGTTTACAACGTTACCACCAACGTCGCGCATGCGCGACGTCAAGGCCCTGTTATGATGCTTTCCTGACGCTTTGGCCCGACTCTACCACAGCGTGCAGATAAAAACCACTGCCGGATCCCGGACCGAAAAGGTTTTTCTTGACAAGGAATTCGGCACAAGTTTAACTACTGCCATCGCCTTTTACGAATCTCCCAATGGGGCCGGATTTGAAATCTGTCCCCCATAACGACAGGAGGAACATGCCGCCCCGAACCGGTCGGTAACCGTAAAACCATAACCATCACGAAAGCAAAGGAGAACAGGTTTATGACGGAGTATGACTACTGGAAGATTTTCCCCCGCATGCCAAAGAAGGTGACCATCGGCGACATTACCATCCGGGACGGATTCCAGCACGAGGAGAAGACTATCTCCACGGCAGCCAAGATCTTTTACGGCGAGGAGTTGATCCTCGCCGGATGCCGCGAGATTGAAGTGACGAACCTCGGCAATCCCCAAGGCATCCCGCAGTTCC
>CAYSSF010000099.1:0-14703 GCA_964433455.1 uncultured Syntrophaceae bacterium
AAGGCGAAATTGGCGATCGGCGTGAAATCCTTCAGCCCGACCGGGGCCTTCCCCATCAGCGGGGTGGTCAGGAAGCTCGTGACCGCGGTGACCATGTAGTAGGGGTCCTTCTTCTTGTTGGCCACATAGGCGAAGGCGATGGCGCCGCTTCCGCCCGGCTTGTTCTCGACGACCAGCGGCTTGGGGAGGAGTTTCTCCTTTTCCACGGCTGCCGACAGCGTGCGGGCGAAGATGTCGCTTCCGCCTCCGGCGCCGGCATGGACAATGATGGTAACGGGTTTCTCAGGAAAATTGCCGGCCGCCATCGCGCTTCCCGCACCGACGACGACAAACAGGCCAACCAAAAGCAAAACAAACCACTTGCATACGTTCTTCATCTTTTCCCTCCATCACAAGATTCGGACACCGCCGGGATTTCAAGATCCCCATCGGGTTCCGCCCAGTAACATGGCTTTCCATGGAACCACGGATCGCCTCCATTCAACCATCCTGCCGGTGATCACCCCCTTTGTCCGCGAGGATCTCTTCCGGTTTTCCGTTTTCGGCCGGATGGCTTCCCTCGATCAGGCCATAGATCTGCTCGATCTGAATGTCGTAGTGGATTTCCAGCTCCCGTGTCGCCCTCTCCGCGTCCCGCTCGATGATCGCCCTGAGGATCCGGTCATGGATGTCGAGCATCAGTTCGATCCGTGAGGGGTCCTTGAGGAAGTAATCGCGGCGCATGTTGATCCAGAGAGGTTGGATGGTCATATCGAGGAGCCTTTCGGTGATTCCCTCGATGATGCGGTTCTTTGTGGCGCGGGCGATGGCCAGATGAAACTCCTTGCCGTAGCGCAGATATTCCTCGAGTTCCCCCCGCCGGCCGCGCTCGCATTTTTCATCCCAGGCCGCCTTCAGCGCGACAAGATCGGCGTTTGCGGCCACCCGGATAGCCAGTTGCGTCGCGCCGATTTCCATGGCCTTGCGCGCCTGCATGTTGTCGTAGGGGCTGTCGCACTCCTCCAAGACGGTAAGGGCGCGGCGTGTGAGATCTTCGCTCGCCGCCGGGGCGGAGACATAGGTGCCGTCGCCGGGACGGCTTTCGAGGATGCCGACGATTTGAAGCGCGCTGATCGCCTCGCGCAGGGAGGGGCGGCTGACGCCCATCTGTTCGGTGATGACCCGCTCCGAGGGCAGTTTGCTCCCCACCGTGTACCCTCCGGTATTGATCATCCGCAGGATCTGGTCGGCGATGAAGGAGCTCTTCTTTTTGAACCGGGTTTGCGTTACCTTCTCAAAAGTCATCCGTTCCCTCAAAATTGGTAAGACCGGTAAGACTGGTCAACGGAAGCTACGCGAACCGCAGGATGAAGTCAAGAGAAAAATGCATCCCAATATCGTCCGGACCACCCGCTACGGGTCTCCTCCCTGTAATTGGTGTCGTCTGCCAACGCCGACAGCGGCACCTCGACAAGTTCATCGATCTCATGCTACTGACTGTGACTTCATAAGGATATGGGATGATGCCGACGAATGGCGTGATGAGGAAGTTGCTGGTAAAGCTCCCGGAAGGGGCTAAGGGGTCTTCACCGGCGCCTCCAAAAAACCCAGCCCCTTTTGCCGCTGGGCGTCCTGGAAGACTTGGAGATACCGTCCCGCGGTGCACGATGGCAAGTGGATCACCCGTACAACCGAGTTATAGGCCGCGTACTCGGAAACGAGGGTGGTTAGGCTGTTGGGCATCTCCAAGAAGAAATTCTCCCTGAAGACGTTTTCTGCCTGGTCCGGGTAGAGGGCAATGGGAACAATCCCGGCCTCAACCAGGTCGCTGAAGAAATGGGTCCCCAGGGAGACCTCCGGTGTGAACCCGTTCTCCTCGAAGGCGATCTCCGCCAGGATACGGGTCCGGTTGATGTCCTGGTAACCGACCCGCACGCCCAGGTTGATGTCGTTGCTCCCCCATCGCCCCGGGCCGAACATCCCAAAACGACTCTCCTCCAACACTCGGTTGAGCTTGCTGACCACGCGGCCGATGGCCAGTTTGTCCTCGTGGGAGTCCATGCGGTTGTACGCCTTCGGGTCCACGTAAACCACGTACTCGATGTCTCGTACGATGCTGCTGGAGACCACATGGTTGTTCCTGAACAGCAGGGCCTCCCCGGTAACGTCATCTCGCAGGGGGATCTCGACAAGATCGTCCACTACGGAGAGGGTCCGGCACTGCAGGAGGTAGAGCTTGTCCCGGTCCCAGGCGAATTCTATGTCCACCGGCCGCCCGTATGCCGACTCCAACTTCCGGAGGATCTTTTTCATGAGGGGGACAAAAGGGGTCCGCGTGAGGAAATTATCGAAGGTAATGCATCCCTTCTCCACGTCGATATCCTGTATCTCGAAGAGCGGCGGGGCCAGCCACCCGTCCCGGTCCGTGGAGAGGGAGAGGAACCGATCCTCGGGGCTGACCAGGTTCATGACCTCGTCAAAGTAATGCGACTCGATGACCCCGCTCTCGAGATTCATCAGCTCGACCATCCGCTGGGAGTATTTCATGATCTGGCTGATGCCGGATTCGGGACGGAGTTGTGGATGGCTGAGCGGGATCAGCCGGGGGTATCCCTGCCCGACCCGGTCGACTGCCGATGTCCCCAGGCCGAACACCAGCCGGACGATCCCCTCTTCTCGGCGGATGCGGAGAGTCCATTGGTAGGGGTTGTGGGAGAATGCCACCCCCGCGGCGAACGGGAAGAAGTAATTGCCGAAGCGCCGGCCGACCACCTTTTGTACCAGAACGCTCATCTTCTCGTCATAATCCAGAAGCTTGTGGTCCCGGCGATAGAGGATGGGGGCCTGCGCGAACGTGCTCATGTGGACCTGTTTGAGGCCACGGATGAACGCCGCGAGGCGCGTCTCGATGTCTCCCTGGTTGGCAACGAAGACCGAGTCGTATTTCCCGGAGAAGGCAAAGCCGAAGTTGTCCTCCAGGAGGCTCGATGAGCGGAGGATCAGCGGATGCTCGCCGACGGATTCGAGGAATTTCCTGAACATCTCAACGACGTCGCCGGGAAAGGAGGCCTTTGCAAACACCTCTCCGATAGTGCGGTAGTTCTCCTCGATCGCCTCGTAGGTGTTGTACTTCTGACTATAGAAGCTGTAGAGCCCGTTGTAGTCGGTGAAGTCCGAAAAGATACCCGAGTTGAAATAGTAAGACTCGGGGACCGTCACGTATTTCTCCAACTCGGGGTCTCGTCCCATCAGGCGCGGCAGGAGGATCTTGTGTGCAATCAGAAGCCCCGTCGCCTTTCCCCCGATTTTACCGGGTCTACGGGGCGTCGAGAAGCTGTTCATAAGCATATCGTCAATGTCTCGGATTGTGAGATGGCGCTTGGCGATGCCGATGATGGGCAGATGGTTGGAAATGAAGTGGTTGATGAGGGCCACGCGGACCCCCTCCGCCTCACTCTCGTTGAGGAAGAGGTCCCCCTGGGGGATCTCGCAAAATTCACGCAGCGCCTTGCGGATCTTTCCGGGAGTCGCCCCCTCGGTGTTGACCGCTCGGTTGAGTTTTCGGAAGAGTTCGTTTTTATGGGCGAGGTTGATGTGGTTTTCAATCGCCTCATCGGAAAAATGACTGATGAAGTGCAGATCGATCAGGGCATCCGTATACGTATTGAGATTCTCCTCGGTGAGCGGCTTCCCCTCCGCCTCGATCCTTGCCTTCGCTTCCCTGCGGATCGTTTCTTCGTCGTTGATGCCCTTCGCGACAAGGGTTTTGAGATACAGTCTGCGCATCTCAGTCAGGAGATCCGGATAGCGCATCATCCCCTGAAAAACGCGATATATACGGACAAGATCCATAAAAACACCACAACCTCTTGATATCGGTCAATGCCCCCAAATCCGCCCGGAAGACTTGTATTTGAAGTCCCGCATTTCAGATCCAAAGGCGTGGCGACGATTATAGTCCCTTATTTACCCTTTCCTTCAATTCTTTTCCCACCTTAAAAAAAGCGAGCTTCTTGGGTCTCACCTGAACCTTCTCTCCTGTCTTCGGATTCTTTCCGGTATAAGCGCCATACTCCCTCACGGAAAAGCTCCCAAAACCTCTGATTTCAATTCTACCGCCCTTCTTGAGAGAATCGGTGAAACCATCAAAGACCAGGTTGATAATCTCGAATGCATTGCTGTGAGCCAAGGTTTCCTTTTCAGACAAAGCGTCGATCAGATCGGACTTGTTCATGGGATAGCTCCTTTGCAAAATTTAAATATGAGATATTCGCGCGGAATCAATGTAAAAGGGAATGGCTTGAAATGCAATAGGAATTATAAAAAACGGCGCTGACTCCTACTCGCTTCGCCACAGGATTCCGGCCTGGAGTAATCGCTTGCCTTCACTTGTCATTCATTCTTGGAATTCGGCATGTTCGTGGCTTGGTTTGGTGGAACTTGCCGGGCGGCGATCCGCTGCTGCCATGAGGCAAGCGCCTCAAGGGAGCGCCGGGCGTAATGTGCCCCGCGTTCCTTCTTCCGGATGCGCCCGGGAAGCGGGGGGAAGAGGCCGAAGGTTACATTCATCGGCTGGAAGGTCTTCGCTTCGGTATTTGTGATGTGGCCGATCAGTGCGCCGAAGGCGGTCTCGGGAGGGGGTGGGATCATCTCCCGGCCGGCAAGGAAAGAATCGACGTTCAGTCCCGCGAGAAGGCCCATGGCCGTGGACTCCACATAGCCCTCCACACCGCTGATCTGTCCGGCGAAAAAGAGGCGGGGATCAGAGCGAAGCTGGAGGGTGTTCGTAAGCAGCGCCGGGGCGTTGAGGAAGGTGTTCCGGTGGATGCTCCCGTAGCGGGCAAATTCAACCTTCTCCAGACCGGGAATCATCCGGAAGAGACGCCTCTGCTCCGGCCAGGTCATCTTGGTCTGAAACCCGACGATGTTGTAGAGGATTCCCTCCCGGTCCTCGCGGCGGAGTTGGACAACGGCATGGGGCTGTCCGCCCGTCCGCGGGTCGATCAGCCCGACCGGCTTCATCGGGCCGTAGACGAGGGTGTCGATCCCGCGCCGGCCGATCACCTCGATCGGGAGGCACCCCTCGAAGCATTTGATCTCCTCGAAGGCGCGGAGGGGGACCTCCTCCGCCTTGGTGAGTTCCGTCCAGAAGGCCTCATAGGTTTCCCGGTCCATCGGGCAGTTCAGGTAGTCCGCCTCGCCGTGGCCGTAACGGGATGCCGCGAAGACCCGGTGGAGATCGATGGATTCTCCCTCAAGGATCGGAGAGATCGCGTCGTAAAAGTAGAGGTACTCGCTGCCGGTCAAAACGGCAATGGCGCGGGCAAGGGCATCGGAGGTGAGGGGGCCGGAGGCAATGATCGCGATTCCCTCCGCGGGAATTTCGGTGACCTCGCGACGGATCAGCTCCAGCCCGGGCTCTGCGGCGAGTCTCTCCTCGATGAAAAGGGAGAAGGCGTTCCGGTCGACCGCGAGCGCCTTTCCGGCGGGGACGGCCGTGGCGTCGGCTGCCGCAAGGATCAGCGAGTCGCACCGCCGCAGCTCCTCTTTCAGAAGTCCAACGGCATTTTCCAGTGCGCCTGAACGGAGCGAGTTGCTGCAGACGAGTTCGGCAAGGTGAGGGGATTTGTGGGCCGGAGAAAAACGGTCGGGCTTCATCTCGCAAAGCCGCACACTGTGGCCGCGGCGGAGAAGCTGCCAGGCTGCCTCGCAGCCGGCAAGCCCCCCGCCGATGATGGTGACCGGGGTCTCCTGCATGGTCATATTCACAATGATCTCCCCGTCGCCGATCAGGATGGCTGCGCCGTTCCGTCTCCGGGCGAACCCTTCGCCGGCGCCTTGTACTTCATGATGGTCTTGCATTCGGGATAGCCGGTGCAGCCGAGGAATTGACCGTATCGACCCTTTTTGACGGCCATCGGCTTCCCGCACTTTTCGCAGAGAACATCGGTGAGTTCGACCGGGGCGGCCGGGGCGCCGGCCTGCGCGCCCCTGGGCGTCTTCACGATGTTCTTGCATCCGGGATAGCCGGTGCAGCCGAGGAAGGTCCCGAAACGCCCCCGTTTGACGGCCATCGGTTTCCCGCATTTTTCGCAGACGGCGTCGCTCTCTTTTCCCCCAACCGGCGCGGCGAGCGGCGTCCCATCCGGACCGACGTTGATCGTATGCTTGCATTCCGGGTAGCCGGTGCAGCCGAGGAACTTCCCGAAGCGGCCCTCGCGGGCGGACATCGGCTTGCCGCAGAGGGGGCAGGGGATATCCATGTGCAGTTCAGGAGCGTTCCCCTCGCCGTTTGGAGCGCGGTCTTCAAATACAAATTCAACTTTCCCCTCTTCATTCAGGCGAAGTTTGGCGGAGAAGGGCTTGCGGGTTTTAAAAGAGAAGAAGCCGTCCAGCGGTCCGATTTCACGCTTCTCCATCAGGTCGATCGCCTCGTTTTTCGAGATCAGGCGCTGACTTACGGTCTTGTAAAGTTTGAAATCGCAATCGGTGCATTCATAGGCCTTGAGTTTCTCCCGAAGCGGACCGGCGCATTTCGGGCATGCCCCGAACGAAGCGCTGTTCTCGAATCCGGTGTCCCTGTCGAATCCCCGGGCCTTTTCCACGATTTGTGCGGTAAACTCTTTGATGTCCCTCATGAAGTCGCTACGGGAGAGCCGCCCTTTTTCCATCAGCAGCAGTTTGTTTTCCCACTCGCCGGTCAGCGTGGGGGAGACGAGCTCCTGCACCGGAATCGCCTCCAAAAGACGGATCAGGTCCATCGCCTTCGACGTGGGCGCCAGATCCCTGCGGTCGCGCGTCAGATAGTGCGCGCTGATCAACTTCTCGATGGTTTCCGCCCGCGTCGCCGGAGTGCCCAGGCCACGCTCCTTCATCGCTTCGGCCAACGCCTCGTCGTCCAGCAGTTTGCCGGCCGTCTCCATCGCGGCCAGCAGCGAGGCGTCGTTGTACCGCTGCGGCGGGTTGGTCCGGTTCGCGTCGAGTTCCACCTTCCGGGTCCATACGTCGCGAATGTCTCCCAGAGCGGGCATGTGGCTGGCGATGCCGATATCCGTCTCCGCCTCCTCTTCCTTGCCGAACGCCTCCCGCCAGCCCGCCGTTGCCAGCACCCTTGCCGTGGTGCGGAACGTATCGTCTCCGACCCGGGTGGTTCTTTCAACGATTTTCCATATGGCCGGGTCCATGAAGGCGGCCAGGAATCGGCGCACGACGAGGTCGTATACCTTCTGCTCCACCGCGGTCAGCCCCTTGGGCGACTCGCCGGTGGGGATGATCGCGAAGTGGTCGGAGATCCGCGCGTTGTCGAAGATCCGCTTCGCCATCGGGGCGCGGGAGGGGGCGCCGATCCGTTGGACGAGCGGTGCGTACACCTCGCCCAGGGAAGAGAGGATTCGCGTCACTTCGGCCGGGTAGTCTTCCGGGAGGCATTTGCTGTCGGTTCGCGGATAGGTGAGCACCTTGTGCTTTTCGTACAGGGACTGGGCCGCCGAAAGGGTGGAACGGGCGGAAAGCCCGAAACGCCGGTTGGACTCGCGCTGCAATGTGGTGAGATCAAAGAGCGTCGGTGGCGATTCCCGGGTTTCCTTCGTTTTGTCGGTCGCTACGGCGGGCTTGCCGGTACAGCGTGCCGCAATCGCGTCCGCCTCCTGTTTGGACCAGATCCGGTCGGCGCGGTCGTCCGGATCGCCGGGCTGTTTCTTGAATTGCTCCCGGATCCAGGTCCCCCCGTATGTGGCTTCCGATACCTCGAAGATCCCTCGAACAATCCAGTAGTCACGGGGGATGAAGGCCTGAATCACCCTTTCCCGCTCCACCAGCAACGCGAGCGTGGGAGTCTGGACCCGACCCAGGTTGGCGGTCTCCTTGACGTGGCGTCCGAACAGGCGGACGGTGAAGGCGCGCGTGGCGTTGATGCCGACCAGCCAGTCCGCCTCCGATCGGCACATGGCTGCATTGGCGAGTCCAGCCTTGTTCTCCCCCGGCAGCAAATGCGAGAAGCCTTCGCGGATGGCGCCGGGAGTCATGGATTGGAGCCACAGGCGCTCCGCGCTCTTGTCGATTCCCAGATACTTCATGATGTAGGTGAAGATCAGTTCGCCTTCGCGCCCCGCGTCACAGGCATTCACGATGCCGGCAATCCCTTTTTTCTTCCCCTCCCGTTCGATGATGTCGAGCAGTTCCGAGCCCCCCTCACGAGCCGTTTCGTCCGGGTCTTTCTTTTTCGGGAAGCGGCCCTTCGGACCATCGTTTCGGGATGGCTTGAGTTGGAAGACCTCCGGCAGGATGGGAAGGGTTTCCATACGCCAGAATCCATATTTTTTCTTGTCCAGATCTTCGGGCATGCAAAGCTCGACGAGGTGGCCCGCTGCGGAACAGATGACCATGTCGTCCCGGTCGAAGACCTTGCCCCGCGCCTTGAAGCCTCCGAGGGCTTTGGCGATGTCGCGTGCGACGGACGGTTTTTCGGTGATGACGAGCTT
This sequence comes from uncultured Syntrophaceae bacterium, assembly GCA_964433455.1. Lineage (GTDB taxonomy): Bacteria > Desulfobacterota > Syntrophia > Syntrophales > UBA5619 > UBA5619. Next base: position 8,460 of record CAYSSF010000099.1, read on the forward strand.
CTTGGACATGACCTCTTTCCTTTAACAGATGAATTTCGAAAACATCAAAAACGCCGTCGGCGCACGCGGCAATGGACGCCGGTGGAAATCACCGGGCGGGCGCTTTTTGGAAAATACCAAATGTATCCCTTGCGTTCGGTGATCATAGCCCGGTTAGGGTTTCGCAGGGAAGGTGGTTTATATGGCAAAGATTTCCCGGAGTCAATGATAATCAACGAATGGCATGTCTGCGGTAGCCGGGCGGCTCATTCTTTGCGGAGGAACTGTTTGCCCGGCATCTGCCGGATGAGGCCGCCAAGCTCCAAAACAAGCAGGGCGTTCTGGACTTCCTGGGCCGTGAGGCCGGAGGAGGTGATCAATGTGTCGATATCCACCGGTTGAGATGAAGGGATCAGGGAGAGCAACTTTTTGGCTGGTTCCCCAAGGCCCGCGACATCACACCCCAAAGTGCGCACGGATGCCGATTCATGACGGGGTTCAGGCGTCGCGGACCCGCGAGTGGGCAACGGTTCAGAGGAACCCCCCAAAGCAGGCGGGGGGTCCGAGTCACGATGGCGTTCAAAAGTGCCCTGCCGGCAAGCCGGCGACGGTTCGTCGGAAACCGGCGGGAGTCTCCCCGCCTGGGGAAGGACCTCTTCAAGGATGTCCTCCACGTTTTCGATCAGCATGGCACCCTGCTTGATCAGCCGGTGCGTTCCCTTCGATCCGGCGGCGCCGATCTCTCCCGGAACAGCGAAGACCGAGCGTCCCTGCTCGGCGGCAATCCGCGCCGTAATCAAGGAGCCGCTCTTCTCGCCGGCTTCCACGATGACGACCCCGAGGGAGATCCCGCTGATGATCCGGTTCCGCGATGGAAAATTGGGGGCGTTGGGGGGCGTGCCGAATGAAAATTCGGTGACCAGGGCGCCGTGGGCTGCGACGGCCTCCGCCAGTTCGCTGTTTTCCGGCGGATAGACAATGTCGAGACCGCAGCCCAGTACGGCGATGGTCCTTCCTTTTCCGGCAAGGGCGCCGCGGTGAGCCGAGGCGTCGATCCCCCGGGCAAGGCCGCTGACGATGGTGATCCCCCTGAGGGCGAGTTCGCGGCTGATCTTTTCCGTGGTGTAGCGGCCATAGACGGAAGCGAGGCGCGATCCGACGACCGCCACAAAAATTTCCGCCGGCCGGAGCGATCCCTTCACGTAGAGGAAGGGCGGGTAGTCGTAGGTGTTCAGCAGGTTCCGGGGAAAGAGGGGATCTTCACAGGTGACGATATCCACGCCGAGTTCGCCCGCCCGTTCAATCTCCCGTTCGGCCATTTCCCAGTTGGAGAACGAGCGGATGTGGTCCGCCGTCTTCGGCCCGATTCCCGGAATGATCTTGAGGGTCTGCGCGGTGGCGGCAAAGACCGCCCGCGGCGATGAAAAGGCATGAAGCAAGGTCCGGAAACCCACACAGCCCACCTCTTCAACCGCCTTGAGAGCGATCCAGTATTTCAGCGATTCCCGGTCCATCGATTTTCTTGCGCGGCTCCTCTGTTTACGGTCTGAAGCGGACCCGATTGTTCGGAAAATGTATCGGAAACGTGGGAAGATATAATCGGATCTCCGAGGGGTGTCAAGTCTTTTGATGGCTAAAAACCATTGCGTTCTTTGGTGCTTTGGGTTAGAAACGACCAATAGATGATCGGTATGGAGTGGTTATGGCAAGGCCTTTTTTCACCACAATGATCCTTCTTTTGCTCGTGCTTTCGGCAGTGAAGACCTTTGGTCAGAATCTTCCGGGAATCCGTCCGGTTCCACCCGACGATCTGGATTCCTTCCATTCGGACGTGGTGGCGAATCCTCAGGAAATCGACCTCGGCGCCCTCAATCCGGGAGGGGAGGCGAATGGGACATTCTATCTGAAAAACAGGGGACCGGGGAGCCTAGAGTGGTTCGCGAAAGGACCTGAAGGGTGGAAGCTTTCGGAAAGTCAGAATATCTCGGGACTCATCGGTCAGACGCCGGAGCCTCTGCGGATCCATCTTGCTTATGTCAGGGAGGTGGGCACATCGAAAAACCGGAGCTGTTCGTTGATCCTCCGTCTGGAGGCGGGAGGCAATGTGGCCACCCTGCGCCGCGAGCTCCCTGCCGGAGAGCTGCGGGAAGAGATCCGTTTGCTTTATGATGGCGGAACGATCTCCCTCTCCTTCCGTGCCAGCCTTCTTGAGATGAACCCGGGACCTCTTTTGGAGGCGTCGCCTCTCCGGATGGATTTCGGAACGATCCGCCCGGGCGAGCAGATTACGAAGAAGATCCTTCTAAAAAATCGGGGACGGGAGTCTCTGAAGTGGAAAGTGGGCGTCGCTGGCGGCAGAGGAATGCCGTCGACAGCGCCGCCTCTTGTGGGGAGGTACATCTCCTTTGGAAACGAGGTTGCCGGTGCGGGCTCGCCTTCATTCAGCGGGCCGCTTCAGGAGGGACTCGAACTTTCCGGAAAATGGGCGGAAGAGGGGGGCTATCCCTCCGGACAGGGCGCGCAGAGCGTTCTGCGCTACCGATTTACGGGGACGGGAATCAACATTATTTTCTGGAAATCTCCGGATGGCGCTCCCTTCAGCGTGTTCCTCGATGAGCAATTTGTAACCCTGATCGACGGCTACGCAGAGCGCCGGAAGAGAGAAGAGGCCCTGGCCGTTGAAGGGCAGCTTGATGGCCCTCACCTCCTCACAATCGTGAACGGGGCGGGGAGGCTGACGGTGGAGGGGGTGCGGGTCGTCGGAAAACCGATCCGGAAGGGACCCCGCGGCTGGATCAGCGTTTTTCCGGACAGCGGCTTCACATCCCGTGAGACCGACTATGTGAATGTCACCCTCGATACGCGTCGTCTTGCACCCGGCATTTACGGAGATCGCATCCTCTGTATCTCGAACGGAGGCGAGGCCGATGTGGAGCTCTTTGTCGAGGTTGCAGCGGACACAACGCCGCGATTCCTGGATGTTCATCGCTATCTTGCCGGGTCCGACTACCTCTATACGACCAATCCGCAGGCCGAGGCTTCAAGGCTGCAACTCAAAGGATACCGGCACACAGGGATTGCATTCCGTCTCTTTGCCCCGGGGACGCCGGGAACGACCGATTTCTTCAGGTGGTTTAACCCCTCCAAGGGAGACCACTATTACTCCTATGATCCCAAAGGGGGAAAACCGCTTCACGGCTATCTTCAGGAGGGCGCCATCGGAAATATCGCGACCTCGCGTCTCTCAGGCACACGAGAGCTCTACCGCTGGTTCAATCCGGCGACGGGCGGCCATTTTTATACGACGGACCAGTCGGGTGAAGGGATCACCAAAAAAGGTTATCGCTTCGATGGGATAGCCGGATTCGTCCGTTGAACCAGGTAATGGAAAAAAGTGTGCATTCGGTTCTTGACAAAAGGCGGCAAAGGGTTTATAAACCGCCTTCTTTGAATGGGACTGAATGCAGTGCGTCGCGAGGATAAGCGCCTGTAGCTCAGCTGGATAGAGCAACGGACTTCTAATCCGTGGGTCGAGAGTTCGAATCCCTCCAGGCGCACCAGTCATGGATGGTGGGTGTAGCTCAGTTGGTTAGAGTGCCGGGTTGTGGCCCCGGAGGCCGAGGGTTCAAATCCCTTCACTCACCCCATTATTGCATCCGGCCGCGACAGAAAACGGAAAAAGCGCCCGTAGCTCAGCTGGATAGAGTCGCAGACTTCGAATCTGTTGGTCGTAGGTTCGAATCCTACCGGGCGCACCATAATAGTATTGAATCAGGGCCCTTAGCTCAGCTGGTAGAGCAACTGACTCTTAATCAGTAGGTTGTCGGTTCGATCCCGACAGGGCTCACCAATTAAAACAATGGGTTACGGAGTAAAACCGTAACCCATTGTTCTTTACCAGGTGATTCTGTCCCCACTCTGTCCCCACTTTTCTTTTTACCCCCCCCAAAAAATGCACATGGATTCGCTTGACAGGGTGCCAGTCTTTGCTGGTAGCTGTGTCGTGATCATGGTTGATTGAGGTGTCGGTCTGCCAGTGCATGCACCACCGGTGGGGCGGAGGGTAATTCTACATGATGAAAAATTGCTGTTAGAACATGACCGGGGTGAGGTTCACGTTTTCGGTGATCAGCCTATCCCCCTCATTCTACATAAACTCTTTGTACCCGATGTTCAGGGCCTTCCCCAGGCGATTAGCCATTTCCTTGCCAATGGATCGCTTGCCGTTCTCCATTTCGGAAATATGGCGCTGCGGGATGCCGGTCACTTCGGCAAGTTTCATCTGCGTCAACCCTTCCCGGTATCTTGCCCCGGTCAAAGCCTTGCCGATAAGCTGCGCTTCCGAAAATTCGGGGTAAGCCTCGCGCCACGGGATGTAATCAGAGGTGTGATGGTTGCCGGTCAGTGCCATATCGCCTTATTTAAACAAGTCGGCATGAGTTCCAGTGCGTTCAAAAATGATCATACTTCCCTCAAGCCGGTAAATCAAAAGCCAGTCCGGTTGAATATGACATTCCCGACGGTCTTTAAAATTGCCAATCAGGAGGTGATCCCTGTGTTTGCGTTCCAGAGGTATTTCGTCAATGAGTTTGCGAACGATGGACTTGATGTTTTCCGGATCAGAGCCGCGCTTGATCATCAACTTCAAGTCTTTTTGAAAACGGCTTGTATAGACGGGCGTCCGCATCAGACACCCAACCGATTGAACATATCATCGGCGTCTTTGCACTCCACAAGCCCCTTACTCTCTTCGCTGTCCTGAAAAACCTTCTGCGTTTCGTCATTCGGAATTTCAACGGGGAAGGGTAGGCCACGTCGCAACTTTATCTGCCGGAAAAAGATATTGATCGCCTCAGTGGTTGACATACCCAAGCTCTGCAGAATTCCCTCAACCTCTTTTTTTTGTTCCCGCTCCGTCCGGGCGTTGATCATTGCTGTTCGTGCCATATTTTTAACCTCAATTAAATTTTCCACCATTGTATGACATCTGCTTTACATTATCAAGCGTCTATTTCACGCCGTTCACGACCTGTTCGCTCTGCTCCTGCCCGGCCTGCTTTGCCGCGTTCGTCGCAAATGCCTTTTCCAATGCCGTTGCGCCCTCTCTCAATCGGCTTTCGCTCATCTTCGCATATCGCGCCGTCATGGTGCCCGTGGCATGGCCAAGGCTCCGCTGTACCAAATAAAGGTCGTGAGTGCTTTCGTAAAGGTGCGTAGCCATACTGTGCCGGAGGGTATGAAAAGTCACTTTCTGCTTTCTGTCTGTAACACCCCTGTTTAGTCCCAACTCTTTCACGGTATCGGCGAACACTTTCGATGCTTGCGCCATGACTCCATATGACCCCTTATCGCTTCCATTATTCAATGAGAACAAATTTACCGTGGGTAAAGACGTATGATATCTCCAACGATCAATAAGAGAGCTAATCCGCTGGCTTTACCGGTTATCTATTTTCTAAAAAAATTCTTGACATCCCGAAAAGCGCCGGGTATGTTGTTAACAATTGTGGTGCCAAGTATGTTGATATTATGTCGGCAAGTGGCCATGCGAATGGTGTTCATGCAGTAACTCTAACCGATTTGCATATTGTAAAGCGTTCCTGATTCGATGCCCTGTGGTTTCAGGGAAGGATGCTCATGAAACTCTTCGAACCTACCGACATCGGCCCCCTGGAGTTGAAAAATCGACTCGTCATGACAGCCATGTCCACTCGGCTGGCGGGGCCCAGAGGCGAGGTCACGGACCGGCTCACCGAATACTACGCCGTCAGGGCGGCGGGTGGCGTGGGGATGGTCACAGTAGAAGAGGCTTCCATCCATCCGCAGCTTCCCCATGTGCCCAATGCGCTGGGCGTCTACGGCAACCATCTCCTTCCCGGACTGCGGAACCTGACCGGACGCATCCATGATGCCGGTGCACGCGCTTCATTGCAGATGGGTCTCTATTTCCGCCAAGCAGTCAACGGATTCCCACGTTTTGCCGCTTCGGCAGACGCCCCGGACTGCGGGCCGGGCTGCATGCAACTCACCCCCGACGAGATCCATTATCTGACAGGCCTTTTTGTCGATGCGGCGATCCGTACCCGGGAGGCCGGTTTTGATGCCGTCGAGATTCATGCCTGCCACGGCTGTATCCTCTCCGAATTCCTATCGCCCTATTGGAACCGGAGAACCGATGAATACGGCGGCGACTGTTCCGGTCGATTCCGTTTTGCCCTGGAGATCCTGGAGGGCATACGCCGGAGTCTCGGTTCCGGTTATCCGG
>CAYSSF010000100.1:0-14320 GCA_964433455.1 uncultured Syntrophaceae bacterium
GATCTTTCTGGTCCGTGGTCCGTCGAACTCGCAGAAGAAAATGGACTGCCATGTCCCGAGAACGGGTCGGCCGTTTTCGATGAAGACGGTCTGAGACGCCCCGAAAAGGGATGCCTTGATGTGGGCGGCGGCGTTTCCTTCCGCATGCCGGTAATGGTCGGCAAGCGGAAGGATCCGGTCCAGGGCGGCCAGGATGTCCCGCTGGACGTCCGGGTCGGCGTTTTCGTTGATCGTGATCGCCGCGGTTGTATGGGGAACAAAGAGACGGCAAACGCCGTTTTGGATCCCCGTTTCCCGGATTGCCGCCGCGACACGCTCCGTGATGTCGATCATCTCGCACCGGGTCGTTGTCCGGATGGTCAATAATGTCATTCCTGCCTCCTTTGGGGTTACAACTTTCAGATCGTCCCCCGCTTTGAATTTCTGCCCTTGCGGTCATTATCAGGAAAGCCTTGGCGATGCAATCCGATGAGTAACCCGTAATCCACCACCAACTTTTGACGTCGGTTGAATTTACGGCATAAATTGCGATTATATTTACGCAGCGAGGTGAAAGAAAATTGTTAGCAAACTACCGTTCCCACGAGATTTGCTAAAAGTTGGTGGTGGATTTGGGTAACCAGGGGTTTGTTTTTCAAGGGTTGCCCCTTCCGAAAATGCGTTTCGTGCCGGGTTCATTTTATATCGGCGGTCAATTCCTCATAGAGCCTGCGACCGATCGTGAGGCCGCGGTCGATGAAATCGGGGCCATAGTCGCGTCCCGTCGCTGTTCGAAAACTCTCCCTCACCTTCCGGACCCCCTCGAGACCGGCGAGAAATCGGGGCAGCAGCGTCTGCATCGGGATCCCAAGGGGGATGATCATCGCCCAGAGGGTTTCCGTGAAGTTGTCCGGACCCCAGCGGAATTTGTCCGCATCGTAGAGCGCGCCGGCAAGGAACCGCTCCGACGGGCCGGCGTCTGTGCGAAAAGGTTTGAAAGCCTCATGGTTGCGGATGGCGCCGGTGACGGCTGCGAGTTCTTCAGCACGAAGGGGGAAGGCGGCCAGAATTCCGGCCGCTTCGTCCGCGCCCCGCTCGGCGTGGTTCTTCTCCGACCGCCGGATATCGTGGAGGAGGCCGGCCAACTGGGCGAGGAGGACAAGCCGCCGGACGCGTTCATCAGCAGGCGCCCCTCCTTCCTCGATCAGGATCAGCGCGCCGGCATCGATGGCCACCTTCCGGACGTGGATGAGGCCGTGGCCAAGGCAATCGCCCCGTTCCCCGACGATCCGCAGCGTCTCTTCAACCAGCGGTTCGGCGGCAAACCAATTCCGGGACAGGGCCACCTCCGTGTCCCGTTCGAGATAGAAACGGGGCGTTCCAACCTCGGCGGCAATCTTCCGGGAGAGGTCGATGGCCCTTCGATATTCATGATCCGGCAACCGTTTCACCTCCGTTTCGGCAGCATGGCTTCGTGATCAGAAAAGCCATTTTGGGGATGTTTTCCATGAAGTCGCTGGCTATTTTTTACCGATTTTTCGGAAATGCGGCAATCTTTTTTTGGTCCGGTCGCTTCGGTTATTGCTCCTTTTTCAATTCATGAGCGCATTCGTTCCAAATTTGGGTCGAATACCGCGCCGAAGAGTGATGTACAGTTTTCCGGAGCAGGGTGATGAATTGAATCATTGCTTTCGGCAACCATCAACGATAGAATCACTTTCAAAAAAGGAGGCGGTAGATGATTAGAGCCAAAGACATCATGACCAGGGAGGTTATTACGGTTCATCTCGACACGGAAATCATTCAGGCCGCAAAATTAATGCTTGATAATCATCTCAGCGGGCTGCCGGTGGTTGACGAGAAAGGACATGTGCAGGGGATTATTTGCCAGTCCGATCTCATGGCCCAGCAAAAAAAGATTCCCTTGCCTTCGTTCTTTGTATTGCTCGATTCCACGATCTCTTTTGCCTCTCAAAAAAACATAGAGACGGAAGTGAAGAAAATGGCGGCCTTCAAAGTGTCCGAAGCGATGACTCCCGATCCCATAACCGTTGATCCGGAAACAAGTTTGGAAGACATCGCCACCTTAATGGTCAAACATAACGTTCATACCTTGCCTGTTTTGGATCAGGAGACATTGGTCGGCATTATCGGCAAGGAGGATATCCTCCGTACCCTTATGCCTGCCCGGGGAAAAGAATCCGAAATGATTAAAGGAGAGTGATGTGTTCCCTCAAACCCTGGGATCCTGGATATTCCTATTGGTCGCTTGTGTTATAGGATTCTTAATCGGACAGTGGATAAAAAACCGACGGGGAAAAACCATCGCAGGGAGTGATCCCGCAACCGGAATGGAGAGAACCCATCCAAGAGTGCGTACTTCAAAAAAGGCACGGCGTAAAGGCCAGCGGCTTCTGAAATGAGCATCTCCTTCCTTGCTTTTTCTGAATTCGGAATCCTCTCGTTTGGGGAGGGAAGGCGAACCCCTCTCAGATAACCGGGCCCGCTGATCCCTTCCCCATAAGCGCTTCCCCACACTCCGGCCAGTCAGGACGACATCGACGCCGGGACGGTATGGACAGTACAGAGAAAGCGCAGTCTCTCCCCACCGACGTTGAGTCGGCTTCCGTTTATAACCAGATTCCCTGGATCTCGGCGCCGCAGGCCGGACAGCAACCGCCCTCCAGACGGCAATCCTTCAGCCCCATGTATTTGCGATCGATGATCCGCTCACGGCACCGTTCGCAGCTCGTGTCCGTCCCCTCTGCAACATTGCCGAGGTAGATGTAACGGAGACCCGCGTCCCTGCCGATCTCCCTGGCTTTCAACAATGTCTCGATGGGGGTCGCCGCATGATCCTGGAATTCATAGTCCGGGTGAAACCGGCTGATGTGCCAGGGAATCCGGGTATCAAGCCGGGCCAGGTACTCGGTAAGCTGCCGCAATTCCTGCTCCGAATCGTTTTCTCCCGGGACCACCAGGGTGGTCACCTCCAGCCAGACGCCGATTTCCTTCATGGCGGCCAGCGTATCCAAAACCGGTTGCAGACGGCCCTTGCAGGTTCTTCGATAGGTGTCATCGCTGAAATTCTTCAAATCCACATTGGCGGCGTCCAGATAAGGGCTGATCCAATCGAGGGCCTGCCGGGTCATGTAGCCGTTGGTAACGAAAACATTGCGCAGGCCGGCCTCTTTGGCCAGACGGGCCGTATCATAGGCATACTCGAAAAATATGGTGGGCTCGGTGTAGGTATAGGCGATACTCAGGCAGCGGTTCCTCATGGCCTCCGCCACGATCTCCTGTGGCGTCATCCGCCGTTTCTGGACGGTGTCGCCGTTCGCCGCTGATACCTGTGAAATCTGCCAGTTCTGACAAAAGCCGCATTTAAAATTGCATCCAACGGTCGCAACGGAATAAGTCAGGGAACCCGGCAGGAAGTGGTACAGGGGTTTCTTCTCGATGGGATCGACATTGGCTGCAATCACCTCGCCATAGACGTGGGTGTACAGGGTGCCCTCGATATTCTGCCTGACGCCGCAGATACCGAATCCGGCTTCGGGAATCTTGCATTCATGGGCGCACAGATGGCATCTTCCCTTGTTTTCATTCAATTTTTCCCAGAACAGAGCCTCATGCCTCATCGGTTTTCCTCCGGTCGGTTCGTCCGTATCTTTCCAACCCCTCCAGCGCCTCTTCATCCGTCAGATCGTGCCACTGTCGGTAGAAACCGGCCACGGCAAACGGATAGACGGATGAGACGATGGGCGCGACCACCTCGTCGGCCCGGTCTTTGACCAGTTCCCAGGCATGAGACGAAGCGACCGGCGCCGCCGCAACCACCCTGACCGCACCACGCCGCCGCAAAGATCCGATGGCGGCCAGCATGGTATAGCCGGAAGCCAGGCCGTCGTCAATGATGATGGCCGCTTTCCCTTCGACCACCGATTCTCCGAGCCTTGTCCGGTAAAGCGACAGTCGTCGCCTGATTTCGGACATGACCTGCTCAGCCTGGCGCTCAATCAGCCTTCGGGTGAGCCCCAGCCGCTCGACCAGCGGCTCGTTGAGGACGATGATGCCGTCTTCCGTGACAGCGCCATAACCGGCCTCCGGGTTATCGGGAATCGGAATTTTGCGCGGCACAACGATATCGAGCCGCAGTCCCAGCGTCCCCGCCACCTCAACAGCCACCGGTATGCCGCCGCGCGGTATCGCGAAGACAATGGCATCCCCGCCGCGCTCCTGCTCCAGACTTTGCGCGAGTTTCCTGCCGGCATCGATGCGATCCCGGTAAGGATGTTCACCCTGCGTGCTCATAAGCTTCCCGATGCGTTATCCCATCCCGGCCCGTTTCAGTCCGGCATCTTCTTCAATCCCGGCCATTTCCGGAAAGAGTCCAGAACCTTGTCCAATGCCCCGGCTAAGGGAGATCCATGGGACTCCGCCAGAAGTTGGTACATTCGAACCGCCTTCTCCGCCAACCGGTCCTGAGCCCGCAGGATAAAGACAGGTTCTTCCGCTGCGATCCCGGGGATATCCAATTTGCCGTATTTTTCGGACACTGCCATGATACCGACCTCTTTTTTTCGAACCGATTCCGTCCTTTTCACCCGCGGGAAAACAGATCATACCGCCTTGCCCGCATCCGCCATGGAGTGATATCGGACGGCGTCATGGCTGCATCGTGGAAACCTCCTGCTTGTAGGTTTCCACGCCTGCCGCCAGGGTCTTCTTCAGTTTTTCCTTTTTCCCGGCATACAATTCCTTCTCCCGGCCTACCAACTCTTCGATCTCCCTGGAAGTCTCCTCATATTGTTCTTTGGCTTTCTCCAGCAGCTCTTCCGCTGAATGGCGGATTCCCTCCCGTGTCTCCTTGCCGCTTTTGGGTGCATAGAGGATAGCGAATGCCGCACCGATCAACCCGCCGACCACAAATCCTTTGATACAATCATCCATGGACATCTCTTTTCTCCTTTCCTGTCTACAGACTTGTTTGCGGAATGAAAAATGATGGCTCAATATTATTGATGGATCGGGTGGAAAGCAACGCTGATTGATAGTCAGGGAATTGGTAGGTCATATCTACCAGGAATGGCGGCCACCCATCATGTCCGGCCACAAGGCTTCCTCGTTGTGGCCGGGGTCGAGCGGGCGTTCGAAACCGTAACTGATCGTGGTGATCTGCTTGGCATCGACACCCAGGTCAATAAGGAAATGCGCCGCCGCATTGGCCCGCCGTTCTCCCAGTGCCAGATTGTACTCCGGTGTTCCCCGTTCGTCGCAATGCCCCTCGACCGTGATCGTGAGGATCACATCGGTGTTACGGGAGGCGCCGGCGACATGCTCTGCGAAGCGGGGGGCGGCCCGGCAGGCCCGGTTTCCGGGGCCATCCGGGTTGAAGTGGTCTCGGCCCCGCCGAAAGAAAACTCCACCCCGACCGTATATTCCAGGTTGTTGTAGGTGCTGCCGAAGGCCAGAATGTGCCGCACATCGCCGCGCAGGGCGATCCGGTCCGTCAGGGAATATTTGACGCCGGCGCCGTAATCGACTACAGCACGGGTTTTGTCGACAACGTTGTCCCGGGAATCGATCGACATTCCCCCGGCGCCGACGGCCAGGTAGGGAACCATTTTTCGGTCCGACTGAAAATAGTAGAGCCCCTCGACGCGGTAGTTGAGCACATCGGTATTCGACTCGGTGACCGTGTACCGGGTCGGCACATAATCGAGAAGGGCTTCGACGGCCCATTTTCGGGTGAAATTGTAGCCGAACCGCAAGCCGAAAACCGGACGATGTTTCAGGTCCTGATTTCTTTCAAAGAGATATCCTCCCAGGAAGGGCGAAACGGAATAGCTGCCCGGACGGATTTCGGCCCGGGCCGGCGCTCCGAACAAGGAGAGCAGTCAGAATGGCCAGAATAAGATGTATCACATTTAACCGCAAGGATACCAAACCACGAAAAATCAAAAAACGGCGCTTACTTGCATGTCAATCTTCCTCTATTGAAATCAAATGCTGTATCCTCGGATGTACGTTTTAACCGTCATCGTTTTCGATCTTCGGATGGTGATATTTTATTGGTGGATTTGATGGAAAGCAACGCTGATTCATTGTCAGGAAATCGGTAGGCCCTACCTACCAGTAGGCACAGGAACTACCTCTTCGCCATCCATGCGGTAGAGAGGATGGCCCGGAAAGGGCTGTAGCGCCTCTTCAAGCCGCCCGTTTTCCGCCTGTCATCCAGAACGCCAGGACAAAAAGGACAGTCAAGATGGTGATGAGCAAATAGAGTATGAAGAGGTTTGATCCCGCCAGGACGAAGGTTGCCATCAAAGGGCCGACGCCGTTTCCGGCGAATCGCGCCGAATTCAGAAAACCGATCCCCGTTCCACCCAGTTCCGAGGCAAAACTGGCCATCACCAGGGGGATGACCACGGCCACGACCCCGGTTTGAAGCATCCGGATGACGGCAAAGCTGATGACCCCTCCGGAAAAGAACAACAGGAACTGAAAGAATGCCGCGGCCAGGCACAATACCGCGATGACCCTTTTGAGTCTTGCCCTGACGGTCAGGCGGCTGATCACATAGTTTCCGATGATGGCGGTCGCCGTGTACCCCATCATGATAAACCCCGCGGATTTTAAAGCGCTCTCACCCACCAGATGAAACTCTTCCAACACATGGGGCAAGATGCTCGGCAAAAAAGTCAGGTGGATGGTGGCGATAAAGCTTAACGCCCACCCCCACAGAACGCCTTGATTGAAATGGATTTTCCGATCGGTGTCCGCTTCCCTCTTCTGAATTTCAACGATATGGATATGACACAGAACCAGGGAGACGCCGACCAGAAGAAAAGAGAAGATAAAAGGGGCACGATATCCGATCTGCGATGCAACATAGGCACCGACCGGCGGTCCCAGCAACTGGCCGGCCGTCATGGAATTTTGGTATAGACTCAGATGACCGGACAGTTGATCTTTCGACGATAACTGCGAAATCATGAAAATGCCGATCGTCGAGGCGCCGCCGAGGGCCCCCTGGACAAGCCGCAGCAAAAGCAGCATGGGCAGGCTGTCTGTAAAACCCATAAGGAGAAAAATAATCCCGTTGCAAAAAAATGCCCCCTGGAAGAGGGCCTTGGGGCGGAAAATCGCCGTCAAGCTTCCCCAGAAGGGTGCAGCCGCAGCAGCGACAAAAGCGTTCAATCCCATGATCAGCCCGATCCAGACCATCGTCTCTGCAGGATTGTAGGGACTGATTTTAATGAGGTAGAAGGGCATGAACGACATGACGACATTGAAACAAAACGCCAAGCCAAACTGCGACAGAACGATGGAAATAATGCCCTTGCTTCCATCCGAGGTCGGCAGGATACGGTTAAATATCGGGGATTCGATTTTTTTCATAGGGTTTACAGCTTACCGTCGGGGATTCCCGGACACAGGTCCCGGTGACGATTCACGCTGTCGCTCCATACAGGACACGATACTCTTATCACGGGCGACCGCAGAGAAGCAATGATCGCGTCAATCTGCATCGGGAAAAACGGTCTACCCGATGTAAATAAAATATCAGAAGTACTTTTTGAAAATTCCCCTGGCGGCAATGATCCCCGAAATTCCTGCTCCCACGATACCGCGACTCTTCCCGGTACCGTCGCCTGCCACAAAGATACCGCTGACATTCGTTTCAAGATTTTCATCCGTTATAAAGTGGGTGTCAAAAAATTTAATTTCCGGTGCATACAACAGCGAGGAGGGATGAAGAATCCCGGGTACGATCTTATCCAGCTTTTTCAAGGACTCCCAGAGATTGTCGATGATGCGGGCGGGTAACCCGAGCGTTATATCTCCGGGTGTTGCATGACAGGTTGCCTTGCAAAGCCCGAAATGACGGCTCGCACTATGAAACGTCGATCTGGAACTTCTTCTGCCCTCACGGAAGTCTCCCACCCTCTGAACGATCGGCCGGCCTCCTCCCAGCAGAAAGAACTGTTTGGCAATCATGTGTCCGAACTCGGTCGTATCGGAAAAGGGCTCGGTCAAAGAGATCGTATTGAGTAAGGCAAAATTCGTGTTTTCCGTTTTCCGGCCGGAGAGCGTGTCACCATTGACCAGCTTGAAGTTCTCATAGTTTTCTACCCGCACCCGCCCGCCCGGGTTGGTGCAGAAGGTCCTGACCCGATCTCCGTGACGCGCCGTGCGGAAAATAAATTTCGGGTCGTATACGATATCCGTAACGGCGTCATAATACCTTCTGTTCAATTCAACGCGGATTCCCACATCGATCGGGCCAAAATTGTGGCGAATGTGCAATTTTGTGGCTGCGTCACGAAACCAGTAAGCGCCGCTGCGTCCCGGAGCGGCAAGAACCACTTTCGCGGCATGGCAAACTTTTTTCCGAGAACGATTACAGAAGAGATGATAGGTGTCGTCATTCCGTTTTTCAATGGAGGTTACTGCCGTTCCCAGCAAGAATTCTGTTTTTTTCAGGCGATTTCTCAAATATTCAACGGCCGACTTGCCGTTGTCCGTTCCCCAATGCCATTGTTCCGGCGCGATGAATTGAGCATCATACTCTTTGGCAATGTTTCCAAGCGCTTCAATGGTTCTGTTCCTTCCTGGAAAGGTCACCTGCCGGCACTTGGGGAAATGGATAAAGACCTGTCTGATTTCCTCCATGTAACGCTGCGCCGAATCGGAATCAATTTGAAGTTCAGTCAAATCGATTCCGATCCGATAGTCAAAATTCAGTTTGCCGTCGTTTACCAATCCTCCGGCGGGGTACAGGTGTCGATCGATGATTGCAATCCTGTCCAAGCCCAGGCTCTCAAGCTGCATGGCTGCAAACAGACCGGCCGGGCCGGAGCCTATAATCAATACCTGATAAGCATCCATGAATCTTTTAAACTCCTGCCTGCTCTTGTACCACAGGATCCTGACGTTCACCTACCTTAAATTGGGTTCCCAACCATTTCTGTTGACGCTTCCGTGTATTTGGCTTAGATTGTCCTGCACTCACCAGTTGCTTATCCGAAAAGAATAAAGGGTTCGGAGGGATCCTATGGAGATGAAACGATCGCGGAAACGGATATATTTTGCTTTGGCCATGGTTCTCGTCGTCTTTACGATCGGAAGCATAACCCTGAATGGTCCGCTTCATGCCGGCTTTTGGGATCAGATCAATGAAAAGCGGCTCCTGAAGCGCCTGATCGGCGAGGGTCAATTCATGGGCTATCAGCGAAAGGTGGATACGAAAGATCCCCTTTTCCCTCTTGAGGTTCTCAATGACGGTTTTAAAATGGTTCGCGTCTACCAGGACTTTCCCGGCAGCTACCAGGTCGAATGGACCTGGCGCGCGCTTTTGAAAAACAGGTCATCGCGCACGGTGGAAATGACCTTCGAGTATAAACTTCAGGATCAAGATGCCTTCCTGGTGGCATCCAGCAAGGAATATTTCAAGAAAATTGCCGCCGGTGAGACGGTTCTGATAGAGAAAACCGATCAGATTCCGTATGAAACCGCAAAGCGTGTCATGGGCAGCAACTGGTACATCCACTTTCAAAACGAATAACGCCGGTAGCCGGGGAAGATGTTGCCGAACGACGTCAAATCGCTTCGGACAGGGGCTTGGGATGAGATGGAAGAAAAAAAATTCTTCGGTCGGGGGAGTATCCGTCTTGAGGGACTCTATGCCCATTCGGCTGGAGCCATGGGCGCGGTAATCTCGCACCCTCATCCTCTCATGGGGGGCGATATGGGTAATCCCATTGTGGAGACCATGGCTGAAACCTTTTTTGCCGCCGGCATTTCAACCCTTCGTTTCAATTTTCGCGGTGTCGGAAGGAGCACGGGGACCTTTGACGATGGACGAGGCGAACAGGATGATGTCCTGGCCGCCGTCTCCTTCCTGGAGGAACAGGGGATTCGAGAGATCCTGACGGCCGGTTATTCATTCGGGGCGTGGGTGAATGCCGGCATTCTCAACCGAAGAAACCTGCTCCCCGCAATCTTCGTTTCACCGCCGATCAATCTTTTTCATTTTGACTTCCAGACATTGCGGGGAAAGGCGGGGCTTATTGTCTGCGGGGATCGGGATCCGTACTGTCCGGCCGAGAGGATAAAAAGTGTTGCGGCTGACCTTGCCTGTCGCCTGGAGATCATCCCCGATGCAGATCATTTCTTCCAGTCACGAGAAAATGATCTTGCCGCATGCATCCACGACTTTGCAATGCAACCGATCCCGTAAGTTAGGATCAAGTTGCTTCAGATGTAGGATGCGATCTATGAGAATTCAAAGATCTATCTCAAAATCATGGACCCCAGGAGGGGCACAAAATAAATCAGGGAAATGATGATGATGCCCAGGCTGATTTGATCGATCCGGCGATGGCAAAGATATCGTTCTTCCCAATCGGTTGATTCGATGAAAAGTTGAAAGCGCTTGAGCAGGCTCCGCTTGGCTCCGATTTTACAGTACACGGCCTGGGGCTGTCTGATCGCTTTCGAAGGCGCTTCGGCGAGAGGAACGGTCACAAAGGTTTTCATTGATTTACCTCCTTTGAAGATCTATCGGCAAGATGCCGGAAGATCTTCAATATGATTACAGATGGTACTTCCGGACCACGGCCGTGACAACGCCGCCAAGCCGCAATTCCGTTTTGGGCCTGATGGCGGGGTATTTGAGATTCGCGGCTTCCAGAACCACCTGCTTTCCCTGCATCCTGAAATATTTCATGGTCCACTCCCCATCCACTTCGGCAATCACGACATCGCCGTTCCTCGGCGACTTGCCTTTCTCGACGATGACCAGATCCCCCTCCATGATTCCTTCTCCGATCATGGAATCCCCGCTCACCCTCAGAAGAAAGGATGAGTCGGGCCTGGTCACCAGATACTCGTCCATGGACAGGATGTCGCAGAGGGCTTCCTCCTCGGGGGATGGGAAACCGGCCTGGACAGATCCGACCAGGGGGATCGCAAAGGAGCTCCTCTTGAATTTCAGATGGCCCTTGCTGTCCTTTTCCAGAACCTCGGCTTCGATGAGCTTGTCGATCCAGAAATTGACAACGCTCTTGGAACTGACCCCGAGAAGGTCCACCATTTCGGCAAAGGATGGCATGCGGCGATTTTCCCTGAAGAAGAGCGCAATGGATTTCTGGACGGTCTGGATGGTTCGTTTTTCTTTCATGGTTCCCATATATAGAACTATCGTTCTATTGTCAAGAAAAAAATGATCCCCATCGTAACACCGGGAGTATGGCGTGTGCTTTACAGGCGATGCCCCTGAAGAGATATCGACATATCATGTCGCATTTATGGATTATTGATGGATATCAGGTTTTGGGCGGTCATCTCCTCCGGTATAGTCAACCCCAGCAGATAAAGGACCGTTGGAGCGATGTCGGAAAGTTTCCCGCGCTTGATAAGCCGCTTGCCCGGCGAATCACGGGCGACATAAATCAACTCTACAGGATTGAGGCTGTGGCTGGTCTTGATCATGCCGGTCTGACCGTCGATCATCTGCTCTGCGTTCCCGTGATCCGCCGTGATCAGGATCTGCGCATCCAGTTCGAGCAGGCGATTGACAATCCGGCCCGTGCATTCGTCCACGATCTCGATGGCCCGCATGGCAGCATCCATATCTCCCGTATGCCCCACCATATCCCCGTTCGCAAAATTCACGGCGATGAAATGATAGGGGTTGTCCAGGAGACGTTTCAGGAGTTCGTCGGTCACACGGTAGGCCTCCATCTCCGGATGGCTGGCAAAGGTGGCCGGATCAAAACGGCTTGGAACATCAACCCGGTCCTCATTTTTGTACGGGGTGGTCATCTTGCCGTTAAAAAAACTCGTTACATGCCGGAACTTCTGTGTTTCGGCGATGCGCAGTTGCCGGAAGCCGCTCCGGGAGATCACCTCGCCAAGGAGGTTTCTCATCCCTCCACCGGCGTCGATGGCGCCCAACATATACGCGGTGAACTCATCCCAGTATCGCGTCAACCCGACGTAGGTCACCGCCGGCTTCATCCGGAGGTTTCCCGGGTACAGGGGATCGACAAATGCCATGGAGAGTTGAATGGCACGGTCCTGCCGGTAATTGGTGTGCAAGATGCAGTCGTTCTCTCTGACGCCGTCATAGTTGCCGATCACATGCGGGTAGATGTATTCATCACCCATCTCCACGCCATCAGGGGTCTTCTCCTCCGCATAGGATTTTCTGACAGCGGTCTCGGCATCAGCCGCTTTGCGACCCTCGCAGGCAACAATGCAATTGTAAGCCATGTCCGTCAGTCGCCAGTTTCGGGAACGGTCCATACCGTAGTACCGGCCCATAACGGTCCCGATTGTGCACCCTCCAACCTCTTTCATCACCCGGGCGAGCGTTGCCAGATATTCAAGGCAACTTCGGGGCGGCGTATCGCGGCCATCCAGGAAAGGATGGATGATGATCCGCCCTTCGGGATATTCCCGCCGCGCCTGCCGCATGATCTTGAACAGATGCTCCTGATGGGCGTGGACCCCCTCATCCTGGAGCAGGCCGAGGAGATGCAGACGGCTCCGGTGTTTTCTCCACTGATGGACCAGTTCTTTCCATTTCTCCCCGTTGAAGAGTTCTCCGGAACTCAATCCATCGTCAATGCGTTTGAGTTCTTGAGTGACAATTCTTCCGGCCCCCATATTGAGATGCCCCACCTCCGACGAACCCTGATATCCATCCGGAAGTCCGACCGGCTCGCCGGCACAGTCCAGAAGCGTCCAGGGATACCGGGCCCGGTAGAAATCGTTGTTGGGTGTCACGGCTGCGAGCACTGCATTGCCTTCCGGAATTTCACTGTATCCCCATCCGTCGCGAATGATCAAGCATACGGGTCGCACGCTGTTCTCTCCTTTCCACTATTCGTTTCTTCCATAAAGTGTCGTCATGATAAGGGCTGATGAACAGAGGGTTCCCCGCGAAGGCGGATACACTCATGTAAGGGGAATGATGGTAATATGGGGCCGTAATATTTACGGGAAGCACCTGCCAGAAACGTTGCCCGGCTGCGGCAAGAAAATCTACAAACCGGTAAGCACCTTCGCCCAAGTCTCCAATGCCGAACGGGAAAGGCAGGGACGAAACATGAAGAAGTACTCCGCTTCCGCGCCGTTTAAGCATCGCCCCCCCTGAAATCCGGCCTCATCGCCTCGCAAAGCCTCTACAAGAGAGGAGAACGATCACAAGAGGCACTCATTGACCGGCGGACATTATAATACAATCGCTCTGCCGCCGCATCCCCGAATTTAAAAAACAGGCCGGATCGAAGGGGCAATGCCTAATTGTCGTACCATACGGACATCAGGGTAAATAACTTTTCTCCTCTGGAAACATAGCTCTGCCCGATGTTCTTGATGGTGATGTAGGGATTCTTCTCCAGCCATTCGTTTAATTCGCCTTCAAGTACGACGCCATCGCCATGGCCGGTAAATATTTTCATTTTCACCTTTATTGCCTCCCGCCGCTCCGATTTAGAACGGTCTATGGACCGAAACGTGCTTTAATGGTTCTTCTTTTCGGATTACCACCCATAAAAAAGGTGACTCAACCGGAATCGATGCCGAGTCACCTTTCAAGATCATTGATTTGTCTTATTTCTTGATCAGGACTTCGAGTTGCTCGGTGCAGGCGCGGGCAACACCATAGCTGGCCTCTTTTTGCCCGGGCATTTTATCCCAGCCCCCTTTTTCGATAAACTCTGATCGTTTGTAGCTGTCGATCGCCTCAAATTCTTTTAGCTTCTCGCTGCTGTTCGGCTCCGGCACATACTGGGCAACGCAGATGGCTGACTGGCTTGACAAAACCGCATGTTCGGAGATCTTTTGGGTAGCACTCGCTGTTGACCAGCCGCCCCATGAAAAACCAATAACCATGACGACAACGGCCCCGCAAATCAATCCCCAAACCGCATACTTGATCTTCCCTTCCATCTCTGCTTTCATCGATCATCCCTTTCATATTGTGGTGGTTGCAGTAGTTCTTTCTCGCTATCGACACTCCAAGTGTGTCGTTTTCAAGGTTATTGCCGGTCAATCTCGATGATCTTCATATCCTTGCTCCATCCGGATTTATCCGTTTTGACATTTCTGCATGTCTGACTATGCTGGAGTTGGAAGACAATCTTTCCCTGATACTCGCCATCCTTATGAACCCTGTATCCAAGTATTGTTCCGCCATAAAAAGAGGGCTCCTGTCGCTTTTTATGAAAAAAGATTTTACCTCCAACCAATTTCTTCGCTTGACTGTCCTCCAGTCCCCAAGAACCGCTTTCCCACACATTGTCTTTAAGCTTTACGAAATGGTTCA
>CAYSSF010000101.1:0-14319 GCA_964433455.1 uncultured Syntrophaceae bacterium
GCGGTTCGCCATCGGGCTGGCGAGTTTACCGCCAAGTCCGATGGCGAAGGGCTCGAACGATTTGTTCGGCCGCGCGCAGCGCGACCGAACGCTTGAGTTGAGACGCGCGCGTTTTTTGCGCGTCGATTCTCAAACGATTTGTTCGGCAATCCATTTTAATCTTGGGCCAATTTCAACAAAACTTTCTTTGAGATAGAAGCTTTTAGTCCTTTTCCATTCAGGATATGGCGGTGCTCCAACCTCCAGCCTTTTCCAACCCATTTCAATGGCTGTTTGTTTCGCTTTTTCAAGCAATTGATTGCCTAATCCATTAGACCGCATTTCGGGAGCAATATAAAATTCGTGAATTACGCCAAATTCACCACCGGCGTAAACAGCACCGGATTCACCCACAGTGATTATGCCAAGAGCATTTTGGCTGCTATCAAGTGCAAGAAATACAAAATATTTTCCATTATCATTTGATCGTTGTAAAAATTCATCAGCTTCGAGCTCATCAATCACAAAACGCTTTCCCACAAGCTCCGATATGAGATCTGTAACCAATCGAATAATATCTTTAGAATGTTTCTTTTCTGCTTTGATTATCTTCATATTCCACATGCCGAACGAAAAGCTCACCGGGAGGCGCGGTTACGCGCCGATCCGGTGTAGCTGCTGGTTATCATTTTTTATACTTTATATACAGGTTATCAGCTACTTGCGCCAGTTTCTTATCAAATGTCCAAATTGGAATGCCCGTTAATACAGCGGATGCAATCAAATGAGCATCCACATAACCTATCCCTTTTCCCATTAAATGGTTATTCTCAATAAAGGACAATACTTCTTCATGTTCGGCTTCAATGCTCATTGGTAGCAGTTGAAGAAAAGAAAGTATAACGGCTCTGTCCATAAGATTCCCACAAGCCAGTTCCCCAACGATTAATGGGTGGCATAATACACTTCCATTATTGAGCAAGTTTGCCAATTCAGTATTTCCATCCCTCAAATGTGAGACCCAAACTGACGTGTCCACCAGTACCATGATCCGTCATGCTCCTTTTCGTCTGGGTATTTCCTGAAGCTGTTTTTGAGTTCCACCCAGCTTTGCAAGCCTCCGTGCGCTTTCTCTGGCAATAAGGGCTTCCAAGCCTAGCTTCACAAGTGCTGTTTTCTCTTTAATACCAGTAATTTTTGTTGCTTTATCGATTAAGCTATCTTCAATATTCAGCGTTGTTCTCATATTATTACCTCATATTAATGTGATGCCTTAGTATGCATATATTATGCATATATATCAAGGTCATTTTTTGATAACGTTGAGCTAACCTGCAGCGGGGCTGTTCCCGCTGTCAGTGTTTAGTGACATGTTGTGCCTTTTTTGTTTGGTTTTATATATCCTTTCTTTATTTCCAAATAGGTTTTATCTTATTGGCCAGCCTTGAGCACCATCCGGATGGCATTCGATTCACAGGTCGAGATACACAAACCGCACCCATAGCATTTATCCTGATGAAACATCACCGCTCCCGATTCCCAGTTCTGAGCGCCAAAAACACACCGTTCCACACACGCACCGCATTGTACGCATGAGTCTGTGTCTACCACGGCAACATAATCAGCATGAGCAACGAGATCAGGCCGCCCTAGTTTTTTCATGAACTCTATATCATGACAACAGCACTTGCAGCAGCTGCAAAGCGCAAACAGATGCTGTTCAGGGTTATAGATGGACAAGTGGACAAGCCCATGCTTATTTGCAAGTTGAAGTGTCTCTGCCGCTTCCTGAAGACTGAGGGCACAAGGAAAGCGGGTATTGCGAAGCAGGCGTCCGTTCACACATTGCGTCACAGTTTCGCCACGCATCTCCTCATGAACGGCGTAAACATCCGTGAAATACAGACACTTCTGGGACACCAGAATGTTGAAACGACCATGATTTACACCCATGTCATGCGGGACATGACAACAGCGCCGAAAAGTCCGCTGGATCTCCTCCTGGAAGGATCACCAAAATCCGCAGAGTTCGGCGGCGCCTAACAATTCATCTACTTCAGTGAACCGGCGGCATTAATACCCAGTGCAGGACGATATGGCCGGTGCAGGCGCATAGAGGCTTACGATCTCCTTCAACTCACCCAGGTGCTCCAAGGTGAAATCCGATGGATAAGCGCAAGACTCCGTTATGAAGCCTAGTCTAGGCGCCATCATCGGCACGGGCCAGGTTCTCAAAGCGGGTATATTTTTCCTGAAAGGCCACTTTTACAGTGCCCGTCGGACCGTTTCTCTGCTTGCCGATGATGATCTCGGCGATCCCCTTTTCCGGGTTGTCTTCCGACCGGTTGTATACCTCGTCCCGATAGATGAACGCGATCACGTCCGCGTCCTGTTCGATCGCCCCGGATTCACGGAGATCGGCCATTTGCGGCCGGCGGTTGGTTCGATCTTCCACCTTGCGGTTCAACTGCGACAGCGCGATCACCGGCAAGGTGAGTTCCTTTGCGAGGGCCTTCAGGGAGCGGCTGATTTCCGATATCTCCTGCTCCCGGGAATCCTTGTAGGCGCTTCCCCTCATGAGCTGCAGATAGTCGATGACAATGAGCCCCAGTCCCGCTTCGGCCTTGAGGCGCCGGGATTTTGCCTTCATCTCGATGACGGTGATCGCCGGCGTATCGTCGATGTAGATCGGGGCGTCCGAGAGACGACCGGCCGCCATGGTCAGTTTCGGCCAGTCCGTCTCCCCGAGAAACCCTTTCCGGAGACGCTGGGAGTCCACGCGGGCCTCCGCGGCGAGCATGCGGGTCGCGAGCTGTTCCCTGGCCATTTCGAGGGAAAAGAGGGCGACAGGAACACCCATCTCCAGGGCGGCATACTGCGCAATGTTCAATGCAAAGGCGGTCTTGCCCATGCTCGGCCGGCCGGCGATGATGATCAGGTCGGAATTCTGGAGGCCCGAGGTCAGGTCGTCCAGCTTGTCGAAACCGGTTGCCACCCCCGTGATCAGCTCTTTCCTCGCATAGAGGCGCTCGATCGTTTTGAAGCTCTCTTTGATGATGTCCCGGATCGGGTAGAAAGAGGGGCGAATCTTGTTTTCGGAGATCTCGAAGATGGCATGTTCCGCTTCGTCGAGGATGCGATCCACCTCCATGCCCGCGTCATAGCTCTTGTTGAGGATCTCGGTCGCTGTACCGATGAGTCGGCGCAGGATGCTTTTTTCTTTAATTATTTTAGCATAATAGGAAATATTGGCCGCCGATGCGACATTGTCTACGAGTGAGGCGAGATAGGCCGTCCCTCCCACTTGTTCCATCCGCTTCTGATCCTTGATAATATTGCTTAGCGTGATCAGATCGCATGGTTCGTTCCGGTTGGAGAGCTCGATGATGGCGGCAAAGATTCTCCGGTGTGCATCGCTGTAGAAGTCGGACTGATCCAACACCTCCAGAACGGTGTTCAGGGCCAGATTGTCCAACAGGATCCCTCCCAGAACGGACTGCTCCGCATCGAGGTTCTGGGGCGGCACCTTGTGCAGGGAGGTATCAATGTCTCTCATGGAGGTAAGCCTCGAGGAGTTGAACCGCTAACGGAAAATATGTTCAGGATTCCGCTACGACGACGACCTTGATCTCGGCGATCACACCGGCGCTGATCTTGATCCGGACGGGAAATTCACCGAGCGCCTTGATCGGTTCATCCAGAATGATGCTCTTCTTGTCAATCTCGACACCTTGGGCTATGAGCGCCTCTTCGATGTCCTTTGCTCCAACAGATCCGAAGAGCTTCTCCTGTTCTCCAACCCGACGGGCGATGGTGCAGGTCACTTTACCCAGTCTGGACGCCGTTTCCTCTGCCTGTTTCTGAACCTTATCGGCCTGGAGCAGAATCCGATTCTTTTCATGCTCAAAGGTCTTGAGATTCCTGCTGCTTGCTTCTGCGGCGAGCCCCTTGGGAACCAGGAAATTCCGGGCATAACCATCCGCCACCTTCACCAGATCTCCCGCTTTGCCGAGAGATTCCACATTCTGCTTCAAAATGACCTTCATGTTGTTCCTCCTTAAGGTATTACGGCAATGGTTGCCGTCATCCAAATGATGGTTATGAATGCACATCATTGATACGACGGATCCGTTTTCGGAAATCGACCCACATGTCGAAGAGACCGAAGGCAACTAAAACGATGAGCATGTACTGCTGAATCAGGATCAGACCATAAAAAAGCAACCGGAACATCTGCGGGACCCGCTTTTGCCGAAAGTAGAAGGCCGCAATGGCCAATCCATGGAAAAGATATATTAAACAAACAACGATCAAGAGGTTCATTCCGACGACGGCACTCCATTCCAGCGGCACAAAAAGCATGCATCCGGCGATGATTGCAATCCAGACCAGCCATTCCGGGGCTTTCCATTCAGTCAGATCGCCGAAGTCCGGAAAGTTCGCAACACGTCCCTGAAAAATCCTTCGTCCTGCAAGCACGTTGATCCATACCATGAGGACGATTCCCGCCAGGCCCAGGGCAGGAAAGATCCCGGTGAAAAAGAGGGCGAGTTGTGGCGCGTTTTCCCGGATCATCTGGACCTGTTCATCCGAGATATTCATCTGAGCATAGAGTTTGAGATTCTCCTCAATGATCCCGGCAACGTAGGTTTCAACCATCCGCAAGGGGGAAATGCCGGTCCGGAGGGAATGGTAAAGAACGAATGCCGCACCACAGCAGAACAGTGCCAGTGATGTCAAATAAATTGTCTTCTCGATGGAAAAATTTCGTTTCAGAACCTCTGAGAGCAGCACGCCGGTGAACGCGATCATGAACAGAACGGAAAGATTTGCGCGGTGCCCTGCAAAGGCAAGGATAACGTATGCTGCCATTAATGAAACAGCCAGGATCGTCAGTCCGTCTGACCGGTCCAGGCGGGAGCCGTAGTAGAGAAACGGCAACGGGGTCAGGATCAACACGAACGGCCCGACAAAAGGAACCAGAGCCACCGAGAGAAATGTGAACGTGAGGATCGCGCAGCCTTGGATCATGCGTTTTTCAAGATATTTTTCTCTTTTCAAATTTCGAGTCCGTTGTGTCCCGTGTCCATCACAGAAAGATTTCGTCGATATCTTCATCCATCGCCCGGTGCAGCCGCCGGACCGTTCAGGGAATATCCTTGCGGAGAGGGGTGATGTTTGGATCATGGAGTGACGATTCAGAGGAGAAAACGGTCCTTCCGGCGGGAACTGGATGGCCGCGGCTCTCCTTGGATGGCCGCGGCCTTCCCGTCTTCGCTTACCCTTCGGAAACGACAAAGGGGAGCAGGGCGATTGTCCGCGCCCTTTTAATGGCCACGGTAAGTTCCCGCTGATGTTTTGCGCAGTTTCCCGTGATCCGGCGAGGCATAATCTTGCCTCTTTCCGTTGTGAAATCGCGGAGCGTCTGAGGGTCCTTGTATTCAATTTTAAGGTTCGAGTCTGTGCAGAAACGGCAAAATTTCCTCCGGTGGAAGAATTTTTTCTGTGGTCTCGCTCCCCTGCTGGGACCTCTGGGTGCAGGTGTCACCGCCATGATCAATTCCCCCCTTTCATGTCTGTCTGCGCTTCTGCCGGAACCGGCTGCTCCGTTTCTACTGCCGTCACCGTCAATTCGGGACTTTTATCCGGAGCAGCGGCGAGAGGCGTTACGGCGGCCGTTGCCTTGGTCTCCTCCTTCTTGTCCGTCTTTTTTGCCGTTTCTTCGATCTCGTTTTGCAGGGCAGCGGCATCGACGGTGCCATCCTTCAGTACGGTCATGAATTTCAGAATCTTGTCATCAATTTTGAGATTTCTTTCGAGTTCATTGACCACGGCGCTCTGACCGGCATAATCGATCAGGATGTAAAATCCGCGCATCTGTTTGTTGATCAGGTAGGCCAGACGCCTCTTCCCCCACCGTTCGACCTTGACGAGAATACCCTTCTGGCCCGTTACGACGGCACTGTAACGGTCGACCAGGGCGGTCAGCTCATCCTCGGACAGATCGACATGGGCGATCAATATGGTTTCGTATCTCCTCAATGTTGTTTCCTCCTTTCGGCTCTATAGCCCGAACAAACTGTCCGGGCAAGGAGAGTCCCTCTGCTGAAATGAATTTGTCTTCGAAAACGGGTCTCAATTCCTATATGAGACCCCGGCCATTGGTAGGCGATGTGGGACTTGAACCCACGGCCTCTGGTTCCGGAGACCAGCGCTCTATCCAACTGAGCTAATCGCCCCCTAAAAAAACGTCCGCCGGAGCGGCCGATCACAGCATTGGTTCATACTACAGACAGGGAGAATATTCAACCTTTTTCCATTGCGTTGTAATCGGGGCCGTTTGGCGGCGGTATCCATGCCATCAACGCCTCGCCTTGTCAATCTCTTTTCGTGATCGGGGTTGAATTTATCCGCCGGAGCTGATACATTCGCCAAAAATCATCAGGATATGGACATGTCCCGTGCAGGAAAGTTAATCGTCATTCTGGCCGTCTGGGTCTTCGGATCCGGTGGAGTCTCCACTGCCCTGGCCTTGAACGAGATCCTGACCATTCGGCATTGGGTGGCCCCGGACCACACACGGGTCGTAATCGATACAAGCGAAGATGCCTCCTTCATCGTTCAAAAAAGGGAGCGGCAAGTTGCCGTCGAACTGGACGCCACCTCCCTGCCTCCCAATCTTCCCCGTATAGCCATTCTGAATAAGCCGGGTGTGGATGGCATTGTCCTTTCCACTCTTGCCGATTCCGGGGTACGCGTAGAGATCTCCTTACCCGGACCCCTCCAGACGAATGTCTTCAAATTGAAAAAATTTCAGGACAAACCGTACCGGATTGTTATCGACATCAGCTTGCCGGATGCCGCGAAACAGGAGAGGGACGCACGGGAACGGATCAAGGTCACGCGCAAATCGCGGGTCATCGTGATCGATCCGGGTCATGGGGGTGAAGCGCCTGGGGCGGTTGGGGAGAAAGGGACTCTGGAAAAGGATGTCGCGTTGGCGATTGCGCTGAAACTGCGGGATATTCTAAATCAAAAGGAAGGTTACCGCGCCTTTTTGACCCGGGACGACGATTATTATGTATCCTTCAAGAAAAGGCTCATGATTGCGAGAGAATACGGTGCGGACCTCTTCGTGAGCATCCACGCGGATGCGGCCAGAAATCGCGAGGCCTGCGGCAGTTCGGTCTACTGCCTCTCGACCGGGGCGGCCAGCAGCGAGGCGGCGAGAATTCTTGCCAACAATGAAAACCTGGCCGACGTTCTCGGCGGGGTTCCCAACGGGGAAGGAAGCGATGCCTCCGATCCGATTATCCTGGATATGTTCCAGACCCATACCATCAACCAGTCCAAGACCTTCGGCACAATTCTGCTGAGAGAACTGGGTGCGGCGAACCATCTGAAATTTACGGCGGTTCAGGAGGCGCCCTTCCGCGTGCTCAAGCTTCCTGAGATTCCGTCGATCCTGATCGAAACGGCCTATATCTCCAATGCAAGAGAGGAAAAGCTGTTGCGGAGCGGCCGCTTTCAGATGCAGATTGCGGGGGGGGTCGCCCGGTCCGTCGTGGCTTTTCTACCGGCTCTTCCGGTGACGCGCGCATCTCTTTCCCTCCTTGAGGGGGATGGTAAACCCGGACATCCGCCTTTTTGGGGGGAAGAGGGGAAGGAAAAGGAGAAAGCGAAGGCAAAGGCGAAACCCGTTGTATCCGGGAAACGCGATCCCGTCTCGAAATCCCGTGCGGCTGCGGCGGCATACCGGGTGAAAAGGGGCGATACGCTGGGTGCCATTGCAACACGATATGGAACGACGATTCGCGTCCTCATGGATCTGAATCGCCTGAAACATCCCGACCAGCTTCATGTAGGTCGGAAGCTGCTTCTTCCGGAGTCTCTTTTCCCGTCAAAAAAGGTGGTGGCAAGATGACCATGCACTTGATCACCCTGTCGGTCACCGGCGGCTGCTCATGACCCAATCCGGGTCACCCGGACGGCGGCCGCTTTGTACTCCGGGATCTTGGCCACCGGGTCCAGTGCCGCGCAGGTCAGCAGGTTTACCGCAGTCTCCGGGAAGTGAAAGGTCATGAAGACCACCCCCGGTCTGATGCGATCCGTCAGCCTCACCCGCGCCTTCACCTGCCCGCGCCGTGATGCGATCGATGCCATGTCTCCGTCAGCCAATCCCAGGGACTCCGCGTCGGCGGGATGGATTTCCATCCGTTCCTCGGGCAGCAGGGTGTTGAGGCCCGCCACCCGATGGGTCATGGAGCCCGAATGGTAGTGTTGCAAACGCCGCCCCGTGGTCAGGGTCAAGGGATACTCGGCGTCGGTCGGTTCGGCGGGCGGAATGCTTTCCACCGCCATAAATTTACCCAACCCGCGACTGAATTTATCCACGTGCAAAATCTTCGTCCCGGGATGGTCCGGTGACGGGCAGGGCCACTGGATGCCGCCGCTTTCAAGCCGCTCGTGACTGATGCCGGCATACTGGGGGGTGATCGCCGCCGCCTCGGCCATGATGTCGGCGGGGGAGTCGTATTTCCATGGCGCCTCGTCCCCGGCCAGCCTCCCGGCAATGGCCGAGATGATCTTCCAATCCTGTTTTGCCTCTCCCGGCGGTTCCACCGACTTGCGCACCAGTTGGACGCGACGCTCCGTGTTCGTGAAGGTGCCGTCCTTTTCCGCGAAGGCCGCACCGGGAAGGATCACATCGGCCAATGCGGCGGTTTCCGTAAAGAAGATGTCCTGTATTACCAGAAAATCGAGTCTTTTCAGCGCATCTCCCACGTGTTGGAGGTCCGGGTCGGTCACCAGCGGGTTCTCGCCCATGATGTACATCGCCTTGAGTTTGCCCGCGTGCGCTGCGTTCATCATCTCCACGACGGTCAGCCCCGGTCGGTCGGAGAGCGGCTTTCCCCAGGCCTTCTCCACCTTGCCCCGCGCGATTGGATCGGTAACCTTCTGGTAGCCGGGAAAGACGTCGGGCAGCGCCCCCATGTCGCAGGAGCCCTGGACGTTGTTCTGGCCGCGCAGCGGGTTCACGCCGCCGCCCTCCACACCCAGGTTGCCGCAGAGCATGGCCAGATTGGCGATCGCCATTACGGTATCATTGCCGCAGGCGTGCTGCGTGATGCCCATCGAGTAGAGAATGGCCGCCGGCCGGGATGTGGCGTAGAGACGGGCCGCCTTCTCAATGTCTGCCGCTGAGATGCCCGTGATCTCCGCTACATAGGCCGGGTTGTATTTCTCTACGGCGGTCCTCATCTCCTCGAAGCCCTCGGTGCGCTCGGCCACGAACACCTTATCGTAAAGTTCTTCGTTGATGATCACGTGGCAGAGGCCGTTGATGAGGGCGATATCCGAACCGGGCCGTTGCATGAGGTGCAGGGAGGCCATTCTCGCCAACTCGATGCGCCGGGGGTCGGCCACAATCAACTTGGCCCCTTTGCGCACCGCGCGCTTGACGCCCGCTCCGATAATAGGATGCTGCTCCGTGGTATTGGACCCGATGATCAGAAATGCCTTTGCTTTGGCCAGATCCTCGATGCTGTTGGTCATGGCCCCGCTGCCGAATGATGTGCCCAGACCGGACACGGTTGGGGCGTGTCAGAGGCGTGCGCAGTGATCGACGTTGTTCGTGCCGACCTCCCTGCGGGCCAGTTTCTGGATCAGGTAGTTCTCCTCGTTGGTGCATTTGGCCGAGGCGAGAATCGCCACGGCGTCCGGTCCGGCCTCCGACTTGGCGGCGGCGAGGCCGGCGGCAACCGCATCGAGCGCCGTTTCCCAGTCAGCCTCCACGAACCCTTCGTACCTGGATGGGGCGCCTTCCGTGCCTTTCCGTTCTTTCCAGAGGGAAGACTTCATCAGTGGCTTTGTCAGTCGGTCGGGACTGTCCAGAAACTGCCATCCGAATCTGCCTTTGACGCATAAAACGCCTTTGTTGACCGGATTGTTCCAGTTGGAAGTGACCTTGATCACCTTGCCGTCGCGGACGTTCAAGTCAAAGTTGCAGCCGACGCCACAATAGGGACACGTGGTCGTGACTTTCGTGGTTTGCCAGACGCGACCCTGGCCATGGCTATCCTTCTCCGTCAATGCACCCGTCGGACAAACGGAGATGCACTGTCCGCAAAAGACGCAGTTGCTCTCCTGCAGGCGGGTGTCAAAAGAGGTGGCTACCTTGGAGCGAAAGCCGCGGTTGATCATCGTGATCGCGTTGATTGCCTGGATCTCATCACAGGCGCGGATGCAGCGGCGACAGCGGATGCACTTCTCCATATCCCGGATGATGAAGGGGTCGCGGTCGTCAAGGGGATACGCGTGCTGTTCGCCCACAAACGGGGTCTCCTTGACGCCGTACTCGTACATCAGATCCTGCAGTTCACAGTTGCCGCACATCTCGCAGGTCATGCAGTCCTTGGGATGGTCGGAGAGGAGCAGCTCCAGTACGAATTTTCGGGCCGCGCGGACCTTGGGTGAGTCGGTCTGCACCTCCATCCCTTCGGTGACGGGAAAGGTGCAGGCGGGCTGCAAAACCCGCGATCCTTTGACCTCTACCAGGCAGAGGCGGCAAGCCCCTTGTGGCGCCAGCGCCGGATGGTGGCAAAGGGTTGGGATGCGGATGCCATTCGCCTTTGAGACGTCAAGAATGGTGCCGCCGGGCGCCTCTATCGACTTTCCATTGATGGTGATCGTTGCCATGTATCTCTCCGTAATTGGTGTCTATAGGACTCTATCTGCGCTCCGGCAACCGCGACTTCTCCGTGGGGCCGGGGCGGATGGCGATCGCGTCGAACTTGCAGGCATTGTAGCAATCGCCGCAGACGATGCAGTTGGGCAGGTCAATCTCATGCACCACTTTCTTATCGCCCTTGATGACGTTCTCCGGGCATTTCTTGCGGCATGCGCCGCAGCCGTTGCAGACGTCG
This sequence comes from uncultured Syntrophaceae bacterium, assembly GCA_964433455.1. Classification (GTDB taxonomy): domain Bacteria; phylum Desulfobacterota; class Syntrophia; order Syntrophales; family UBA5619; genus UBA5619. The sequence continues at coordinate 10,905 of CAYSSF010000101.1, forward strand.
GCAAGGATCTCGTAATGGAACATCCCTTTGCAGACGCCGGAGGGGCAAAACTTTTCGTTCACATGGGCCTCGTATTCATCCCGGAAATGGCGCATCGTGGTGACGACCGGATTTACGCTCCCCTGTCCCAAAGCGCACAGGGAGGCCGTGGAGATGTTCTGTGTCAGGTACTCCAGGGTTTGCAGGTCCTCCGGCTTGCCTTCGGCCTGCGTCATCCTTGTCAGGATTTCCAGAAGTCGCTTTGTCCCCAGGCAGCAGGGGGGGCATTTACCGCAGGATTCGTCCTGGGTAAAGTCCATAAAGAAGCGGGCCACGTCCACCATGCAGTCGTTTTCATCCAGAACGATCAGTCCGCCGGAGCCCATCAGGGAGCCGGCCGCCGCCAGACTTTCAAAGTCAATGGGCGTATCCAGGTATTTCGCCGGCAGACAACCCCCCAGCGGCCCGCCGGTCTGTGCGGCCTTGAACTGCTTTTTGTTGAGGATGCCGCCGCCGATCTCATAGATGATCTCGCGCATCGTGATCCCCATCGGCACTTCGATGAGTCCGGCATTCCTGACCTTGCCGGCGATCGCAAAGGTCTTGGTCCCCTTGCTCTTCTCCGTGCCCATGCCGGCGAACCAATCGGCGCCGTTCAGAAAGATTTGCGGGACATTGGCGAGGGTTTCCACATTGTTTACAGAGGTGGGCTTTCCCCACAGACCCGATACCGCCGGGAAGGGGGGGCGGGGACGCGGCTCACCGCGCCGGCCCTCAATGCTGTCGATCAGGGCGGTCTCTTCACCGCAGACAAAGGCCCCCGCGCCGATGCGGATGTCGACGTCAAAATCAAAGCCCTTGCCGAAGATGTTCTTGCCCAAGAGACCCAGCCGGCGCGCCTGCGGTATGGCCGTTTGAAGGTGCTCCACGGCCACGGGGTATTCGGCGCGGACATAAATATAGCCCTGTGTTGCGCCCATCGCGTAGGCGGCGATGGCCATCCCCTCGAGGACGGAGTGCGGATCCCCTTCCAGGACGGCGCGGTCCATGAAAGCCCCCGGATCGCCCTCATCTCCGTTGCAGATCAGGTAGGCGGGAGGGGTGCCGTCGGCTGGGGCGGGGCGAGAGGTCACCGCCTGGCGGGCGAAGACCCCTTTCTGGCGGGGGGGAAAGCCTGCACCGCCACGACCCCGCAGGCCGGAGCGTTTGGCCTCGTCAATGACCTGTTCCGGGGTCATGCCGAGCACCTTGTAGAGGGCAAAGTAGCCCTCTTTGGCGATGTAATCTTCGATGCGTTCCGGGTCGATCAGACCGCAGTTTCTTAAGACCACCCTGACTTCGCCGGGGCGGGGAGGCTTCAGTTCGCTATCGGGCGAGATCTCCACGCCGCGCGCCGCTAACTCCTTCTTTGCGTCGGTACGGATGTGTTCAAGTTCTTCCAGTGTCATGTTCTTACCTCTCCGTTCTCAGCCCGATAACCTTCCACATTACTCGTACCGGGAAAGAATTTCCGCCACCTGGTCCGGCTGAACCTTGGAATGGACGGATTTGTCGATCATAATGGCCGGGGCCTTGCTGCAAAGACCGATGCAGCGGCAGACTTCGAGGCTGTAGCGAAAATCGGGTGTGCTCTCGCCGGCGTTGACTCCCAGTTCTTTGCTCAGACGCTCCAGATTTTTGGCGTTGCCCCGCACATAGCAGGCCGTACCCAAACAGAGGCCGATCCGGTGGCGTCCGCGGGGTTTTGTGGTGAAGAAGGCGTAAAAGGTGACCACCCCGTAGACGGTGCTCTGAGGGACACCCAGTCCATTGGCAATGTAATCCTGCAGTTCCCTGGGGAGAAAACCGTAGAGTTCCTGGGCCAGGTGCAGCACCGGGATGAGGGCGCCGCCTTTGGCCTTCTCCCGGGCGATCAGGTTATCCAATTCGTGAAGATGGGCCGATAAATCCATGCTCATATATGCTCCTGATATGATATCTTGTTACGTCCAAAAGTTCCCTTGTGAGCGGGAAGATACAGAGAACCGCCTTCCATGTCAACAGGTTTTATATTTAATTTGCTTCTCTCCGCCATTTACGTTAGAAAAAAACATGCATCATCTGATCGATGAGTATCTGAATTTCATAGCGGTCGAAAAAGGGGCTTCCCGCAACACGATCGACGGGTACAGCCGGGATCTGATCCGATATGCGGGGTTCGCCGAAGAACGGGGCCTCCTTGAAATCAGCGAGATCGGGACAGAAGATGTGATTGCCTATCTGGCATCCCTGCATGGTGAAGGCTTGGCGGCCAATTCGGTGAATCGTGCGCTGGCGGCCATCCGGGGGTTTTATCGATATCTTCTCCGGGAAAAAAAGGTGGACCATACCCCCGTGGCCCACATTGTCCTGGCCAAGGTTTGGACCCGACTTCCCGACGTTCTCAGTCGTGATGAGATGGCCCTGCTGTTGGCGCAACCCGGCGCCGGGACGCCGGCGGACATCCGGGATTCCGCCATGCTCGAGCTCATGTACGCGACGGGAATCCGTGTATCGGAACTGATCGGTCTTACCGTAAACAGCATCAATTGGCAGGTGGGATATCTGGTGGCGATGGGGAAGGGGGAGAAGGAACGGATTGTCCCCGTGGGTCAGACCGCATATGAGCGGGTAAAACGATACCAGGAAGGTGCCAGGCCTCTTCTTTTGAAAGGGCGGGAGAACCACCTGCTGTTTCTGAATCGATCCGGAAAAGGGTTGACCCGACAGGGATTTTGGAAGATCGTGAAGAAGTATGCTGCAAAGGCAGGTCTGGACAAGGCAATTCATCCCCACACCTTCCGCCATTCCTTTGCCTCACACCTGCTGGAGGGGGGAGCTGATCTGCGGTCCGTGCAGATCATGCTGGGTCATGCGGATATCTCCACGACCCAGGTTTACACGCATGTGACCCGAGAACGTCTCAAGGAGATTCATCGGAAGTATCATCCCCGGGGATGACGGCATCTTGGGGACAGAAGATAGGTTGGCCGCCGTGGTTGAGAGGTTGGAACAGAATTCATGGAATATAAATCGGGGATCACTTCAAGATCTGAAAGGAAAAGAAAAAAATGGAGGGGGGGACGGATCGTTTTTATGATCCTCCTGCTCTCCATGGCCACCGGCTTGGCGGCAGGTTTTCTCTATCCGGGAAAAACAAAGGCGATCGCGCAAAGATGGGAGCGCGTTCAAAATATCTTCTCCTTTATCGTCCTCGATCGGAAACCCCGCTTCTATTCGCTTCTTTTGGAGAAGAACGGCAAGGATTACCGTCTGACCGCAAACGATATCCTTGATATCTCCTATCGGGATGAATTTGTGATCAAGGAGGTGTCAACGGATGTCCTCTTCGGTGGCGGGGTTGCTGTGGATGTCGTAGGGATTGGCGAACTGAATGATTTCGGAAAGCTTATGAAGG
>CAYSSF010000102.1:0-11915 GCA_964433455.1 uncultured Syntrophaceae bacterium
CTGAAGCTGGCCCACGGGCAACGTCTGCCCCTGGTTCTCTTTGCGGAAGGCGGCGGCGGAAGGCCGGGCGACATCGATGCCGCCGGGGTGATGGTAGCGGGTCTGGATCTGTCCACCTTCGGCTCGTTCGCCAGCCTGAGCGGCCGGGTCCCGCTCATCGGCATCGTATCGGGACCCTGCTTTGCAGGCAATGCCGCCCTGCTTGGCTGCTGTGACGTGATTATTGCAACCGAAAATTCCAACATCGGCATGGGCGGTCCGGTGATGATTGAAGGCGGCGGATTCGGCATTTTCCGACCGGAAGAGGTCGGCCCGATGGATGTGCAGACCCGAAATGGCGTGGTCGACATCGCCGCGGCCGATGATCCGGAGGCGGTGGCCGTGGCCAGGCAATACCTCTCCTATTTCCAGGGAACGACCTCGATATGGGAGGCAGCCGACCAGCGTGTTCTGCGTGGTTTGATCCCAGAGGGCCGGCGGCGCGTCTATGATGTGCGGGCCGTAATCAAGGCGCTGGCCGACAAGGATTCATTTCTCGAGTTGCGGCCCGTATTCGGCCCGGGAATCATCACCGGATTGATCCGGATCGAGGGGAGTCCTTTCGGCCTGATCGCCAACAACTGCATGCACATGGCCGGGGCGATCGAGGCGGAAGGCGCGGACAAGGCCGCCCGGTTCATGCAGCTTTGCAACGCCCACGGTCTCCCGATCCTCTCCCTCTGCGATACGCCGGGATTCATGGTGGGACCGGAGATCGAGAAACGCGCCCAGGTTCGCCATGTCTGCCGGATGTTTGTGGTCGGCACCCATATATCGGTGCCCTATTTCACCGTTATTCTGCGCAGGGGATACGGTCTCGGAGCGATGGCGATGGCCAGGGGCGGCTTCCATGAATCCTTCTTCACCGCCTCCTGGCCGACCGGAGAATTCGGCGCGATGGGGCTGGAAGGGGCGGTCAAGGCAGGTTTCAAAAAAGAGCTTGAAGCCCTTGAAAACCCACAGCAGCGTGAAGCCCTTTATGACAGCCTGTTGGCCCAGTTGGTTGAACGGGGGAAGGCGATCAACATGGCCGCTTACCTTGAAATCGATGCGGTCATCGATCCGGCGGATACACGAAAGTGGATCATGCAAGGGCTGAAATCGGTCCCCGCCGGAGGGGCCAAGCGGGCAGGTCACGATTTTATCGATCCGTGGTAATATCAATCAGGGATGGCTATGGACATTCTGCTGACATTCGCCGGAAATCGGGACCCGTTCAATCCCGAAGTCGTCAAGGGCGTCTTTACCGACGGGCCGGTCCTTACGCTGCTCGCGGAACGCTCCTTCGCCGCCGTCCATATCTTCACGACGCAGAACACCCTGCCCAACGCACAGCAGCTCCAGCAGGAGATCGCCGCACGGGCCGGGAATTGCCGTACGCGGATCCACAACATCGACATCCCTGATCCAACCGATTACGAAGCCCTTTTCCTTCGCATGAGCGGGCTCTGCCGAGAGATCCTGGAGGAATATCGGGATCAAAAGCCGGTATGTTCCATCGCCACGGCCTCCGGAACGCCGCAGATGCAGACCGTCTGGTTTCTGCTGGCCCAGTCGGGTCTGGTGCCCGCCACGCTCCTCAAGATCACGCCTCCACGCTTCCTGAGACCCGGCCAGAAGGCTGTCTCCGAGATCCGTCTCTCCCTGAAGTCCTTTCCCCGGATCACGCTGCCGTCGCCGGAAACACTGGAAATCGCCGCGACCTACCTCCGCAAGGAAAAACTGGAGGCCGAGCGGGAGGAACTGGTCCGGGAATTCTCGGGTCTCCAGATGATCGGTCGGAGCCCGGTCCTGACGAAGGTCATGGAGACCGTGCGGGCCGCCGCCCTGTACGACTCGGCCGTTCTGATCCAGGGCGAAACGGGAACGGGCAAGGAACTCGTCGCCCGGGCGATCCATTTCAACAGCACCCGCAAGACGGAACCCATGATCACCGTCAACTGCGCGGCCATCCCGGAGACCCTCGTGGAGAGCGAGCTGTTCGGCCACGAGAAGGGGGCCTTCACCGGGGCCGACCGGCAAAAGAAGGGAAAATTCGAGCTCGCCGATCGGGGTACGATCTTCCTGGACGAGATCGGGGATATGCCCCTGCCCGCCCAGGCGAAGATCCTGCGCGTCCTGCAGGACAAGGCCATCACGCGGGTGGGCGGAGATAAAATAATTCCGGCCGACGTCCGGGTCATCGCCGCCACGAACCGGAACCTGACCGAACGGATCGCCGAGGGAAAATTCCGGGAGGATCTCTACTACCGCCTCCGGGTGATCGACATCCCCGTACCCGCCCTGCGCGAGCGACGCGAGGACATCCCGCTCCTCGTGGAGTATTTTCTCGACCGGCACAACCGCCGCTACCGCCAGAAGAAGCAGTTCAACCGGGAGGCGATGCGGCGCGTCCTCGAATATCCCTGGCCGGGGAACGTCCGCGAGTTGGAAAACGCTATCGAGCGCGCCTTCGTCCTCTCTCGCGGCAATGTTATCAGGGATACCGACCTGCCGCCGGAGATCGTCATGTCCCCTGTCGCTCTTTCAATGGCAAACGGCGGCCCGCACCGTTCGGAACAGCCATTTGCCTCCGGTGCATCCGGTGGAATCATCTCTATCCCTCCCGAGGGTCTGGATCTGGACGCCCGCCTCGAAGACCTGGAAAAGGCATGTTACGAAGAGGCGATCCGGCGCAAGGACGGCAACCGGGAGGCTGCGGCCCGCCTTCTCGGCATCAAACCCCACACCTTCCGCAAACGGGTGAAGGAGAGATTTGGGATGTAAATCAGGTCCTGCATGATAATAAATCTGCTTTACATGTTACGCAATGCGTAATACCATAGCCCCGTGATTAAAACATTCCGATGCAAAGATACAGAAATGCTTTTTGACGACCGATGGATTTCCCGGTTCCAATCCATTGAACGTCAGGCGCGACGGAAACTCCTCTTTTTGAATCGCGCCCGGCATCTTCAGGAGTTGACGCAGCCTCCGGGAAACCAGTTGGAGGCGCTTAAGGGGGACCGGATGGGTCAGCACAGCATCCGCATCAATGATCAATGGCGAATATGTTTCAGGTGGGAGTCCGGTGATGCATATGATATTGAAATTGTTGATTATCATTAGGAGTAACTGAAAAATGGAAGAAAATGAATTGTTGGATCCTATTCCACCGGGAGAGATCCTCTATGAAGAATTTATGAAACCGCTCGGCCTGAGCGCCAATCAACTCTCCCGTGACATCGATGTGCCTCCCGGGCGTATCAGTGAGATCATCAACGGTAAACGTTCGATTACAGCAGATACGGCCCTGCGCCTCGGTAAATATTTCAGTGTGTCACCAGATATCTGGTTGAATCTGCAAGCAGATTACGACATGCGGATCGCTCGTCGGACGATATGGCCAACGATCGAACCCCGTGTCAGGGTAAGAGCGGCTTGAAGAGAAATACGCCGGTTGGACTTTTTGCCCATGCAAAGAGCAGACAAGGTGACATGCAGGAAGCGCCATGGCCAATCTCAGCCTGAAGGTCTGAACCTGGACGCCTGCATCGAAGACCTGGAAAAGGCATGTTACGAAGAGGCGATCCGGCGCAAGGACGGCAACCGGGGGGCTGCGGCCCGCCTTCTCGGCATCAAACCCCACACCTTCCGCAAACGGACCATAGAGAAGTTTGGATTGTAATTCCTGTTGACAACGGCACTGCATCAGGTTAGTATTCATATCAAGAATACAAAAGGGGATTCACAAATGAATACCATTTCCATCCGTCTTCCCGATGACCTCCTCCGTGAGGTGGACAGTCAGGCGGCAGAATTGCAGATTCCCCGGGCCGAGTATCTGCGCCGGGCGGTTGTATCGATGAACCGGGAGACCCGCAGCCGTAGGCAGCGGATCAGGCTGATGGAGGTCAGCGCCCGTGTAAGGGAAGAAAGCATGGCGGTCAATCGGGAATTCGAGGAGATCGAACATGACCCGGAAACTTGAACATGGCGCCGTCTGGCTGGCCGATCTCAATCCACGGCGCGGCACAGAACCGGGAAAAACGAGACCGGTGCTGATCATCCAGAACCAGGCCCTGCTCGACGCCGGCCATCCCTCAACCTTGGTCATTCCCCTGACAACCCGCTTGATCGAAGACGCCGCGCCCCTGCGCCTGCGCCTCAGCGGCCGGGACCGCCTGGAACGGGATTCCGACCTTCTGATCGATCAGATCCGCGCCATCGACAACCAGCGCCTGGTCACGGGTCCCCTCACCCTTCTGAGCGAGGAGGAGTTATCGCGGATTTATTCCGCCACCCTGGAGGTAATGGGGATAGAGCTCAATCCACAGTTCTCCTTTACGGAAACGTAACGAATATTACGTAATTCGTGATATATTCTACGAAATCATGTGCGACGGTGTGAGCATTTTTCATTCATAATCAAGTATTTCTAGGGCATTAAAAACCGACATCCCTCTTTGGCATAGTTGCTGCTCTATCCCTTCTTCAAAATCCACGCATCGAGGAGGCAGCACCTGACCAGGATCATCGTTTCGGGAACCACGCTTTTTTGTATGCTTTTCTTATTCCGGTTTCCGGCACCCGGATTTTCGCTTGCATTTTCATGAATCGGGGATATATATTCATGAAAAGTAAACAACAGGAGGAAGTGCCATGGCCAATCTTCAAATCAAAGGCATGAATGATGATTTTTACGCCCAGATCAAGGCGCTGGCCGGTTCAGAAAGCAGGTCCGTCAGTCAGCAGATTCTTTTCATGACGAAGGAATATCTGTTGAAAAAGCAGCAGGTGCAGGCCGCAAAGATGCCCGCCCAAGCCCTGCTCGAGCTCTCCGGCGCCTGGGAGGATGGCAGGACAGCGGAGGAGATTGTCGCCGATTTGAAACAGGCGCGCAAAAACACGGCCCCGGCGCGGGAGGTTTTCTGATGTATCTGCTCGATACGGATACGGTGATCTATATCCTGAAAGGGGATCCGGCGGTGACGGAACAGCTGAAACGGCATTTGTATGATCCCATGAAAATCAGCGTCGTCACGTACATGGAGCTTTATTACGGCGCTTACAAATCGCAACGGGTCACAGCCAATGCGGCCAGGGTCAAGGCTCTGGGCCAGTCCATCGAAATGACGCCCATCAATGCCGCCGTCGCCGAAACGTTCGGCATGATCAAGGCGGCCCTCGAATCGGGCGGAAACCGCCTGGATGACTTCGATCTGGCCATCGCCGCGACCGCACTTGCCTACAATCTGACCCTGGCGACCAACAATACCGATCACTTCAGCCGCATCGACGGCCTCAGGCTTGAGAATTGGACGACGCCTTGTCGATAGTCTCGGAGAAAGGACGGCAACCGGGAGGCCGCGGCCCGTCTCCTCGGCGTCAAACCCCACACCTTCCGCAAGCGGGTCAAGGAAAAGTTCGGACTGTAGGTGGGAAGATGCCTGTTGATATTCTAAAAGGTTAAGGTTATGCTCTTCATCAAGTTAACGATCATGCGGGAATCGTGGGCATGCTTGCATTCTCAGCACAGAGGGAATAAAACGTGAATCATGTGAGGAAACTGACTTATATCCGAGCAAAGGCATCCGAACACATCGCCGGTGTCAATGAAAAGATATTATGGTCTCTCCATGCGGTGAAAAAACTGCGACTTGAAAAGCTCTGGAAAGATCCGGTGGAACAAGCCCTGAAAAATGCAATCCTGATCGAGGATTATCCGGAACACGGGCGACCTTTGCCGGATTGTTTGCTGCTCGGATTTATCGAGACTGATCCGATCCATGTGGTTGCGGCCATTGATGAAACTTTTGACAGGATCGTGATCATTACCGTCTACACAGACCGGACATCAAGAGGTGGGAAAATGACTGGAAAAGAAGAAAAAAATAAGGTCAAGCAGTGCCCCTTATGCGGCGGCGGCATGGAGGACGGGATCACAACGTTACCGTTTCTCATCGTTGAAAAAGTCGTCGTCATCAGAAATGTGCCGGCGGAGATCTGCGCCGATTGCGGCGAGGCTTACATGAAAAGCCACGTCGTCGGTGAAATCGAAAGGCTCCTCGACCGCCTTGAGGAATTACATTCTGAGGTCTCAATCATCTATTATCAAGCGGCCTGAAATGGAATTCGTTGGCTGGACTTTCTGCCCTTGCAAAGAGGCGGCAAGGTGACGTGCAGCATGAAAACGTAATTATTGTTACTTTATTCGTGATATAGTTTACGAAAGCATTTGCGGCAGCACAAGCATCCTTCAATCATAATCAAGTATTTTCAGGATATTAAAGACCGACATACCTCTTTGGCATGGTTGCTGCTCTATCCCCTCTTCAAAATCAACGCATCGAGGAGGCAGCACATGACCAGGATCATCGTTACGGGAACCACGCTTTGTTGTATGTTCTTTCTGACCGGTTGCACCACGATCATGTCCCACGGGCCGCAAACCCTTCCCATCCTGACGCAGCCGGACGGCGCGGAGTGTGAGATCACCGACGTCGCCGCCGGAAAAAGTATCGTCAAGGCCAAGACCCCGCACACCGCCACTCTGGAAAGAGGCGACGGATATTTTCAGAAAAGCATTACGACACGACGCTCTTTCAAAAGGACACATGACTGAGAAAATTTCTATCGTGCCAGAGCGGAACCCCTGGTACATCGGCAACCTGCTTTTCGGGGGAGTCCTCGGCATGGTGATCGTCGATCCGCTGACCGGCAGCATGTGGCGCTTCGAAGAAAAGGACATCAGCGTCAAACTTTACACGGATACACCCGAGGGCCGCGCCGCCCGAACGGCCGATGAGCAGGTCCGGGCGGAGACCAAGGCAAAAGAGCAGGCGCAGCGGGAAAAACAGATCCAGCCACGCTGAGGAAGCCGGGCATCAGGATGCTCTAAGAATTACGTTACTCAAATTGATCGGAATCAGGAGAAGCAACATGTTTACAGAAATCGGCATCGAAAATTTTAAAGCCTTCGGCAAGATGCAGCGCATCCCACTTAAACCCATAACATTGCTATACGGGCCGAACAGCTCTGGAAAAAGCTCCTTTCTCCAGTCGTTGCTTCTATTTAAACAGACATTGGAAGAAGCGCCTAATAATGAAGCTGCATTAATATCGAGAGGCACGCAGGTAGATCTTGGCGGGTACTCTGAGTTCATCCACAAGCATGACGAAACAAGAGAGTTAAAAATCTTGTTTTCGTTCAATTTTCTGTGGGATCCTGACGTAAACGAAGCCTGCAATAATTCACAGCCACCGCCTCAAGAAGAGGTGATGACGATGGAATTCACCTTTATGAAGGATAAGGCCGGAGACGTTATTGTGAAAACATTGCGGCTGTTTTACCAGCTGAATCCGGAGCCGTTACTGGTTTATCGCAGCGTTCTTCTTGATTCTAAATTAAGACGCAAGGTCCTGAAGAGTTTGGGTAAGAATCGTCAACCTGATCTTGTTGATAAATCCATGCTCTTTCTAGAATCGATTAACTTTAATTCTGAATTCATCAAAGCCAATTGGGATCATTATGCCCAATATTATGGTGACAGTAATCCTGACCGTGGCGAAAATGATCATAGCTGGGATTTTTCCGAAGATTTGCACGCGCTGGAAACCATGCCGGTGTTTATCGAAGACGACAATAAGAAAAAAATAAAAATATTAAAATACTTGGAAAAAATTGATAAATCATTTTGTAAGAATTCTTTTGTAAGTTTTTCTGATATTGGAATGCCACCGACTGACAGAATCATCCGTTTATCGAAGTGCTTTCCTTCAATATTGGCCAGCTGGCGTTATACAAGGACGATGGGCCTTGATGATTATGGAATTTCTTTTAACCGCCAATTTCAGTATACCGAAATTGTACCGATTGACTTTATTTTATCGGTTACAAATCTCCTTTCTCAGTATCTCAATAAGGTTGTTTATATAGGACCTCTCCGTGAATTTCCACGCAGGGCATATTCGTTCTCTGGCTATGTCGGAAGGGATGTTGGAAAATCGGGGGAATTCATGCCTGATATTTTGCTAAAAAATCAGGAAGTCGTCGATAAAGTCAATAACTGGCTTGAAAAGCTCGATATTGACTACGAAATCAGAATAGATGGCTTTAAACGCAACTTGTTCACCCTGACGCTTATCGACAAAAAAACAGGAACAGAAGTAAGCCCGACGGATGTCGGTTTCGGAATAAGTCAACTCCTTCCAATCATTGTTCAAGGCGTCTCACCCGAATATATATACCCCGGGTACAAGATAATTTGCATCGAGCAACCAGAGATCCATCTGCATCCCCGGCTCCAGGGAGAATTGGGCAGTTTCTTTGCCGAGTGTATCGACAAAAGCTATGTATCGGAAGACGTGAGAAGCGATGATGCCGATATAAAGGGTAACCAGTTCATCATCGAAACCCACAGTGAAAATCTCGTTCTGCGACTGCAGAAGCTCGTCAGAAAAGGCGAATTGAAAAAGGAACATGTCGGGGTTCTCTATTTTGATAATACATCTGATGGCAACACTGTCAAAGAGCTGCGTCTCAATGACCAGGGCGAATTTATCGATCCCTGGCCGAACGGTTTCTTTGAAGAATCTTTCAAAGAGATGTTTGGTGAATGAGATGGTTTTCTACGTCTATATGAGTCCCGATGTGATTAGCGATGCCAATAGTGGCGGTCGTTACGCTATGCAAACCCTTATCGGTATTCTGCATGGATTCATGCAGAATTGTTTTATCGCCGAATTTGAAGACAATCGGATGCAGAAGAAAGTCTTCGGGCATGTCAATGAAATGCCTTTCAGTGACGCAAAAAAGAAGATCATGACATTACTGGGTGAACTAAAAAAGCGAAGACACTTCATTTGCAGCCTTATCCCTGACTATGCTATTGAAAACATCAACATATCGAGTGTAAATGATCAGGCTGACGATGCCTTGCTGGATTTTCTGCTTGTTGGAGAAAATGAAATTCCCCAAATAAGATGGAAAGTCGAGGCTGGATCTCTTTCTAGTTATTCACAATCAAGCTTTGCATCGAAGCGGTCCAGTCTAGCCGGCAATGGGAGAATATTGCAGGACGGCGAATTGGATCAGGACACGTTCCTGGATGAAGTTTTCAAAAAAGCATTCATCTATACAACACGGATAGAAATATGCGATCGTATATTCGGTAGCAAATTCAACGACAATTTTGAATATACCTTTTCAAAATTATTCACATGGCTGAAAAATAATCTCATCGAACCCAACCGTTTTGAGAGAATTATCATTCATTGCGAAAAGCCTAATGGATATACAGATGAACATATGAAGGAAAGGCTCGCACTTTTAAAAAGTGAGAAATGGTCAAATATGAAGATTGAAATCAGATTTTACCATCGGGAAGAATCAGGGAAACCAATTCCTGCATTGCCTCATGATCGATTCATCATTACGGATCAAATGGCCTTTAATATTGGAAGGGGAATGGACTTTCTCAACCGGCATACCAAAAAAAACCGGGATATTTCCATTAATTATTCGAAACCTGAAGAAATACTGGATTCCATCAGCAAATACAGTCAATGGATGCTTGAACCAGTGGTTATCTAAGTGGGCGAATAACCATTTCCGGATTTTCATAACACAATGTAACAACCATTGAAAAAGGAGTAACAATGCATCAACTCCATCTCTGCATTGGAAGAATTACCACACAGGGACAACTGTCAAACAATCGTTTTTCCCGTATGGAATACTGTCGCCACGCCCTTCTAACTGCCTGCCATGGTTTTAATCGCCATCTTTCAGTCCTCCAGACGCCTGGAGGTTTTCTTTACGATTATCAGGATTTGAGAAAATATGAAACCGGTCGTTCGTCCACTTATGAACATTTTTCAGCAATCACAGAGAATGCTGAAAAGCTGGTTTCACAACTGATGGATGATCGTCCGTTAAAAACATTGCTCAAGACAAAGACCGACTTTGTAACGCTTGGAATTGATGTTTTTGATATAAACAATTTTAGAATACAGGCAGAGTTGGTTTGCACTTATAATACTAATCGGCAAAAGGTCATTTACTGGACGGGTAAATCTTATCCAACAAAAGAACAAGAGAATTCCCTGATCTATTGCCCAGATTTGAAGACACACTTTCAGGAAATTAACGGGTTGCCCTTTTTAATTCTAGGTTGCCATGATTTGAATTTATTCAGCCCAAGAAGCAGAGCGTCCATTTCAAAGGGATCATACAAGGATAAAACCATCTCGGAAATGCAAGCCTTATCAGACCGATTTAAACCGTATGTCGTTTTACAGCATCCCCATTACACGGATTCTCCGAATATCTGGCAACCAGGCTGGTCAGGCATCAAACGATGGGTGCCTTCTGCAAGAATCTATTCTTCAGGAATTCATTATGCCAACAGGGAAGGCAAACATCCAAGAAAACCTTTGCAATCCATCCTGCTCAGAACGGCATTGGGACCTGTTGAGAACTTCACTGTTCCACTCATAGGAACATAAAAGCATAGGAGATAAAAATGGACTTTGATGAAAGAATCATTGGTAAAAAACATGTATCGCAGGCGATTGATTGTTATTTGTCGGAAAATTTCAAACATGCTCCTGCAAAAAGTGCCTTTCTCTTGCACAAAGGAAAAAGATTACCCGCAAAATTCATTTTGAGATTGGCTTTTAAAGAAGCTACGGGGTTATTACCGCATCCAGAAACATTGACAGGTGGAAGGGCCAGTATCAGGGTATTGCAGAACCTCGGATTTGAAGCTATCTATGATAAGCCCATCAGGAATACAACTGGGAGAAATCCAGTGAAAAGTTCAAGAAGAGAGGCTTTGAGACAGATTTTAGCTGCAAAGTGGGGAACAGTTGAAACAGAAAAGCGGTTTTCTGAGATTTGTGTGCCTGACTTGCTGAACCGCAACACGATATCCGGCCCTCTCTGTCAAATCCTTCATTCCATTCAGTCGCACAGAAATATTATGATTCGTGGACGGAAAAACCTATCGCTCGCATTTGACTTCTATCTGCCTCAAGCCGATCTCGTCATTGAATTTGACGAACGCCAGCACTTAACACCTCTCCGCGCTGCAAGTCTGCGGGCCTATCCGAAGGACATAGTATTGGGTTTTGATAAGAAAAGATGGATTCAGCTGTCTGACGAAATTCGCGCGGGGGACAACAGCCCGATATATAGAGATGAACAGAGGGCATTTTATGATTCAATTCGGGATATCATGGCATCAAAGATCGGCTTGAGACCAGTCGTTAGGATTTTTGAGGACGATGTCCATTGGGAAAAGGATGGCGGTTCTAGCAAAAATGCAATTAAAATCATTCACGATATTGAAATATTGGTTCGGAAATAAAACTGAATTCAAGGCGACACCTATGCCTGGCTTCTCTTTCATGTCAGCGACAAGGCCGTGATGTGCTTCCTGATGAAGACCCGTCTCGTCATCGTCGACGAGGTCCACTATTACACCGGCGTTTTCGGCAGCAACGCCGCTTACCTGATCCGCCGGCTGCGGCACATCCTGCAACTGCTGCGCGTATTTCCGCAATTCATCACGGCTTCCGCCACCATCGCCGCGCCGGAGAATCATCTGCGCGATCTCTTTGGCCTGGACTTCCGGATCATCGATGCCGGTTACGACACCTCGACAAGACAGGGGGCGACCATCCACTTGGCCGATCTTCCCGCCCAGGGCGATCTTTTGACCTCCCTGTCGGAACTGATGGATTACATCGGCAGAAAGAGGGATCACAAATTCATCGCCTTCGTCGACAGCCGCAAGCAGACGGAATATCTGGCGTCCATCGTATCCCGTTTTCGGGGCAAAGACGGGGAGGACGAGGATTTTGCGCATGAGAATCACCTGGAGAAACTCAAC
>CAYSSF010000102.1:12015-14187 GCA_964433455.1 uncultured Syntrophaceae bacterium
TCAACGGCGGCGACATCCACAGCGCCAATATCTTCCGGGACCCGCAGCAGCTTCTCGGAATGCCCCTGTCGGAAGGCGCCCTGTACCTTGAAAAGCACGGGTGCAGTACATCCATGCCCTGTGTCTGGCCAGGCACGGCGGCGAGCACGACCGCGTGTGTTCCTTTCTGGGCATAAAAGAGAGCCCGGAATTCAAGAGCGTTATCCCCTGGGCCAAAGGATTTTTAGAGCTTTGCCGATCCGAGAGGATCGGCGAGATTTCGCCCGAATTTCAGGCCATGAAGGCGCAGGCAGGGGAAGCTCCGAATCACGCCTTTCCGTTGCGGGACGTGGAGATCCAGTTCCAGGTGAAGCAAAAGCGGGGGCCGGTCGAAGAGGCGCGTGGCTCGCTATCATACAGCCAACTGATGCGCGAAGCCTATCCGGGCGGCATTTACTATTACACGACGAGGCCTTACCGCGTATGCCGGGTGAATGTCCACCAACGGATGGTCGAGGTGCGCCCTGAAAGGAAATACACCACCAAGGCACAGATGATCCCGACGCTGGTGTTCCCCAACCTGGGCGAGGGGAACGTCTTTGTCGGCAAACGCTTCGGGAAGCTGATCGCCGTGGAATCGGCCCTCCAGATCCGTGAGTCGATCATCGGCTACAAGGAGCGCCGCGGGTCGAAAGAAACGTCGTGCCTGTATCCCCTGGACCCGACGGGCAATATCTATTTTGATTTTCCGCGGTTTACCCGGAACTTTTTCACGACCGGCGTCACCTTCACGCACCCGGCCATGAGACGGCCGAATGTGAAAAACGAGCTCATCGCCCGGATCCTGTTCGAGGTCTTTTTGATGATCCTGCCCGTCGAGTGGCGCGACATCCATTTTGCCGCCGACCGGTACCGGGTGGAGCGGGGGCCGATCGCGGAAGGGGCCAGATTTGTGGCGATCTATGACCAGACCTACGGCAGCCTGCGTCTGTCGGCGCGCATCCTGGAGGAGCCGACGCTGCGTGGGATTCTGGAGAAGATGGCCGTTGTCATGAAACTCCGGCGGGAAGAAGGCAGCCTGGAAAAGGATTCCGAAACGGCGGCGGCCCTGGGGGAGATCCTGGCCTGCCTGGGCGAGACGCCCGAGATCATCACCATCGGCGTGACGCCCGCTCCCGCGGAGACGGCCAGTCGCCTCGTCAGGGTCATCCTTCCTGGTTCAAAGGGGCTGAACCTCCGAAGCAACAACGAGGAATTTGTTGTGGAGAGCGTCTTCTACAGCCCTCATTATAACGGGTTGGCGTACCGCGGGTGCGGGTGCGAAGGAGCAATCGGCACAACTCAGGACGTCAAAACGATCCTGGCTCTCGACTCCCTGCTCGAAATCCCGGGGGAAAGCAAGCTCGGTTGGTACGATCCGGAATCCGGTGAAGTTACGGCGGAAACCGTTTGACATGAGGGGATGGCAGCGCAACCTCCGATTTCGATCTGGCGATCATTACTCGGTTCTGCACTATGCAAGGGCTCTCCTGCTTGTGAAAACTGAACATCACCGACGTCTATTCCTTCGACCGGAAGCGCATCTCGCGCCTCAAAAGCATGAAGCGGATCGAATCGTGAGGATCAATCACATGACCGAATACCTGTCCAACGGATCCGGCGGATACACGAAAGTGGATCATGCAGGGCTTGAAATCCGTTCCCGCCGGCGGTGCCAGGGGGACAGGCCACAATTTTGTTGATCCGTGGTAATATCAGCTTTCCATACCTTCAGGCGTGCGTCTCCGATGAAGTTCATTTCTGGATGCTTCCGAGCAGCTCATCGGCGACGCTTGGGTTTTCGAGCCGCATGATACTCTCTTCCGCACGGCCGAAGCTCAGGAGGTTGATGCTCCCGTACCAGACGATTTTCTGATCGATGATCGCAAATTTCTGGTGGATGTTGGATTTGAACACCACCTGGACGCCGGCTGCGATCAGTAATGCCAATGCCTCCTCCAGAGCCGGGCGGTCCTTCTCCCTGAAATCGGCTGCCGGTCTTGTGACGACAATCACCTTCATCTTTCTGTCTTGGGCAGCGCCCAGGAAGGGCAGCATCTGCGATACGCGCCTTTTCGTCACAAACGGACTCACAATCAGGATCTCCCGCGCGGCGTTCAGCAGGTCGTTTTTGTAAACCGGCAGGAAGGTTGT
>CAYSSF010000103.1:0-4114 GCA_964433455.1 uncultured Syntrophaceae bacterium
GAACAGCCTGCCCAACCGTGTGTTTTGCATCACCCAGTCAGGAGGAGCAAGGTGATCAACGTCGGCATTTACGGGGGCAGCGGCTATACCGGACAGGAACTGCTCCGGCTGCTGCTCGGCCATCCGGAGGCAAAGGTTGTGGCGGCGACCTCCCGGCGATTCGCCGGGACGCCCGTCTCGGAGATCTACCCGGCCCTGTCCGGACGGACCGATCTCGTCTACACGAACGACACTCCCGAGACCGTAGCCGGTCTCGCCGAGTTTATCTTTCTGGCCCTTCCCCACGGTGTTTCTATGGAAATCGCCCCCTTCTTTATCCGGGCCGGCCACAAGGCCAATCCGGGCTGTTATCCTACGAGCATCATTCTGGGCTTGGCGCCCGTCCTGCGGTCGCGCTGGATCGACCCCGCCTCGGTCATCGCCGACTCGAAATCGGGCGTCAGCGGCGCGGGCAGGGAGCCTCAGATCGCGTCGCTCTACTGCGAGGTGGAGGGGGGCTTCAAGGCGTACAAGGTCGGCGGACACCGGCACACGCCGGAAATCGAGCAGGAACTGGGGCTCCTCGCGGGGCGGGAGATGAAGATCTCCTTTACCCCACACCTGCTTCCGGTGAAGCGGGGGATCCTGAGCACGATCTATGCGAGGCTGGAAGAGGATGTGAGCGCCGCGGAGGCGACAGCGCTCTACCGGGAATTTTACCGGGATGAACCGTTCGTCCGGATCTGCCGGGCCGGGCAGTTTCCCAACCTCTCCTCGGTCGTCGGTTCCAATTTCTGCGATATCGGCGTCACCGTGGACAAAAGGACCGGACGGCTCATCGTCGTCTCCGTGATCGACAACCTGATCAAGGGGGCCTCCGGCCAGGCGATCCAGAACATGAACCTGATGGCCGGCCTCCCGGAGGGGACCGGACTGCCGCTGGTCGCCCTGTACCCCTGATCATCCGGAGGAACGATGACACAGGGAATCACCGCGTATGACGTCTGCCATGTGGGACACGCCCGCTCGGCGGTTGTTTTCGATGTGATCACCCGTTATCTCCGTTTTCGCGGTTTTGATGTCACCTATGTGAAAAACTTCACCGATGTCGACGACAAGATCATCGACCGGGCGGGCCGCGAAAAAACGGGGATTGCCGAAATCGCCGAGCGCTATATCCGCGAACACGACGAGGATATGGGGACGCTCGGCGTCGCCTCTCCAACCTTTGCCCCGAGGGCCACGGAGCACATCGACGGGATGATCCGCCTCGTGGCCGCCCTGCTTGAGAAGGGGCTCGCCTATCCCATGGATGGGGACGTCTATTACGCGGTGGAACGATTTCCGGGGTACGGGAAACTTTCGGGCCGGAACCTCGAGGATATGCTCGCCGGCGCCCGCGTCGACGTCAGCGACAAGAAGCGCAACCCCCTCGATTTCGCCCTCTGGAAGGCAAGCAAGGAGGGAGAGCCCTGGTGGGAGAGCCCCTGGGGCCGCGGCCGGCCGGGGTGGCACCTCGAATGCTCGGTGATGAGCCAGCGCTATCTCGGTGAGACCTTCGACATCCACGGGGGCGGCGAGGACCTGGTCTTTCCCCACCACGAAAACGAACTCGCCCAGTCGGAGGGGGTGACCGGCAAGACCCTGGCCCGTTATTGGGTGCACAATGGCTTCGTCCGGGTGAACAGCGAGAAGATGTCGAAGTCCCTCGGCAATTTCTTCACGATTCGGGATATCCTGCTGCAATATCATCCCGAGGTCCTGCGGCTTTTCCTTCTTCAGAGCCATTACCGGAGTCCCGTCGATTTTTCCGACGTGTCCCTGAATGAGGCGCGCCAGGGGATGAACCGCTTCTACGCGACGCTGAAGACGCTGAAGGAGATCGCGGCCGTTGGAACGGCGACTGCCGTGGAACCCGCCGGGAAGGACGGGGAGATGACGGCGCAGCTCCAGTCCCTCCGGGAGCATTTTATCGACGCGATGGACGACGACTTCAACACGGCGCGTGCGATTGGCCACCTCTTCGACACCGTCCGCCAAGTCAATACGGCGCTTGCGGAGAAGAGACCGGGCGTATCCCGAGCCCTCTTGGAGCAGGCCGGGAAGACCCTTCTGGAGATCGGTTCCGTGCTGGGCTTTTTCCGGGAGGAACCCGATGCCTACCTCCTCCGCGACCGGGAACGGGAAGCGACAAAGCGGGGTCTGTCCATTCATGAAATCGAACGGCTGATTGCCGAGCGCCGGGCGGCGCGGGCGGCGAAAGCGTGGCAGCGGGCCGATGAGATCCGGAAGGAACTCGCCGATCGCGGGGTGCTCCTCCAGGATGCGCCGGACGCCACGACCTGGACGATCGCTTAACACTCTATTAAAAGGCATGGGCCCGGGAACAATGGGCGGGAAAGGAAAAGCCCCTTGCCGGAATCAATCCATGGCCGGGTGTCGATCCGGTTGTTCGGTTTGCCAAAGGCCACGGCGTTGGTTTTGACCATGGTGACCAGGTGGTTTCCACGCCTAAGCAGGCCGCGTACGATTTTGCCCAATGAGGCCTGGTTCTCTAACGCGCCAGTACAAGGACCCCAAGGAGAAAAGCGGCTCCTACTGGCAGCTCAGCTACACTCGCACGATGAGAAGCAGAAGCGACTACGTCCGGGCGGATTGTGTTGCGGAGGTACGAAAGGAAATCGCGGCCTACAAACGCTTCAAGGCGCTGATGGAGGAATGGATCGACCTCGGCATCGAGTCGTCCAAACTTCGATTAAAGGTCGCCAAGAAAACAGGGTCAGGGTAGATATTCCGCCGCCCGAGTCCAGCAGAAAATAATAAATCACGTGCAACAAGCGTTCTGACGCGTATGCGCAGGAATACCTTATTGTTGTTACGGCTTGTCGCAAATTCTTGTATTTCGCGTCTATTCTATTACTATTGCCTTGCCGTCCCCTATGTTAAGTCCTGCCGGGATGGTCGGGTTGCTCGTGCTAAACGTGCTAAAGACTGACGTTATGGTTCCGGTTATCGTGCTGATGCTCAGGTCGCTGCTTGTCTGACCCGTTCCGACTGTGTATGTGCCGCTCCAGCCTGGTGCGTTGCTTATAGCTCCGGTCGTTATGGTTGCACCGCTGTTCAGGGCGATCGTCAACCCTGTCGATGTCACCGCTTCACTGAAGTTCAAGGTGATGTTGATTGATGCGCCTGCACTGTAATGGCCATCCACAGTTGTGGAGGTGGCGCTTGTGATAGTCGGGAGCCGTCTTATTCCTATCATGATTCCTGTACCATTATCGTATGGAGATTTAGATATGCCTGCGAGTATTTTGCCGTCTAAAGAGAGGGTGCCTACAAACACACCGCCGCCAACTGTTACGGTTGAGCCGGATACTGTGTAAGTCGCTTCGCCGACATCGGTCGGACCGTCCGTGGATAAAGAGCCTGAAACCGTTGAAAATGGATGTTCCGGATTATCAGGTTGATAAATGATGCTGCGGATTTCCATCTCAGTGTATCCACCGGTCCCATTGAACTTGGCTGTGCTGTTGGCAGCCAATACGAGAGTGCCTTGGTAATTGGTACGGCCAACTCTGTACCCTTGGTCGTATGCATTATACTGTACAACGTTCATGCCTGTTCCGAATAAAAAATAATCGTAAATTCCGGCAACAGACGCAACGGACGCCGGGGGCACCGGTGCCAATTGGGCTTGCAACGCCGTAATCTGTGCCGAAAGTGCCTGAAAATTAGCATTTACCTGGGCGGAACTGATGGTTTCCCCGGGAGAAAAAGTATAAGGGATCTCACCAGCCGCATATATTATGGACGTAGTTCCCAGCATCATCGTGGCCATGATGAGAAAAACTAAAACAAGCGAAATCTGCATTTTCCTGAAGCGTTCCATGATTCTTCCTCCTTCATACGGTGGTAATATTTGAGTTTTGATTATAAAAAATCATTGCCTATAAATATCTCGCTATTTTGAGTGTTCATATGTTTATCATTGACCCCATAGGCAGTTATCCCACTGTGCACTATCCCACACATAAGTCCCCTGGAGGGTTGCTGCACAGGCGGCTGTCGCGCCGCCATTGGCTCCCGTACAGCTCCAAGACCAGGGGCCGTCTCCAGTTACCGAAGTCGCTGACCC
>CAYSSF010000103.1:4214-14034 GCA_964433455.1 uncultured Syntrophaceae bacterium
CTCCCGTACAGCTCCAAGACCAGGGGCCGTCTCCAGTTACCGAAGTCGCTGACCCAGCACCGCAAAGGCCAGCCGCAGGCGCCGTTGTAAATATTCCACCGTTGGATGACCCGCAGACGCCGTCAATAGGTGTCGTTTGGAGGGTTGCCGCACAGCTGGCTGTCGTGCCGCCATTGGCTCCCGTACAGCTCCAAGACCAGGGACCATCTCCAATTACCGAAGTCGCTGACCCCGCATCGCAAAGGCCAGCCGAAGGCACCGTTGTAAATATTCCACCGTTGGATGACCCGCAGACGCCGTCAACAGGTGTCGTCTGGAGGGTTGCCGCACAGCCGGCTGTCGCGCCGCCGTTGGCTCCCGTACAGCTCCAAGACCAGGGGCCGTTTCCAGTGACCGAAGTCGCTGACCCCGCACCGCAAAGGCCAACCGAAGGCGCCGTTGTAAATGCACCACCGTTGGATGACCCGCAGACGCCGTCAATAGATATCCCCTGATTGCATAAAGAAAATCTCAATCCTGATAAGACTTGCAAAGTACTGATTACCTCCGCTGAGCCGACCTTTCCGTCGCTGTTTGCGTCGGCACCGGAGGTAGGATAATTTATCCTGATGCCGGTGGGATTCATCCCCGTCATGACCTTCAATGTGAGGATCGCGTCGGCAAGGTTCACCGCGCCATCCCCGTTGACATCTCCTATACATATGTTCAAGAGGTTTGCAGCACAGTCGGCCGTTGTTCCTCCACCTGACCCCGCACAGTTCCATGTCCAGGGCCCGCTGCCGCCCACTGAGGTCGGAGTCCCGACACTACAGAGATTAGCGGTAGGCGCTGACGTAAATGTCTGACCGTTGGATGTTCCGCAAGATCCGTTTACATTAGGTGGGATCTGCTCGACTACCATTGATACCCCGTAGACATCGCCCCCCACAAGGCCTGTTCCGGATATGGCAACGCCGGTATTGATAATACCCAATAGCCGTTCATTAACCGCCTGCCCGGTAAAACCGCCCAACTGGTTGCCGGTATCGTTGTCGATGATAAATTCAGAGCCGACCCGTGCGCCGGATTTGCTTACAAACTGGCCACGGATGTCCAGGCATGTCCCTTCTCCGTCGTCGCATGCCCAATTCCCGTTGGCATCGTTTCGCATGTCCGTCCAGGAAATAAGGTAGTTCGTTCCATCGAAGGCCATTAGAGGTTTAAACTGATGGCCCGGCGCCGTGCTGATTGTGATTTTTCCTCCATAAAGGGCGCCCGTGGGTGTCACGAGTTGACCAAAGACATCCCAGTTGTGCAAGCTTGCATCAACCTCGTCTGTCCAGACAACGAGATAATTTGTCCCATCGAAGGCCACGGTCAGCGGGTTATTGTTGGGAAGGCCGCTTGCTTTCACGGTAATTTCCGTTCCTAATGTTCCCGATGTTCCTGAAGGGCTGACAAATCGGCCCCTCACTTCATTGTTAATGGTATTGTTATTCCAGACGACAAAGAAATTCGTCCCGTCAAAGGATACATTGTTCAAACCCTGATTGCCATATCCGGTAGAGATGACAAACCAGTACCCAAGTATTCCTGATGGAGATATGAGCCGCCCATAGACGGCTTCTCTTATTCCTTCCGCGATTTTGTGATATACGACCATATATTTCCCGCCACCAAAGGCGATACCTCCAATTTCACTCTTACTGAGAGGACCCGGTTCGATAACAAATGGCGGGTTGATCAGTGATCCGTCTTTGCTGATGAACACCCCGTAGAGTTGATTATTAGGGGTGGTTGCATAGTCAGACCACACCATCAGGTAATTCACGCCGTCAAAGGCAACAAAAGGCGCGCTGCCGGTGCGGCCAATGGAGATGCGGGAACCGACCAACGTTCCTGATTGCGAAACGAGCTGCGCGGTTATTGCGTTGCCTTGAGTCGCATTACCCTGAATTCCGACCAGATAATTCGTGCCATCGAAAGCGGAACAACCTGACCCAAGTTCCGGGCCTGCGGTTGCCGCAACAGGGAAATGATTTCCCAAAGTGTCGGAATGCGCCACCGCTGTCGAAAGGATGGAGAAAATTAAAAAAAATACGATAACCACCAACAATTCCCCAAAGTTTCTTCCTTCGTTAAACATGTTGAACCTCCATGATAAAACTGAATTGGGGAAACGGGGTCGCGTTATTGATGGAGCCTTACCACTACAACGTCATTTATATGTTGACAGCAACCGGTGCCTCAATTGAATTGATATTGATAAGAACTTGTTTTTGCATGGGTTGAGGATACGGAAAGGCGTCTTGTATGTCAAGGAAATTTTATCACAACCTGTTGTGGCGGGTTAGGATTTGATTCCGATCGCGCGGATCGAGTGGCGAAAAAAATTTCAAAAGGTTTGTAGAGGCGATGTCGATTTCGGTGATTAGGTCAGCCCGGCTGGTTTTTCGGGGTAATTGAGGCAGACCCTGCCGTAGAGCCCCGTTTCATCTGAAAATGCGTCCTCAATTTACCGAAATTATTGCATCTAAAATCCATTAGGACACTACCAAGGGGGGATGGCCCTGAACGCATATAACTACTTAAAAATAGCTATGTTTTCATGGGAAAAATGTAAAAAAGTTCGCGGCGGTAAAGTTTTACAACCAACATGCCGATAATAAGCACGGACGATCATCATGACCCGGTTGCATGATTTAAATTTTTCAGGAGGGAATTATGAAATTGCTGAACACAACATTCCATCGGCCATACAGGGTGGTTTTCCTGGCCATACCATCCGTTCTCTTTCTTCTTTTGCCCCTCTTCATCGCCCGCACCCATGCACAGGGAGAATCACAGACCTACGTCGGGTCGGAGGTCTGCAAAGGGTGCCATGAAAAGGAGAATACCCGTTTTACCAGCCATTCGAAAATGAGCCACTCCTTTAAGAGCATTGTCCTCATGAAAAAGGGTCTGACCGGCGAGGAGATCAAAAAATGCTACGAATGCCATACCACCGGTTACGGGAAACCGGGAGGGTTCAAATCGGAAGCCGAGACGCCCGATCTCAAAAACCTGGGTTGCGAGTCCTGCCATGGACCGGGAAGCCGCCACGCGTCGTCCAGCGATGCGAAGGATATCAAGAAAAAACTCTCCGCCAGCGATTGCGATGCATGCCATGATAAAAACCGCATCGCGGTGTTCAATTATAAACCCGTTCTTTTCGGAGGTGCGCACTAATGAAAAATGTCAGCCTGCGCGTGAAGTTCATCGGAGCCATCGGAGTCATGTTCCTCGCCGTGCTCGTTGTCATGGTTTCGATCAACAACCGTAATCAGCGGCTTTCGATGACCGCCGAGGTGCACCGTTCCGCCCAGGGGTTGGCCGACTCGGTTTATACCAGCATGGTCCACCCGATGGCTGTGGGGGACGGCAAGACGATCCGGCAGCAGATGGAGGAGTTCAAGAAGAACCTGACGTTTGTGGAGGTATCTGTTTTCGGATTCGACAAGCACTTAACCTACTCATCGGAAAAGGATAAGGTGGGCATGGATTTGACCAAGGAGATTCGATCCGGCGGGCTGGCCGCTGAACTCGACCAGTTGTTGCGCGACGGGAAGTCCACCGGACGGGGGCATGAAGAGTCCATGAACGGAAAACAGTATCTTACCATACTGCGCCCCATGGTGAACGATAACCGCTGCCACCATTGCCATGGCTCGAGCCGGCTTGTCCTGGGGGGATTGATCGTGAGACAGAATATCGACGAGATGATCGACAGTCTTGCCAGTCTCCGGAACAAAAATATCATCATCGGAGCGGGAGGATTCCTGATGGTCATGGCGGCGCTTGCCTACCTGGTCGGGCTGCTGGTGATCCGCCCGGTGAATTCCCTCATCGAGGACCTGTTGGAAAGCGCCGAACAGGTTGCCTCGGCCTCGAGCCAAATAACCACGGCCAGCCAAACGCTGGCGGAGGCCGCCTCCGAGCAGGCTGCGGGGGTGGAGGAAACTTCGGCATCCATTGAGGAGATTGCCTCGATGACCATGCAGAATGCCGACAATTCACAGCAGGCCAGGGTGCTTTCCGACCAGACCTGGACGGCGATCCATAAAGCCGACGCCTCCATGAACGGGGTGATGACCTCCATGCAGGAGATCTCAAACGCCAGCGAAGAAACAGCGAAGATCATCAAGACCATCGACGAGATCGCCTTTCAAACCAACCTGCTGGCCCTCAATGCGGCGGTGGAGGCCGCCCGTGCCGGCGAAGCGGGGGCGGGGTTCGCCGTTGTCGCCGATGAAGTGAGAAATCTGGCCATCCGGGCGGCGGAAGCGGCCCGGAATACCGCCACGATGATTGAGGGGACCGTCTCAAAGGTCAAAGATGGCTACGAGCAAGTGCGGGCAACCGGCCAGGTGTTTCAAGCGGTCGGCATCGGCAGCAAGAAAGTGGTTGAACTGGTCGCCGAGATCGCGGAGGCGTCCAGCGAGCAATCCCAGGGGATAAAGCAGATCAATACGACCATTCAGGAGATGGATAAGTCGACCCAGCAGAATGCAGCCAGTGCGGAAGAGACGGCCTCGGCCGCGGAGGAATTGACCGCCCAGTCCCTGCAGATGAAAATGTATGTGGGGCAATTGGAGTCCCTCATCAGCGGGAAAAGCAAGGGGGAGATCGTACCGGTCTGATCGAAACTTGCTTTGATGCGGGTTCAAGGATCAGGGAGGCGGTTCCTCATGTCGATGTGGATCGATCACAACCGGTCCAGCCCGTACTCCTTGATCGCGATCTCCCGCATCCGGAATTTCTGGACCTTGCCCAGCAGCGTCGTCGGAAACTCCTTGACAAATTTGATGTATCGCGGCAGGCAGGATGCGGGCAGTTTCGCGCGGCAATATTGGAGGATCTCCTCCTCCGTGGCCGATAACCCCTCTTCCAACTTGATCCATGCGGCTACATCCTCCCCCGAGGTGCTGCTGGGAACCCCGAAGATCTGCACATTCGAGATCTTGGGATGGCAAAAGAGGAGCTCTTCAATCTCGGCGGGATAGATCGCCTCGCCCCAGCGGACGATCACCTCCTTCATTCTGCCGGTGGTCCGCAGATAGCCGTCCTGATCCATCGTTCCGAGATCCCCGGTGTGGAGCCACCCCTCGGGATCGACGGCACTGGCGGTCGCGGCCGGCATCTTGTAGTACCCCTTCATATTGAAACCACGGGCGCAAATCTCGCCGACGGCGCCGATGGGAGCCTCCCGACCGCTCTGCGGATCGATCAGCTTCACCTCCACGTTCGGAAGGGCTCTGCCGACCGTGGAGACCCGCAATTCCAACGGGTCGTCCGGCCGGGTCATCGTGATCCAGGAGGAGGCCTCCGTCTGGCCGTAGCCGATGACGATCTCCTTTGCCCCCATCTCCCCTGTAACCCGCTTCATCACCTCCAGCGGACATTGTGCCCCTCCCATGATTCCGGTCCGCAGCGACCGGAGATTGAACTTTCGGTATTCCGGCTCCTCCATCATCGCGATGAAGGCGCCGGGGGATCCATAGATCGTGGTGCACCGTTCCGCCGCGATCGCCTCCAGAACCTTCCTCGGCTCGAAGGTCTCCGACGGGATGACCAGCGCCGCCCCCTTGACCGTTCCCGCCAACACGACGCAGATGCAGCCGAACATGTGGGAGAGGGGGACCGACAGGCAGAGTCTGTCCTTCTCGGTCAACCGCTGATTCTCCGCGCTGCCCAGGGTGGTGTTGATGATCCCGAAGTGGGTCGACATCACCCCTTTGGGCGCCCCGGTCGTTCCGGAGGTATACAGCAACGTGGCGACATCATCCGGATCGCAGGAACGCTGTCGTTCCGACAGCAGCAGATCGGAAACGTCCCGGCCCGCCTCCAGGACCTCTTTCCAGGTCAGCATGCCCGGGTGAGCCCGGTCCGATATCACGATGAGATGTTTCAATTCAGGCAGGGCGCGACAATCCGGTTCTCCCGGCGCCGAGGCATCCGCCTCCGGGCAGAGCCGGCGGATCATCTCGATATGCTCCGTACCGTTTGTTCCTTCGGACATGATGAGAGCCTGGGAATCGGACTGCCGGAGCAGATAGCCAAGCTGCTCCGGCTGGGCATTCGTATCCAGGGTCATCAGAACGGCGCCGATCTTCGCTATGGCAAACTGGGAGATGATCGACTCGGAGAGGTTGGGCGTCCAGAGGGCCAGGTGTTCTCCCTTGCGGATGCCCAGTTTCAGGAATCCCTTCGCCAACCGGTTCACGACGATCGACAATTCCCGATAGGAATATCTCCGGCCCGAGGGAAGATCGATCAACGCCTCCCGGTCGGGGAACCGTGAGGCCACTTCATCGAAAAGATCACCGACGGTTGTTCTCAGCAGCGTTCCCATACCCCCTCCTGTTTCAAGATCCATATTTTTGGAATTCATACCAGCATCCATCAAAATACACAACTCTTGAACGACGGGAAATGGTGCATGCGCCGCTGGAATCCGCTGGCCATCCAGCGGCCGATCTGCTATGAAGAACCCCATGAATGAACAGACGATCAAGATCCCGTCCGAGGAGGAATGCCGGCAGTTGGTCGCCGGGATGGGGATGCTGGACAATATCGTCGCCCATTGCCGGCAGGTCTGCCGGGTTTCCCTGCTGATCGTCGATCATCTGAAGACGGATCATCTGCAACCGGAGGGGTTGAACCGGGAACTGATCCGGGCCGCGGCGCTCCTTCACGATATCACGAAGACCCGGAGTTTCCAGACCCGGGAAGACCATGCCGAGACGGGCGAGCAACTGCTCATGGAGATCGGCTACCCGGAGGTGGGGCGGATCGTCGGCCAGCATGTCCGACTCGAGAGCTATTTCGCCTCCGGGCTCTCGACCGAGGCGGAGGTTGTCAACTATGCGGACAAGCGGGTCCTCCACGACCGGATCGTGCCGCTGGACGAGCGGATGGGGTATATCCTCGAAAGGTACGGCCGGGAGCCGGAGCGGAAACGGATGATCATCCTCCTCTGGGAGAAGACGGAGGCGCTGGAGGCGCGGCTGTTCGCCGGCCTTCCGTTCGCGCCGGACGATATCAGCCGCCTTCTCGCGGATGGTTTTCCCTGGGACCTGCCTAAACCGGATCCGCGTTTGTAACCGTGCGCTGTTTCTTTTCCAGCCTCAGGATGTGGCCGATGCAGGGGATCATCTCCTCCTCGTGGTGCGTGATGTAAATGAGACCCGTTTCGGTCCGTTCCCCGATCTCTTCCATCAGCGCAAGCACCCTTTCCCGGTTGGCGCCGTCCAGCCCCTGGCAAGGTTCGTCCAGGATGAGGAGTTCCGGCGACTTGACCATCGCCCGGGCGATCAGCGCCAGACGCTTTTCCCCGTAGGAGGTGCGGGTGAAGAGCCGGTCCGCCAGGTCCGTCATGCCGAGGATTGTAAGCCAGCGGTCGGCAGTCGCCTCCTGCTCCCGGTCGGGCCGGTGGTAGAGACCGATCGAATCGAAGAAGCCGGAGAGGACGACATCCCGCACGCGGACCGGCTTCCGGTAGCGGAGCTGCAGCTCGGGAGAGACCACGCCGATCCGGCGCCGGATCTCCCAGATGCTCTCCCCCTCGCCCCGCCTCTTCCCGAAAAGGTAAACCTCATTGGCGTAGACCTGCAGATTATCCCCGGTGATCAGACTCAGAAGGGTCGATTTTCCCGAGCCGTTCGGCCCGACAACCGCCCAGTCCTCCCCGCGCCGGACGGTCCAGTTCAGGCCGTCGAAAACGACGTATTCGCCGTAGGCTACATGGATGTTCCTCATTTCGACGAGGGGATCGGTGTTGGGGACACCCTGCCGCAAGGTGTCCCCCGTGTCCCCCGTGTCCCCTTGCGGCAGGCGGATCGCCGGGATCGCTTTCCTCTTTCCGGTAAATCGCCGGATCCGTGCGGGCGTCAGAACCTCTTCCCTGGCCCCGGCCATCGCGACACGGCCGTTGCGGATCAACAGCACATGAGAGATTCCCGGGATCACCTCCTCCGGACGCTGTGCGACGAGAATGATCTGCATCCCTTGCAGCATCAGTTTTGTGATGGCCGCGGCCAGGTATGGCCGGCTGCCGGCGTCCAGACCGGCGAAGGGATCGTCCAGGATCAGGATCTTCGGGGCGGAGAGGAGAGCCCGGGCGATCAGGAGCTTCCGGTTTTCGCCGTTGGAGAGGGTCCGGATGCCGTGGCCGAGCAGGGGACGAAGGTCCAGGATCTCCACGAGACGGTCCAATGCGGCCGGGTCCCCGCCCTTCCCGCGGAGCAGCTCCCCCGCCGTGAGTTCATGCCCCCTGCCGCTGAAGAAACGCTCATCCTCGCGGAGCTCCTCGCGCGCCAGGATCTCCTCCTGGAGCTCGAAGGAGACATAACCGATCCGCTTCCCTTCGGCCTCCGGGTTGTGGCGGATCAATTTTCCCCGGACATACGGGCAATCGCCCTGGATGGCCCTGGCAAGGGCGGACTTCCCCGAGCCGTTGGGTCCGAGAATCGCCCAGTTTTCTCCGGTTCGGATTTCCCAGGAGGTCCCGGGGAGAAGCATTCGGTCTCCCAGACGCAGCGTGACACGTTCCAGTGTGATCAGGGGTTCGCTTTTTCGATGTCTATCAACGTCCAAAGGGTTGTAATCCTCCCATGCTTCTGATAAGGTGCGCGACGCCGGGCAGGTCGCTCCCGCCACGGCGCGCTATGGATAGCAGAAATCTGAAAAAATGCCATACTTTTTAAGCGAAGGCGAATTGAAATCTGCAACTGGGGACCGATTTCAAATCTGTCCCCTTGATAAGGAGGAAGGAATGCTGAAGGAACGCGAGGTCTATTTCAACGGGGAGTTTTGCCGGTGGGACGAGGCGAACGTCCATGTCATGTCGCACAGCTTCGGGAGGGGTTCGGCGATCTTCGAGGTGGTCGGATTTCACGACACACCGGATGGCCCGGCCGTATTCCGTCTCGACGAATACCTCTCCCGTTTTTGGAAATCGGCATCCCTGCTCGAGATGGAGCCGCCCCTCACGCAGGGCGCCTTGCAGGAGGCCATTCTGACGCTGGTGAAGTGACGCGGGATGAAGAGCGGCTTTTTTAAGCTCTACGGTTTCTATCCCGAGATCTCCTACAAGATTCTCCCCCCACAGCGGAAATTCCAGGTGGCTGTCTGTCCGTTTTCGGCGGAAGAGGCGCTCGGTCAGCCGCTGGAATCGGCGCCCCGGGACGTGACCGCCTGTGTCTCGCGGTGGCGACGGCTCGACCCCCAGACGGTTCCGATCGAAGCGAAGGTGGCGGCCAACTATGTCAACGGGATGGTGGCCCGGATGGAGTCGCGGGAGAAGGGGTTCGATTATGCGATCCTGCTCGATACGCAGGGATTTATCGCCGAGGGGGGGACCGAATCGCTCTTCCTGGTCCACAAGGGCCGGCTCATGACATCGGCCCTGGGGACGGTTCTCCAGAGCATCACCCGCAAAACCCTGCTGGAGGTTGCCGGGACGATGGGGATTGAAACCGTCACCGGACTCCTGAACCCGGGTGCGCTCGACGAGGCGGATGAGCTCTTCTTCTCCGGCACGTCGACCAAACTTCTCCCGATCCGGCAGGTGGGAGACCGGATGCTGAACGGGGTTCCCGGACCGCTCACGCGGAGGCTCTCCGAACGGATGGCGGCGATCACCGCCGGACGCGACGAGCAGTTCCGGCATTGGCTCTTTACGGCCTGAAAGAGGCACAGCCAAACCAAGCCTGTCTCATATAAAAATCCCCCTTTCCTTGTATTCCTCCCCCTCGACGGGGGAGGGAAGGGTGGGGGGGATTGATCCTTCGTTGCGCCTACA
>CAYSSF010000104.1:0-14004 GCA_964433455.1 uncultured Syntrophaceae bacterium
GGCGCCGAGGCCACTCAGGTGGGCGGTTTCGACCTGGCAATCGATGAGGTCGAATCCCCGCTCCCGGAGCTCCCGGACCAGCGTGATCAGGGCCGCCTTGGAGGCGTTCGGGATCGCGGAGAACATCGATTCGCCGAAGAAGGCGCGTCCGAGGGAGACGCCGTAGAGTCCGCCGACCAGTTCCTGCTCTTGCCAGACCTCGACGGAGTGGGCGAAGCCGAGGTCATGCAGCGCGGCGTAGGCCTCCCGCATTTCCGTCGTAATCCAGGTGCCGTTCTGGCCGGGTCGGGGTCTCCCGCAGGCGGCGACCACTTCCCGGAAGGCCTGGTCGAAGGTGATCCGGAGGAGTCCCTTTTTCAGGAACTGCTTCATGCTCCGCGAGACGCGCAGTTCCTCGGGAAACAGGACGAAACGGGGATCCGGCGACCACCAGAGGATGGGCTCGCCGTCGCCGTACCAGGGGAAGATCCCCTCCCGGTAGGCGGCGAGCAGCCGTTCGGGCGATAGATCGCCGCCGACGGCGAGGAGACCGCTTTCTTCCGCGTGGTCGACGGGAGGGAAGGCGATCGCCTCAGGGAGTCGGTAAACCGGCATGGGTGACCCGGACGACCACGTCGTCGTTTTCGATGTCGGCCACGGCATCGCCGCCCCCGTGGAGACTGCCGAAAAGCACCTCGTCCACGAAGAAACGTTTGAGCTTGTCCTGGATGAGCCGGGCAATCTCGCGTGCGCCGAATTCGGGGGAATAGCCCTTCCGGGCAAGCCAGTCATAACAGCCGTCGGTCACCGTCAGCAGGACCTTCTTCCCGAGCAACTGGGCGGCGAATTCGGCGACGTTCCGCTTCACGATCTTCCGAACGACCTCTTCGGTCAGGCCGTGGAAGTTTACAACGCCGTCCAGGCGGTTCCGAAACTCCGGAGAGAAGGTCCGCTCCAGCGCCTTGAAGACGGCGTCCCGCTGGATCGGTTGCCCCTCGAAGCCGATCGTCTGCCTGCCGATCTCGCGGGCGCCGGCGTTCGAAGTCATCAGCAGAATCACGTTGCGGAAGTCCGCCTTCTTGCCGTTGTTGTCGGTCAGCGTTGCGTAGTCCATCACCTGGAGAAGCGCGTTGAAGATATCCGTATGCGCCTTCTCAATCTCGTCCAGGAGCAGGACGGCGTGCGGGTTCTTCCGAATGGCTTCCGTCAGCAGACCGCCCTCTTCGTAACCCACGTAGCCGGGAGGCGCCCCGACGAATTTCGCCACGGCGTGCTTCTCCTGGTATTCGCTCATGTCGAAACGCAAGAGCGGCACCCCGAGCGTAGCGGCGAGCTGGCGCGCCAGTTCGGTCTTTACGACGCCGGTGGGCCCCACGAAGAGCAGCGAGGCGACCGGTTTGTCCGGCTCGCGAAAGCCTGCGCGCGACCGCTTGACCGCCTCCACCACCCGATCCACCGCCTCGGTCTGGCCGAAGATCCGGGCCCGCAGTTCGGTCTCCAGATCGCGGAGCTTTTCGACTTCCGTGGAGGAGACGCTTTTCTCCGGAATTCGGGCGATCCGTGCGATGACGCGCTCGATCTCCTGCGCTCTGATCGCGGCCGCATCCACAGTCGCAGCCGTATCGGTTTCGCAACGATTCATCGAATGGAAGGCGCCCGCCTCGTCGATCACATCGATCGCCATGTCCGGGAGGCGGCGGTCGCTGATATAGCGATGGGAGAGTTCTGCGGCGGCGCGGAGCCCCTCTTCGGTGTAGGCGACATGATGGTAGGTTTCATACCGTTCGCGAAGCCCCTCCAGGATCCGGACCGTCTCCTCGACGGTGGGTTCGGGGACCTCGATCTTCTGGAAGCGTCGGGACAGGGCGCCATCCTTCTCGAAATATTTCCGGTATTCATCGTAGGTGGTCGAACCGATGCAGCGGAGCTTCCCCGAGACGAGGGCCGGTTTGAGGATGTTGGATGCGTCCATCGATCCGCCGGAAACGGCCCCTGCGCCGACGATGCTGTGGATCTCATCGATGAAGAGGATCGCCTTCTCCTGCTTCTGAAGCTCGGCGAGCAGCCGCTTCATGCGCTCCTCGAAATCGCCGCGGAAACGTGTTCCGGCGATGACCGCCCCCATGTCGAGGGAATAGATCTTCACGTCCTGGAGCCTTTTCGGGGCCCGGCCCTGGGCAATGAGTTGGGCGAGGCCTTCGGTGATCGCCGTCTTCCCGACGCCCGGCTCGCCGACATGGATCGGGTTGTTCTTGAAACGGCGGCAGAGCACCTGGATCGTCCGTTCGAGGATATCCTGCCGGCCGATGAGCGGGTCCATCTCGCCGGCCTTTGCACGGGCGGTCAGTTCCGTCGTGTAGGCCTTGAGAAACTTGTTTTGCTCCTCTTTCTCCTCCCGGACGTCCCCCTCCCGTGTACCCGGGTTTGTCCTTTGTCCGCCCGCGTTGCCGGCGAGGACGGATATGCCGTGGGAGATGTAATTGAGGAGGATCATCCGGTTGATTCCCTCCCGCTGGAGGAAAAAGGAGGCGTGAGACTCCCGCTCTTCGAGGATGGAGACGAGCATGTCTCCGAGTTCCAGGGTCTCCTTCTGGGCGGAAGAGGTGTGCCAGGCGCCCCGTTCGAGGACGCTCTGGAAACCGAGCGATTGGGCGGCCCGGTTCAACGCGGCCGTTGCGGTATCGGCCTCTTCGAAATGCTTTTCGATGGCCTTCTTCAGGCGCATCGGATCGCCGCCGCATTGGACGATGATCTCCTTGCCCTCGTCAAAAAAAAGGCAGGCATAGAGGAGGTGTTCCGGCGTGATGAACTCATGCCGCCGCACATTCGCCTCGGCATAGGCCGCCATAATGATCCGATTGAGATTTTCGCTGATCTTCATAATTTGCCATCCTCTCCCGTCGCGGGACTCTCAAGCCTCCTCCAGGGAGCATTTCAGCGGGAATTCCCGCTTGTTCGCCAGTTGATGCACCCGCGCCACACGAGTCGCAGCGATATCATAGGTATAAACGCCGCAGATCCCCTTTCCTTTTTTATGGACATCCAGCATGATCCGCGTCGCATCCGCCGCCGGCTTTTGGAAGATCGAGACGAGGACCTCGATCACGAAGTCCATCGTCGAATAATCGTCGTTGTGCAGGATCACCCGGTACATCCTGGGTGTCCGGATCTCCTGGTTATTTTTAACATCGCCTTCCGGCAGATCCTGCGGAATGTCCGCCATGGCTGTGCAACCCTGTGTGCATGATTCCGGTCTTCGGGTCCGGCGTCATAGTATATGCAATAGCGGGGGTGGTGTCAATGGGAGGGGATCTATTCTTGCAAGATTCTCTTGACAAAGGAGAACCCGTGTCGGATAATCGGGCCGCTTGTTAGGGGAGTCCTTCAGGGACTGAGATGCCGGAATTCCGGCGACCCTTTACCGACCTGATCAGGGTAATGCCTGCGTAGGGAAATGAGCCGAACATGCAACGCGCATAAAGGCCGCTTCCCCAAGGGGGGTGGCCTTTATGCATTTTGGAAGGAGGGGAGGAAATGACACAACTGGATGCGGCCAAAGCAGGGGAAATAACGCTGGAAATGGAACAGGCGGCGAAACATGACGGCGTGGAGCCGGAGGAGATCCGCCGGAAACTGGCGGCAGGCTCCGTCGTAATCCCGAAAAACCGTTTGCGCGCCTTCGAAGCCAGGGCGATCGGCCAGGGGCTCTCGACCAAAATCAACGCCAACATCGGGACATCGGCAAGCCACGCCAACCTCCCGGAGGAGATCGAAAAATTGCGCACGGCCGTCGAAGCCGGGGCGGACGCCGTGATGGACCTCTCCACGGGAGGCGATATCGACGCCATCCTTGCCGGGATGATCGAACACTCCTCCGTGATGATCGGCACGGTGCCCATCTATCGTTCCATCAGCCGCCTGTTTGCCGGCGGCCTCACCTGCGGGGATCTCACCGAGGACGCCCTCTTTGCGGACATCGAACACGAAGCGCAGATGGGCGTTGATTTCATGACCCTCCACTGCGGCATCACAACCCGAACCCTGTCCGTCCTCGAGAAGGGCGACCGGATCATGGGAATGGTCTCCCGCGGCGGAAGCCTGATGGCGGAATGGATGGGCCTGCATGGGCGCGAAAATCCGCTCTACGAACATTTCGACCGCCTGCTCACGATCGCCCGCCTGTACGATGTGACCTTGTCGCTGGGCGATGGGTTGCGGCCAGGAACCATCTGCGATGCGGAAGACCGCGCGCAGCTCTCCGAACTGATCGTGCTCGGGGAACTGGTGGACCGCTCCCGGAAGGCGGGGGTACAGGTCATGGTGGAGGGACCGGGCCATGTCCCGCTGAACCGGATCGCCGCGGACATGAGGCTTCAGAAGCGCCTCTGCAACGGCGCGCCCTATTACGTTCTGGGACCACTGCCGACGGACATCGCCCCGGGCTACGACCACATCGTCGGCGCGATCGGCGGCGCGATCGCGGCCGGCGCCGGCGCCGATTTCCTCTGCTATGTGACGCCGGCCGAGCATCTGGGGCTTCCCACCGTCCAGGATGTGCGCGAAGGGGTGATCGCATCGCGCATCGCGGCGCACATCGGGGACCTGGAGAAAGGGGTCGCCGGGGCATGGCAGCGAAACGAAAACATGTCCCGGGCCAGGAGGCGCTTCGACTGGGAGGCGATGTTCCGTCTGGCCATCGATCCCGTGAAGGCGAGACGGGTCCGCTGCATGACCGAGGACAAGGACAGGGATGTCTGCACGATGTGCGGCGAGTTGTGTGCCATCAAGACATACAACCGATTCCTGGACGGAAACTCCGCCGGCTGAAGAAAGACCGTTATGGATCGCTCCGTCGGCGGGGAAAGATATGCCCGGACGTGACCGCATGGGAAGAGCCGGCTTGGGCTCAACGGGACGGCGGACAGGAGGTCTGATGAAATTAAAAGGTATCGTCACGGTCATTCGCGTTCCCTTTCTGATCCTGGCTTTAATCCTGGGGATTCTCGGGGCGGCTGTGGCCTGGTACGAATCGAGACGGTTCGGATCGCCCTTTGACATGGGGTACGCGTTCCTGGCGACCTTCGGGTTGCTGGTCGCCCATGCGGCGGTCAACATTTTCAATGAGTATTTTGACTGCCGGAGCGGTCTGGATTACAAAACCCGCCGGACGCCGTTCAGCGGGGGGAGCGGCGCCATCCCCAGCGGCCTGCTGACGCTGCATGAGGCCCTGTGGCTCGGTATCGCCTGCTTCGTCTTCATCATCCCGATCGGCGTCTTCTTCACGCTGGAGAAGGGGTGGATGCTCGTGCCGCTGCTGGTGCTATCCATGCTTCTCATCGTCCTGTACACCCCCGTCATTCTCAAGATGAGCTATCCCGAGTGGTCGCCCGGCCTGGGACTGGGCATCCTGCCCGTCATGGGCGCCTATTTTGTCCATACCGGCGAATATACCCTTACGGCCTTTATTGCCTCGATGCCGTCCTATTTCCTGGTGCACAACCTGCTTCTGCTCAACGAGTTTCCGGATGTCGAGGCGGATATCACGGTCGAAAGGCGGACCTTGCCAATCTCCTTCGGCAAAAGGAGGGCGGCCGTCGTCTTCTCCCTGTTCGTGGTGCTGGTCTACCTCTGGATCGTCGGAGCGGTGATGCTGCAAACCATGCCCGTATGGACGCTTCTGGCCTTGCTGACGCTGCCCATCGCCTTCCAGGTGATCAAAGGGTCGTTCCGGTATGACGAGAGGGAGCTCTTCCTGCCGGTCATGATGAAGAACGTCCAACTGGTATTGCTGACCCAGGCGCTCGTTGCGGCGGGATACATCCTGGGAGGAATCTTCTGAGGAGATATAAAAGATGATCAGGAAAAATAGAGATTTTACGCTTTACCTCGTGACGGATCGCCGCTGGCTCGGCGAAAGAACCCTCTGGGATAGCGTCGAAGAGGCCATTCGCGGGGGAGTAACCCTCGTTCAACTGCGCGAAAAGGAGATATCATCGAAAGAATTCCTCGAACTCGCGCAAAGGGTGAAAGAGGTCACCGACCGGCAAGGCATCCCGCTGATCATCAATGACCGGATCGACATTGCGCTGGCGATGGGTGCCGACGGCGTCCATGTCGGCCCGGAGGATCTGCCCGTCCCGCTTGCCCGCAAATTGCTGGGGGACGGCAAGATCATCGGCGCTTCCGCCGCCTCGGTGGACGAGGCGCTGTTGTTTCAGACGCAGGGCGCGGATTATCTGGGCGTGGGCGCCGTGTTTCCGACCGCCACGAAACGGGGGACCGAGAAGGTCGGCCTTGACGACCTTCGTCGAATAAAATCGGCCGTCCATATCCCGGTGGTGGCGATCGGCGGCATCAACATGGAGAATGTAACGCCGGTCATCGAAACGGGTGTGGATGGCGTGGCCGTGGTCTCCGCCATCATGGATCAGACCGATATCCGGGGAGCGGCCCGGCAGCTTTTATCCCTGCTGAAAGGAACAATCAGATGAGTGCAGAAGTGAAAGATTTCGAAATCTTGAAGAGAACAGACACGCGCAAGGCGGCCTATGCCGTCGTGCTGGTGGCCATGGGTGTGGCGCTGGCCCCCTATACCTCCTTTCCCGTCGGCATCGCCAAGGTCAATCCCACGCAACACTTTATCAATGTGGTCGCAGCGTTATTGCTGGGTCCCTGGTGGGCGGTGACGATCGCAACGATCATTGCAGTGCTTCGCAACGCGACGGGGCTGGGAACCCTGCTGGCCTTTCCCGGCGGAATGATCGGCGCCTTGCTGGCGGGCCTTTTTTATCGGTATACCCGCAATGTTTACGCGGGCGCCGGCGGCGAAATCCTCGGCACCGGGTTCATCGCGCCCGTGGTCAGCGCGCTGTTTGTCGCCCCCGTGCTGATGGGAAAAGTCATCCCGCTGCTGGCCTTGATTCCCTCATTTCTGGCAAGCACGCTGGCCGGCGCCGTTTTGGGGGTGCTGGCCGTAAAGTGGTTGGAGCGGGCCGACATTGTCCATCTGAAAGCTTGATCGATGACGGCGCCTTTATGGGTGGTGGAAACCGACCGGCTCGGGTATGCCTATCGGCAAGAAGATGCGAACCTTGCCCTGGACGGTGTGGATCTGCGCATTGCGCCCGGGGAGTATCTGCTCGTTTGCGGCGCCAGCGGATCCGGCAAATCGACGCTTTGCCGCACGTTCAACGGCCTGATCCCCCATTTTTACGGCGGCCGCCTGCATGGGGAGGTCCGCATCGCCGGAAAATCCACTTCCAAGCAATCCGTCGCCGACCTTTTCGACCGGGTCGGGATGGTATTTCAGAACCCTGAAACCCAACTGTTCAATTCCAGTGTCGCTCGGGAAATCGCCTTCGGTCTGGAAAGCCTGGGACTTCCCCGGGCTGAAATTCAGGAGCGGATTTCTGCAACCGCACAAATACTGAACATCTCGGCGCTGCTGGGGCGCAACCCCCAGGAATTGTCGGGCGGAGAACAGCAATTGGTGGCCATTGCCGCCGTGCTGGCTATCGGTCCCCAACTGCTGGTGCTGGATGAACCTTATGCCAATCTGGACCCGGTAAGCGTCCGGCAGGTACGGGCGGCGCTGAAGGCCATTCACCAAAAGGGCGTGGGCGTGGTGATCAGTGAGCATCGGCTGCCCTATACCGTGCCGGACGTCCGGCGAATGGTCGTGCTTCATAAAGGACATGTCGTCCTGGACGGGGCGCCTGAACAATTGCTTGCCCAGAATGTGGAGCCATTTGGCCTGGAATTGCCGCTGCCGGTCCGCGCCGGAAGGCGTCTGGGACTGCCCCGATTGCCCCTCAGCGTGGAGGCGCTCCAATCGCTGGATCTGACCTCCCCGCTGCCGTCCGACTTGAAGACCGTTCCGCCGGCCCTCCCTTCGGCTGCGGCGGATATCGTACTGGAAGTCGACCGCGTCTCCTTCGACCTAAGCGGCGCATCCATTCTGCGCGACGTCAGTTTCACGTTGCGCCGGGGCGAATCCCTGGCCATCGTGGGGGCCAACGGCGCTGGAAAAACCGTATTGCTCAAACATCTCAACGGCCTGCATCGCCCGACTCGGGGACGGGTCCGGTTGATGGGGACGGAAACCCACCGGGTCAAGGTCTCCCAGTTGGCCCGGCAGGTGGGCATCGCTTTTCAAAACCCGAACAGCCAGTTTTTCAAGTTGACGGTGTGGGATGAACTTCTCGTGGGTCCCAGGGCTTTGGGGCTCTATGACGAGGTTTGGCTCCGGGAGCTTGTAAGGCTGTTCCGCCTTGAGCCGCTGTTGAAGCGCCCCCCCTATCGGTTAAGCGACGGCGAAAAAAAACGGGTCGCATTTGCCGCGGCATTGGCCCACCGCCCGGCCATCCTGGCGCTGGACGAACCGACCTCCGGCCAGGACTGGCACTTCCGGAGCATCCTGGGAACCCTGCTGGCCGAATTGCGCGCGCAGGGACAGGCCATCCTGCTGGTGACGCATGACCTCTCCTTTGCGGAACAGCACGCCCACCGATGGATCGTGCTGGCCGACGGGCAGGTGGTCGCTGAAGGCGCCCCCTGGAAAGTGATGTCCGACAAGGCTGCCATGGATCGCGCCCATCTCGAACCGACCGACTCCTTTCGATTGTTTTTGCCGGAGGACCGCGCCCTTGCGGGGGAGGCGCAGCCGGGAGGAGGGAATCATGCTTGATCCGCGGACCAAGCTGTTATTGGCCATGGGGTATGCCGCTCTCATCGTGGCGTCAACCCGGCTGAACTGGTCGTTCGCCGAAGGTGTAGCGCTGTTGCTCTTCATCGCCGTTATCGGCGAAACAAGATCCTATCTGCGTTGGCTGCGGATGGCGCTCCCGATGTCGCTGTTCTTCGGCGCCGTCGTCTGGTGGACGGCGGATGTGCGGACCGCCGCACTTGCGGCCTTGAAACTGCTGACCCTGATTTCGGTTTTTTTTATCTTTTTCAGCATCACGCTGCCCGAGGATTTGGGAAACTCGCTGGTTAAAATCGGGATGCCGTACATCGTCGCCTTTGTGGTCAGCACGTCATTGCAGTTTGTGCCGACGATCGGCCGGAGGATCCGAAACGTGCTGGACGCCCAACGGGCCAGGGGGATCCCTCTGGAACCGGGATGGTCGGCCCTGCGGCACTACCCGGCGTTTTTGGGACCGATCCTGATTCAGGCGTTTCAGATGGCCGAGGCGCTGGCCGAGGCCATGGAGGCGAGAGGATTCGGCCGGCCGGGGCGAACATTCCTCAAAGAGTACCGGATGCGGAGCCGGGATTGGCTGGCGATCTCCTTCGGCCTGCTGGTTTTGATCGCCTGCCTCTTGGGGCAGCAGGGATGGGGATAATGGATGTTCCCAATCAATCACTTCGGAGCAACGATGTTTCATCGATTACCTGAGACCCTTCAAGACCGGAGGTGGCGTCCGTGAGAGAGATGCCGGAAATTCACGTTGAGGACTATCTCAGCCGAAAAAGCCTGATCCTGGGTGACGTCAATACCGGAAAGACCACGCTGACGAGGGCGGTATTGGAGGCGCTGCTGCGCCGTCGGGATCTCGGATCTCGGATCGCGATCGTGGATATGGCGCCGGAAATCCCGGAGAAACTGGCAAACGAGCGGGGACTGTCCGGCGTCGGCGGGAAACTGATGCCGCCTGAGGGGCGCGACATCCTCTATCTGGGCGGCCGTTTTGAGCCGCCCCGCCTGAGTTCGAGGACGGAAAAAGAGGCCCTGCAAAAGGCCCTCTATAACCGGAGAAGGATCGATAGTCTCTTTGATAGTCTCGATTTCCAGTCGCGGGACATCCTGCTGGTCAATGACGTCAGCATCTATCTCCAGGCGGGAACGGCGGAAAAACTGACCCGCTGGCTGGATCGGGCCGCAACGGTGATCGCAAACGGCTATTGGGGAAACATGCTGGGAGGGGGAACACTGACCGAGCAGGAAAGAACCGAGACGGCGAAGCTCAAGAGCTATTTTGAACAGAAGGGGAGAGTGCTGCTTACCTCCCTTTAGCCCTCCGTATATGGATGGCCCGGCAACGTGGTTTCCCTCGCCGCCCTTCTTGTGCTATGAAGTAAAAAAACCTTGCGAGGAAGACCATGAAACGAGTCCGACCCAGCGCGGCTTTGATCGTCCTTGCCGCCGTGCTCCTTTTGCTTCCCGCCGCCGCCTTCGGCCAGCGGCTCGCAGAGGCGGTCCGGGAGCACACCCTGGCCAACGGGATGAAGCTGCTGATGGTGGAGCGGAAGGCCTCGCCCACCGTCGCCGCCTGGATCCGCTTCAAGGTGGGCAGCGTGGACGAGGGGAACGACGAGCGGGGAATAGCCCACCTCCTGGAGCATATGCTCTTCAAGGGGACCCAAACCCTGGGGACGGCGGATTACGAGGCGGAGAGGCCCCTTTTGGAGAAGATCGAGGCGACGGCCCAGCGGCTCCTGGCGGAGAAGGCCAAGCGCCACCGCGGCGATCCGGCCCTCATCGCCCGTCTGGAGACGGAGCTGGCCGACCTGGAGAAGGCGGCCGGGGCCTTTGTGGTCAAGAACGAGTTCGCCGAAATCTATGCCCGCCACGGCGGGACGGGCTACAACGCCTTCACCAGCCGGGACGGCACGGCCTACATGATCAACCTGCCGGCCAACAAGCTCGAACTCTGGGCCGCCATCGAGTCGGACCGGATGCGGAACCCCGTCCTGAGGGAGTTCTACTCCGAGCGGTCCGTCGTCATGGAGGAACGGCGCCGGACCGTGGAGACCCAGCCACGGGGCCTGCTCTGGGAGAGCTTCCTGGCCGCCGCCTTCTGGGTCCACCCCTACGGCCAGCCGATCATCGGCTGGATGTCCGACATCGAGCGCCTCTCCCGGACGAAGGCGGAAAGCTTTCTGAAGCGCTACTACGCCCCCAAAAACGCCGTCGTGGCCGTCGTGGGCGATATCGACCCCGCGCAGGTAACCGCCTTGGTGGAGCGCTATTTCGGCGACATCAACCCCGGCATCCCCGTGCCGCCCGTGGCGGTGGAGGAGCCCCCCCAGCAGGGCGAGCGGCGGACGGCGCTAAGCCTCGAGGCGGAGCCCCAACTCCTGATGGGGTTCCACAAGCCCGTTTTCCCCGACCCCGCAGCGGCGGTCTATGACGTGCTGACCATGCTCCTGGCCGACGGCTACACTTCCCGGCTCCACCGCCGACTCGTCCTTGAGAAGCAGATTGCCACCTCGGTGACCGCCTTCGGCACGCCCGGCGACCGCTACCCGAATCTCTTCGTCGTCGCCGCGACGCCTCGCAGCCCCCACGGGACCGACGAGGTGGAGGCGGCGATCATGGAAGAGTTGGAGCGTCTTCAAAAGGAGCCGGTAACGGAGCGCGAGTTGGAGCAGATCCGCAACCGGATGGCCTTCGAGGAGGTGAGCCAGATGGCCTCGAACGGCGGCCTGGCGCGCCTGCTGACCCATTACGAGACGGTCACCGGCTCCTGGCGCGATCTGAACGAGCAGCGGCGCCTCATCGCCGCGGTGACGCCGGCGGACCTCATGGCCGCGGCAAAGCGCGCCTTCACGACCGAGAACCGCACGGTGGCGACGATCCAGCGGAAGGAGAAACGGCCATGAGGACCCTTTGCCGCAATACTCTGGCGATCCTGTTCCTCCTGACCTGGCTGGCGGGATTCGCGGCCCCGGAGGCGGCAGCAGCGGCCGGGTTTGCCGACCCCCGAACGCTGACCTTTCCGTCCCTGGCCTACGAGATCCCCCGCTCGGAACGCTTCACCCTCCCCAACGGCCTGGTGGTCCACCTCATCGAGGATCGGACCCTCCCCTGGATCCGGATGACCGCCTACCTCGACACGGCGTCCCTCTACGAGCCGGCTGAAAAGACAGGCCTGGCGGCCCTCACCGGCCGGATGCTCCGCCACGGCGGCATCGCCGGCAAGAGGCCCGACGAGGTGGACGCCGACCTGGATTTCATGGCCTCCTCCGTCGTCTCCTCGATCGGCGACGAGGCAGCCACCGTCTCCATGAAGGCGCTCACCCGCCACTTCCGGGCCACCCTGGAGATCTTCGCCGGCGTCCTGACAGCGCCCACCTTCGACGAGGGGCGCTTCCGACAGGCCGTAAACGAATTCCGCGAAACCCTGCGCCGGCAGAACGACAACCCCCGGGAGTTGGCGGACCGGGAACTGCGCCAGGCGATCTACGCAGGTCATCCTCTGGGCCGTCACCCCACCCCAGAGACCGTCGGGGCCGTGAGCCGCGCCGACCTCGTCGAATTCCACCGGCGCTGGTTCCACCCCGACCGGGCGATCCTCGCCGTGGCGGGAGACATCGGCCGCCGGGAGTTGGAGGCGGCGCTCCTGGCCGTTTTCGCGAAATGGCCGCCGGGGGGGAGTTTGGCGCCCCAAATCGCCCCGCCGTCGCCGACGGAGAAACCAGCGGTGCGCCATATCCAGCGGGAGATCGGCCAGTCGGCGATCCGGATGGGGCACCTGGGGATCGACAAGGACAACCCCGACCTCTACGCCCTTAGGGTCATGGACTTCATCCTCGGGGCCGGCGGCTTCAACTCCCGGCTGATGAGCCGGGTCCGCAGCGACGAGGGGCTGGCCTACAGCGTCTGGAGCGGTTTCGACATCGGCCGCCGATTCCCCGGCCCCTTCACCGCCGGGACGGAGACGCGCTCCGCCACCACGGGCCGGGCCATCGGCCTGATGCGGGAGATCATGACGGGGATGACGCGCCGGGAGGTCACGGCGCAGGAGCTGACCCTGGCCAAGGAGTCGATCGTCAATGCCTTCGTTTTCGGCTTTACCGACGCCGAGCGGGTCGTTGCGCAGCGGGCGCGGATCGAGTTCTTCGGCTATCCCGCGGGCTACCTGGAGGGCTACCGCGACCGGATCGCCGCCGTGACGGCGGCCGACGTCCTGCGCGTCGCCCGGACCTACCTCCATCCGGAGCGGATGGTCACCGTGGTGGTCGGCGATGCCGCCGGCTTCGACCGCCCCCTGTCCGACTTCGGTCCCCTCCGTTTCACTGGCGAGAGCCACTGATGATGCGCGATGATGCGGAAACGGGTTCACGTTATTTTTGACGTCCTGAGGCTTACCTTCAATGCCTACCCCGGAACGCCGCCGGGGATGTTCGGCAACAACTGGTGGTTCAGCTACGAATCGGGGCTGACCTACACCGAGGCCACGGCGCGGCTGGTGACCGGCAG
This sequence comes from uncultured Syntrophaceae bacterium, assembly GCA_964433455.1. Lineage (GTDB taxonomy): Bacteria > Desulfobacterota > Syntrophia > Syntrophales > UBA5619 > UBA5619. The sequence continues at coordinate 13,184 of CAYSSF010000104.1, forward strand.
CGGCAAGCCTCTCACCTTCGCCGCCCCAGCCCCGCTCGGCGCCGCCTCGGCCGGCAACCCCGTTGCCTTGAAGCCGCCCGTCGGCGTCTACGACCAATTGACCAGCTATGGGGACTACTGGCTCTTCAAGGAAAAAAAGAGCCGCCGCACCTACCGTTTTACCAAGGGGAGCGCGGATCAGGTCGCCTACCTCTCTTCCATCACCGACAAAAACGGCAATATGGTCTCCTTTACGGTCGATCCCGCTACGGGGCGGGTAAGCGCCATTGCCGATCCGGCCGGCCGAACCATCACCTTCGCCTACACCGGCGGCTACTGTACGCGGATCACCGTTCCGGATGGCCGGATGATCGCCTTCACCTACGACGGCTCGGACAACCTGACCGGCATGACCGACATGAACGGCCACCATGCCGTCTACGCCTACGACGGCGACGGCTTCATGACGCGAATGACCGTCGAGGGAAGGGTCGTATCCTTTGCCTATTTCCCGCGCCCCCGCTCCGACAACGGCGACAAATGCCTGGGGAGCGTCACCGACCCGGTGAACGGCGCGACGGCCTACGCCTTTCTCCCCAACTCGACGAGCAAGGTGAAACGGACGAACGCCAAAGGGGTGGTCACCAATCTCGCCGCCCAGGACGGCAATACCTCCGTCATCACCGATCCCCTCAGCCATGTCCGCTCGGTTGGCTACGTGGACGGTCTTCCGTCGGTCTTTTCCAACGCCGGCAATCGAAGGACCACCTTCACCTATGATGAGCGGGGCAATCTGACGAGGCTCACGCAACCCGCTCCTCTCTATACGACCTCTTTCACCT
>CAYSSF010000105.1:0-13942 GCA_964433455.1 uncultured Syntrophaceae bacterium
AAGGAGATGGAGGCGAACGGGCTGAACGAAAGCAACATCGTTTTTACGGACGGCGCTCTGCTCACCATCATCCGTCAATATACCCGGGAAGCGGGGGTCCGGAATCTGGAGCGTGAAATCGCGTCGATATGCAGGAAGGTCGCCCGGAAGATCGTCACCGACGGCGGGAAAAGATGTATCCGAATCTCCTCCAAATCGGTTCAGGGGTATCTGAGCGTGCCGAAGTTCCGTCACGGCGAAACCGAGGGACGGGATGAAATCGGCCTGACGATCGGTCTCGCATGGACCGAGGTCGGCGGGGAACTTTTGGTCATCGAGGTCTCCATCATGAAGGGGACCGGCAAGATGACCCTGACCGGAAAGCTAGGCGACGTCATGCAGGAGTCGGCACAGGCGGCGCTGACGTATGTTCGCGCCCGTGCGGAACAGTTCGGACTGCCGGAAGGTTTCTACAAGGAGACGGACATTCACGTTCATGTCCCGGAAGGGGCGATTCCGAAGGACGGACCCTCCGCCGGCATTGCGATGGCCACCTCCATCGCCTCCGCATTCATCCGCCGGAAGGTCAGGGGAGATCTGGCCATGACGGGCGAGATCACCCTGCGGGGACGGGTGCTGCCGATCGGAGGATTGAAAGAGAAGCTGCTGGCTGCGCATCGGGGGAATATCCGGACCGTGCTCATCCCCAAGGACAATGAAAAGGACCTGGCGGAGGTGCCGGCCAATGTGCTGAAAAACCTTAAGATTATCCTCGTAGACCACGTAGACGAGGTCCTGAAGGCCGCTCTGCTGCCGGCTGACGGAGATGGCGAGAGGATTGAGACGGGTGGGAACGAGATGGCGCCGGCCGCGGATTTGATGGATGTGATAGCCATTCCGTTACAGGCATCATCCTATGAAATGAATGGTAAAGTTGAACTTAATCCTTGACAACAGGTGGAATCGCTGTTAGATACCACGCCGGAAATGATGGGTAATGCGGGCGGGTAGCTCAGTTGGGAGAGCGCCACGCTTACACCGTGGATGTCACAGGTTCAAGTCCTGTTCCGCCTACCATGGAAATAGCGAAATCCCGAAGTTGCCCGGGTATCATCACGGAGGGCCTGGAAATCGGGTTTCAACCGAGATAAACTTCATATACGGGGTCGTAGTTAAGTTGGTTATAACGCCGGCCTGTCACGCCGGAGGCCGAGGGTTCGAGTCCCTTCGACCCCGCCAAAATGAAAACAGGGGGTTAGGAAGCAATTCCGCCCCCTGTTTCTTTATCCTGAGGCTTCGTCGCGCTTGATGGATTATTGCTAGCCATCCAGCATGGCCGTGCGATGATCGATCAATCCCCTTCCGCCAGTTCGCGAAGCGCCTCCCGATCCAGAATCCGGATCGACCGGCCATCCACAGCCAGCATCCCGGCGCTGCTCATTTTTCTGATCCCCCGAGAGAGGGCTTCCGGCGTTGCTCCCAGAATCTTGGCCAGTTCTCGCTGTGTGACCGTCAGTTCCAGTTGGTTCATTCCCGGCCTGCCCTCTCTCGTCAGCGCATGGATCAGGAAGGAGCGCCTTCAGTTTTTCGACGGGGATCCCCTGGAACAAATCCAATGTCTGCATCCGCTTCAGAACATCCATGACAAATTCCTTTCCGTTGATCCGGATCAATGACACCCCGTTGATGAAACGGTATTTTAAAAGCCGAAATGATGCATATTTTCTAACATAGAGTGGCGTGTGAAACAAAATTTTTTACTTGGAAAGTTAGGCGTTCCGCGTGATAATGGTCAAAGGGAGTTTCTCCTCGATTAATGGGAAATATCCCTGTCCCGCAAGAATGAACGTTCCTTTCAGGGTTGCGCCATGACCCAAGCACCCGCCCCTCGCCGGTTTGGCGCCATGATCAAACCGATGCGAAGAGGTTCAGGCAGATATCAGGAGGCAAGATGCAGACAAGAAGCGTTCCGAAAGGCAGGAACAGACCCAGTGACATCTTTTTCATTTTTCTCCTTTTTTTTCTGGCGGCCATGATGACGGTAGCCGGGAGCGCCTCCGGAGAGAGGCTTACCTTGGATGAGGCCGTAAAGATGGCCATGAAAAACAACCATGAGCTTCAGGCTCAGAGAAATGCAAATGCCGCCAAAGGGGCGGAGATCGGCGTCGCCCGCAGTTCTCTCCTCCCCAAGATATCGCTGGAAGAACGATATTTGCGGACGACCAGTCCCACTTATGCTTTCATGACAAAGCTCAGTCAGGAGAGGATCGCGCTCGCAGACTTTGCCCCAGAGAACCTCAACCATCCGTCGGCTGTCAACGACTTTCAGACCGCCATCACGTTTGAACAGCCGCTCTATGTAAGAAAGGCAAATATCGGGTTGGAGATGTCCAAAGTAGAGGCCGCCGCGTCGGAAGAGGCGCTGTACCGAAAAAAGGAAGAGGTGGCCTTCAAGGTAATCCAATACTACCTGATGGTGAGCACAGCCGGTGCGTATATCAACGTTACGGAAAAGTCCCTGGAGGATGTGAAGGAGCATCACCGGCTTGCCGAGGTCCGATACGCGGCGGGGCTGGGGCTTTACTCCGATACCCTGCGGGCCGCCACGGCGGTGACGGAAGCCCGGCAACGGCTTGTCAGCGTGGGCAAAAACCTCAGCATGGCCAAAAGGGCCCTGGGACTCATGATCGGGTCTGCCGAAGCGGTCGAGGTTGAGGCGGAAACGACCGCCTTGCCGGTCCGGGAGATTGAAGCGTTACGCACCCAATCGCTGGGCCGGAGGGACGTCAAGTCCCTGGAGATGAAGACGGAGAACGCCAGGAATCAGATCAAACTGGCGGAAGCGGGTTATTATCCGATCCTGGGGGCAGGCGGAACCTATCAATGGAACGACCACAACCACCCGCTGGGCGGCGAGGGGGAGGGTTGGCAGGTGATGGCTTTCCTCCGCTGGGAACTCTTTGACGGCGCCAAAGCAAGGTATGAAAAAATCAAGGCCGGATACCAGGCCTCGGAGGCGGAAGAATATCTCAAGGGCATGAAAAAGATGGTTTCTTTTCAGTTGGACGAGGCGTGGCTGACCTTGGAAGAGGCGAAGAAAAACCGGGAACTCGCCCAGGAGGAGTTGAAAACCGCTGAAGAGGGGAGGCGGCTGGTGAAGGTCCGGTACGAGAACTCCCTGTCGCCGATGATGGATCTGCTGGATGCCCAGGTGAGCTTTGATCGTGCGCGGGCCAATCGGGTGGCCAAGGAAAATGAATACAAATTGGCCATTTTCAATCTCGGTTACGCAAGTGGCACGATTCTCCAGGAATTGCATGTGGATGAGCCGGAGGGGAGGATAAAATGAATGACAAAAAAAACTACCGTGGGCAGGTCCAGAAAAAGAGGAAACCGCTGCCGCCCTTCGTTCTGCTTTTGACCGCGGCGCTTTTCATGATCGGCTGCGGCGACAAGGTTGTCCCGGGCGAAGCGCAGGTCCAACGGCCCACGGTCAGCGGCGTGTCGCTCGCAAAACTTGTCCCGACAGAGGTGGATGAGTTCTACGAGGCGACGGGAACCGTAAAGGCCGTCCGTACCAGCATCGTTGCCGCCCGAATGATGGGTACGGTCACGTCGCTTCTCGTCAAGGCGGGGGACACCGTTGAACAGGGGCAATTGCTGCTGACGATCGACGATCGCGATGCGGTGCAGAAGGAAAAAGGGGCCGAGGCAGGCCATCGGGAAGCGCAAAAAGCGCTGGAGGCGGCCAAACAAAACCTTGAACTGACCGATATCACCCGTCAGCGCTACAAAAAAATGTACGAGGAAAAGGCGATCTCCCGGCAGGAAATGGACCAGTTCGAAACGCAGAACCGGGTGGCCGGGCTCGAATATGAACGGGTACAGGAGATGGTCAGCCGCGCCGAAGCGGGTCTCAACGAAGTGAGGATCTATCGGGGCTTTTCGCGGGTGACCTCCCCGATCCACGGGCTGGTGACCGAAAAGAAGACCGAAGTGGGCAGCATGGCCGTACCGGGCGTCCCGCTTTTGACGGTAGAAAGCGCCGCGGGTTTCCAGGCGGAAATCACCGTCGATGAAAGCCTCTCCGGCCGGCTCAAGGTCGGGGCGCCGGTCCGGGTCTCCGTCGAGGCCCTCAACCGGCAGATGACGGCGAAGATCACAGAAATCCTCCCGGCGGTCGATCCGCTGTCGCGTTCCTTCACGGTGAAGGTCTCGATCAGCGGTTCCGGGTTGAGAACCGGCTTGTACGCCAAGGTCCGAATTCCAAAAGGGAAAAGGCAGGTTATTCTGGCGCCGCTTTCCGCCATCGTCGAAAAGGGGCAACTTACCGGGGTCTATGCGGTGGACAGCCAGGGGATCGTCGCCTACCGCCTGGTGCGAACCGGCCGGCAGTACGACGACCGGCTGGAGATCCTCTCGGGGATCAACACCGGCGACCGGATCATCGTCGGGGGCGTGGAAAAGGCCGTGGACGGCGGTGTCCTTGAAAAAGGAAAGTGAGCGGATCGATTTTTGGGCTTTGGCTGATACAATGCGCGCCTATCCCCGGTTAAGGAGGGAATCGGCGGAGGGGCCGTTCCGGAGCGGCCCCATCTGGAGAAGGTATCATGGAAGGAATCGGAATATCAGGAAACATCGCCAAGGCGTTCATCAAATCCAAACTGACGCCGCTGATCATCATTGCATCACTTCTGCTCGGACTCCTGGCGGTTATCGTCACCCCAAGAGAGGAAGAACCCCAGATCCTGGTGCCGATGATCGATATTCTCGTCGCCTATCCGGGCGCGTCGCCGCAGGAGGTGGAGGCCCGGGTCACGGGGCCGATGGAAAAGCTCCTCTGGGAGATCAAAGGAGTGGAATACATCTATTCCATCGTCAAGCCCGGCTTCAATATGACGATCGTCCGGTTCTATGTGGGTGAGAGCATGGAGGAGAGCATCGTCAAACTCAACAACAAGCTCTCGGCCAACTTTGACCGGATACCACCCGGCGTTTCCTTCCCGTTGATCAAGCAGCGTTCCATCGACGATGTCCCGATTCTGACCTTGACCCTCTGGAGCGACAGCGATCGCAACTCCGGCTACGAACTCCGGCGGATCGGGGCCGAAGTGTGCAACGAGATCAAGAAGGACCAGGATGTGTCGGAGTTCTCTCTGATCGGAGGACAGAAACGGCAGCTCCGAATTACGCTGGATCCGGCAAGACTCAAGGCTTACCAGATGTCCGCCTTTCAGATCACCGGCGCCCTGCAGAAGGCAAACTTCCTGCTGCCTTCCGGATCCTTCCCGACCGGCAACCGGGAATATCTCGTGGAAACAGGCGCTTTTCTTAAAGACAGCAAACAGGTGGGCAACGTCGTCATCGGTCTTTTCAACGGCAGCCCCGTAACCCTTCGGGATGTGGCCATAATCGCAGACGGCCCGGAGGAACCGACCCATTATGTCTTCATGAGCCTCGGGGCGGCGGCGAAAACGAAAGGGATCCAAAGCACGGCGATGGATCCCCGAGAGGCCGTCACGATCACCATCGCGAAGAAGAAGGGCGCCAATGCCAGCGTCGTCGCCAGGGAGGCCTTGGCCAAGGTGGAAGCCCTGAAGGGGAAACTGATTCCGACCGATGTTCACGTTACCGTCACCCGGAATTACGGCGACACGGCCAAGGAGAAGTCCGACGAGCTGTTGGAGCATATGCTGCTGGCCACCATCGCCGTGATCTTCTTGATCGCACTCACCCTCGGATGGCGTGAGGCCATTGTGGTCGCAGTCGCCGTCCCCGTCACGCTGGCCCTGACGCTCCTGATCAACTACCTCTATGGTTACACGCTGAACCGGGTTACCCTCTTTGCGTTGATTTTCTCCATTGGCATCCTGGTCGACGACGCCATCGTGGTGGTGGAGAATATCCACCGCCATTTCAAGCTCCACAAGATCGAACCGATGACCGCTGTACTGGCTGTTGCCGAGGTGGGCAATCCCACCATTCTTGCCACCCTGGCCGTGATCGCGGCTCTGCTCCCGATGGCGTTCGTATCCGGCCTGATGGGCCCTTACATGCGACCCATCCCGGTCGGCGCGTCGGCGGCCATGATCTTTTCGCTGCTGGTCGCCTTTATTGTCAGCCCCTGGCTGAGTTTCATCGTCCTGAAGAATGTGAAAAAGTCGGCTGTCTCAGAAGAGAGCGGAAGAATGTTTCGGGTTTACGAAAGGATCCTGAGGCCCCTCTTGGAGAGCAGGTTCAAGCGGATGCTGGCCCTGGGGAGCGTTGTCCTTCTGCTGCTGCTGGCCGTAACACTGATTCCCCTGAAGATGGTTACGGTCAAGATGTTGCCGTTTGACAACAAAAGCGAACTCCAGGTCATCATCGATATGCCGGAAGGCCGAACGCTGGAGGAGACGGCCGCTCTAACGCGGGAAATGGGCGAATACCTCCGCACGGTGCCGGAGGTGACGGATTTCCAGACCTATGTCGGTACGGCGGCCCCCTACAACTTCAACGGACTTGTACGCCACTACTTCATGCGGTCGGGAAGCACCGTAGCCGACCTTCAGATCAATTTTGTCGCCAAGGGGGAGCGAAAAGACCAGAGCCACGACATCGCAAAAAGGCTGCGGCCACCGTTAAAGAAGATCAGCGACCGATACGGCGCCCGGATCAAAGTGGCGGAGATCCCCCCCGGGCCACCCGTCCTCAGCACCCTGGTGGCGGAAATATACGGACCGGAGACGAACCGGCGAATCGAGATCGCCCGCCAGATCAAGCAGGTCTTTACGGAAACCGACGGCGTGGTGGACGTGGACTGGTATGTGGAAGAGGAGCAGCCGAAGATCCATTTCGTAGTAGATCAGGACAGAACGGCCAGGGCGGGATTGAGCACCGAAGCGGTTGCGCAAAGTTTAAGGATTGCGCTGAACGGCGCGAGCGCAGGATTGCTTCATCTGGAGAGGGAAAAGGAGCCGGTCGAACTTTTCCTGAGGATGCCGCTGGAGAAAAGAGCCGATATCGATTCATTGAAATCGATCGGGATACCGACACCTGCGGGCGCCATGATCCCGCTTTCCGCACTGGTGAAACGTCAGGACGGCATGGAGGAAAAGACGATCTACCGCAAGAACCTCAAAAACGTGACCTATGTCTTGGGGGACGTGGCAGGGACGGAGGAGAGTCCGGTTTATGCCATCCTGAAGATGAAGAAAACGATTGAAAAGATGAAGCTGCCCGAAGGCTACGCGCTGAAGCAGTACTCCACCGTACAGCCCTGGATGGAGGACACGTACGCCATGAAGTGGGACGGGGAATGGCACATCACCTACGAAGTGTTCCGGGATCTGGGACTCGCTTTTGCCGCCGTCCTGATCCTGATTTACGTCCTGATCGTCGCCTGGTTCAGGAATTTTATTACCCCACTGATCATCATGGCGCCCATCCCTTTGACCCTGGTGGGAATTCTACCCGGTCATTGGCTCTTCGGCGCCTTTTTCACGGCGACCTCGATGATCGGCTTTATCGCATTGGCGGGCATCATCGTCCGGAACTCCATCCTACTGGTCGATTTTGTGGAGATGGAATGGCGCGAGAAAGGGCATTTGGCCAACGCGTTGATCATGGCGGGCGCCGTCCGTTTCCGCCCGATTGTGCTGACCGCGGCGGCCGTTGTGGTCGGATCGTTCGTGATGCTCTTCGATCCGATTTTCCAGGGACTGGCCATCGCGATGATGTTCGGCGCCGTCGGCGCAACGGTCCTGACGCTGATCGCCGTGCCGCTGCTCTATTTCGAGTTTTTCCAAAAGAAGCCGAGCCCGGTGGCCGAGCAGATGGGAGAGGCCTGTCCGGTTAACGAAAAAACCGATTGAAGAATATAATTTTCAGGGAGAAATGGAAGGATGAATGAAAAACCAACCCCAATCAGAGTAGGGCTCAAATTTGTCATACTCGTCGCGGCAATCGTGCTGCCCTCTTTTCGGAGTACTTGGAAAAGAGGCCGCCTGAGCCGCAGGATCGGCCTATCCCTCTTTGCGGCTTTCTCGTGCTATCGTGTTACCCATGGTCACAGGATTGAATGGTTCTACCGAAGCGAGTACAGAATTCATCCGATCCGTAAACTGCCGGAAAGCGACCATTGCCGTTTCCGGTATTGCGGCGCCGCGCGGAATCTTCAGCGACATCGGATTGACGGGGCTGTCATGGATCCTCATTTCGTAATGCAGGTGGGGACCCGTGGCAAGCCCGGTAGCGCCGACATACCCGATGACCTTGCCCTGGTCTACCTGTACCCCGTTCCTCACCCCCTTGCCGATCTTCGATAAATGTCCGTAATAGGTCTTATAACTGTTTCGATGTTTGATGATGATCAGGTTTCCGTATTGTCCTTTGCGACCGGCAAAAAGAACGGTTCCATCACCGGCGGCGGAAACAGGTGTTCCCGTTGCCGCCGCATAATCGATGCCCTGGTGAGCGCGACGGATTTTCAGGATCGGATGGTATCTGCCTTTTGAAAAGCCGGAGCTGATGCGCCTGAAACTCAACGGCGACTTCAAAAAATTCTTCCGGAGTGATTTACCGGTCTCATCATAATAAGCGGTTTCCCCGTTCCGTTTGAATGCATAGGCTCGATAGACGTCGCCGTTGTTGCTGAACTCGGAGGCAAGAATCTCTCCATATTTTTTGAACTCACCGTCCAGATACAGCCCTTCCACAATGATTTTGAACGAATCATTGTTCCTCAGGTCGGTAGCAAAATCGATGTCCCATGTGAATATGTCGGATAGTTGAAGGGCCAGCCGCAGATTCTGATGGCCCTCTCCCATTGAATCAATAAGATTGTCCTGAATCGTCCCCCCCCGGTGGAGTATTCTCTTTTCATATGGGATGGGGACTTTTTCAGCGAAGTATCCGTTGTCTGTGCGGTTGATGTTCAGAAAGCTGTCGTCATCCATCCCATAGATGAACGAATTAATCTGCTCCTTATTGTCGAGGACAATCTTATACGGTCGACCCGGATAGAGTTCTCGCAGTCGGTGGATATTCGCAGAAGCCTCGCGTATTTTGTATAACTCGCTGATATCGATATTATATTTTTTGAAAATGTCAAAGAGCGTTTCGCCCTTTTTGATCTTGCCGGCAATTTCTCGAAACTCCTGCTTCGGATCGGGCGGCGCCTCTGCCGTCTTGCTGACCAAACCGAAATGGCCCATGATGGCAAAAAATGCGGTCAACAAGAGGGCTGCTTTCAAAGGAACGGTTTTCATCGATTCTTCCTCTTGATTCAAGTCGGAAACCATGTTACACCCCAATTATTGGTATGCCACCTATCATGGGCGGCTGATTCTGTCAATGAAACTTCATCCGGGGTGAACCATGATGGACAAACATCACGTAATGTCAAACATTATGGATAACATCAGAAGGGTTTTCCAGATCCTGAACGAAGAGTCGCAGAGGATCAAACATCAGACCGGTCTGACAGGTCCCCAACTCTGGGCAATCGGGGTGATTCATGAACACGGGCCCATCAATATCTCGAATATCGCCAAGCGCATGCATCTTCACCCGACAACCGTCCTGGGGATCGTCGACAGGCTCGAAACGCACGGTCTTGTTTCCAGAAATCGGTCGAAGGAAGATCGCCGCGTTATTTGGCTTGAATTAACGCAGGATGGCAAGGATCTCGTACAATCGGTGCCCGAGGTCGCCCAAGGTCTATTGGGGGCAAGATTGGAGGGTATCGCTTTGGATGACCTCGTGGAGATCGACAAGGGCATTGGTCATTTGGTCAACATTTTCGGTGTACAGGAAATTCCCCCGAAACCGATGTTTTCATTGGAAATAAATGAAACAAGCCGAAAATGAGAAAGATCATGCGCAGGGAGAAGCCGCTGCATCGATCAAACGACGCTGCATTGATGATGGTTATGTTCGATTGACGAGGTGACTGAATGGAGTGGTCGCGTTTTTTTCAATTGTCCCTTTCCGATTTCCGGGGTATCCTCTCTCGAAAGACGGCAATCTTCGTCATCATGGCCATCATCCTCTACCAGTTGACCGGGATCTTTTATAAAGTCCTGACGCTCCAACTCATCCGGATGAGACCGTCGCCGGCGGAGGAGATGGCACGGACGGTGGCCGCGCCGATTCGGGAACCTGCGAACGCCTATCAGGTCATTCCGGAGCGGAACCTCTTCGGTACGACGATCGAGGCGACGGCGAGCCGTCAGGCCGAAGCCGTGCCGCAGCAGGATGCCGCCCTGCCCGTGGATCTCAAGGGGACCGTTGCCGGCGGTCCCAGGTATGGATTTGCGGTCATTGAGGAGAAGGGGACGCGAAAGCAGCGACTCGTAAAGGTAGGGGATGTCATTGCCGGAGCGAAAGTGGTTCGGATCAGGCGGAACGCCATCGATCTGTTGATGAATGACCGGAAGAGCACCTTAGAGATGCTGGAGGCGAACAAAGAGCCGATCCTTCCGCCCTCGAAGGCCGTGGCGGCGGCCCCGGTTTCATCCGGTACGACCGTTGTCAGCCGGGATGTGCTCCAGGATGCGATGGCCAACATAGGGAACATCCTCAGCCAGGCGCAGATCCGGCCCTACTTCAACGCAGGGGTTCCCGACGGCTTCATCGTCAACAGCATCCGGCCGGGGAGTCTCTACCAGAAGATGGGGATCGCCGGCGGTGATATTATCCAGGAGGTGAACGGCCGGAAGATTCGAACGGTGGACGATGTGATGGGGCTTTTGAACACGATAAAGTCGGGTTCCTCCCTTTCTCTGGGAATCAAACGCCGGGGAAAGCCGGAGGTGCTTAATTATCAATTTCAGTAGAAAAACAGGTGTCAAGCCAAATCGTTGAGGCAGAGACCCTATCCAGTCGGGAGAACCCGGGGGAAACGATGAGAGTCTTACTGGTCGAAGATGACGTCAAGATCGCCTCCTTCATCACCGCGGGGTTGAGATCGGCCGGGTATGCGGTGGACCACGCACAGGATGGTGAGGAAGGCCTCCATTTGGCGTTGACCGAGCCTTACGATGCAGCCGTCGTCGATCTGATGCTTCCCCGGAGGAACGGCCTGGCGTTGATCAAGGAGATGCGCGCCGAAAAGGTGAACTCCCCCGTCCTGATTCTGAGCGCAAAGGGCTCCGTGGACGACCGGGTGAAGGGCCTGGAGACCGGGGGAGACGACTATCTTACGAAACCGTTCGCCTTCTCGGAACTTCTCGCCCGTGTGCAGGCGCTGATCCGCAGGGCGGGCGGCATTTCCGATCCGACCCGGTTGAGCGTCGGGGATCTGTCCGTCAACCTCTTTACCCGGGAGATCACCCGGGGGGGGAAGCAGATCGACCTTCAGCCCAGGGAGTTTTCACTGCTCGAATACCTGATGCGCAATGCCGGAAGAATCGTTTCCAAGACGATGATCATGGAACATGTATGGGACTACCATTTCGATCCCCAGACCAACGTGGTGGAGGCCAGAATCAGTCGATTGCGGGACAAGATCGACCGGGACGCCGATCATAAACTGATCCATACCGTTCGGGGGGCGGGATATGTCCTTAAAGAAACCCGGTCGCTTCAGGAATAGCCTCACCTTCCGCCTGACCCTTTGGTACGCCGGCATCTTTGCGGCCTCTTCTTTTGTCGCTTTTTTCCTTTTTTACACGTTCATCACCTCCGTCATCCAGGAAAAAACGGATCAGGAACTGTTGAACCAGGCGGGGCAGTTTTCGGTGGTGTTGAGGGAACGCGGGATCGGAGCGGTAGAAAACTTCGCCCTTTTTGAAGCCCAGGCGGCCGGAGAGAAAAAGGTCTTTTTCCGCCTTCTCTATCCGACCGGCCAGGCCTTTTCCTCGTCCAATATGGCCTACTGGAAGGACATCGTCATCCGCAAAGAGGCGATCGGGCAGTTGCTAGGCGGCGCAGGCCCGGTAATCGAGACGGTCATCCTGACGACCCGCAAGGATCGGGTGCGGATCCTCTATGCGATGATCGGGCCCGGCGTCATCCTTCAGGTCGGTCAGTCGATGGAAAACTACACGCGGATCATCAGCGCATTCCGGGGCATTTTTCTCGTCACGATGGCCCTGCTCATCGGCCTGGCGACGGGGATCGGCTGGTTCATGGCCCGCCGTGCGGTTTCGGGCGTCGAGGCGATCACCAGAACCGCGCAGGGCATCTCCGGCGGCACCCTCGAAATGAGGGTCCCCGTAAAGGACCGGGGCGACGAGATCGATCAACTGGCGATGACCTTCAATCAGATGCTTGACCGAATCCAGTCACTGGTCGTGGAGATCCGGCAGATGGGTGACGATATCGCCCATGACCTGAAGAACCCGCTTACCCGGATCCGGGGGATGGCGGAGATCGCGTTGACCACAGGCAAATCGCCGGCCGAGTATGAGGCGATGGCGGCAAGCGCCATCGAGGAGTGCGACCGCCTGCTGGAGATCATCAACACGATGCTGATGATCTCGAAGACGGAGGCGGGCGTAGAGAAACCCTCCCGCGCAACGATCGATCTGGCAGATCTTGTCCGCGATGCCTGCGAACTTTTCGGGACGACCGCCGAAGACAGGGGCTTGACCCTCTCCTGCGATGTTCCGGAACGATGCGTTATCATGGGAGACGCCCGGATGATCCAGCGCCTGCTCGCGAATCTCCTTGACAATGCGATCAAGTACACCTCTACCGGGGGAAGGGTGGTGGTCTCGCTTTCACCAATGGAGGCAGGCGGAGCAACCCTCGCGGTCAAGGACACGGGGGTCGGCATTTCCGCAGCGGATCTGCCCCGCATCTTCGAGCGCTTCTACCGGGGAGACCGGAGCCGCTCCGAGTCCGGAACCGGCCTGGGGCTCAGCCTGGCCAGGGCCATCGCCCGCGCCCACGGCGGGGATATCACGGTGAAGAGCCGCCTCGGCGAGGGGAGCCTATTTGAGGTAACCCTTCCCACTCCGGCACACGACGACTCCCCCGTGTTCAATGTGCAACTTCCCGTTTAGAAACGATGATCCGAGACCTCTGGAAATCCTCTTCCCGCTTCAGCGCCTCACCTCTTTCAACGTTGCGCCCCCTTTTCCGGGCTGCAAAGAGGAAAACACTGAGGCGACCAAATCCTCTTCCTACGGTCGCTTTACCCCAACATGACCAAATGGTCATCTTCCGATCATCCTCCCGTTAGGTTCAATCCTTATAATGGTCTCAAAGAGGGGATCTTTAAAGACCCATGAATCAAATGGAGGATCAATCATGAAAACGCGAAAGAATATCAAGTTCGTACTGGCCGTCCTGCTGTTTGCGGGAGTGGTCGCCGGATTCGGTTACGGGATGACCGCAACCGCAAGAACCGGGGTGGCACAGGCTGCTGAAGCAGCGGCTGTTTCCACAGGCGTGCCGATGGTGCCGGGCAATTTCAGCGATCTGGCCGAAAAGGTGAAGGCCGGCGTGGTCAACATTCAGGTCAGCAAAAAAGTGACCAATGCCGGATTGGAAGGATTCCATGGAAACCCCTTTGGAGAGCGGAATCCTTTCGGAAGCCGAGATCCCTTCGGCGACTTCTTCGGCCCCTTCGGCGGCCGGCGCAATGCGCCCGAGAGGAAACAGCAGGGGGTGGGTTCCGGATTCATCATGAGCAAGGACGGATATATCCTGACCAACAACCACGTCGTCGAAGAGGCGGACCAGATCAAGGTCAAACTGGCCGACGGAAAGGAGCTCGACGGCAAGGTCATCGGACGGGATCCCAAGACCGACCTGGCCCTGATCAAGGTGGATGCGGTTCCCGAGTTGCAGCCTCTGAAATTGGGAAACTCGGATGATTTGAAGGTGGGCAATTGGGTGGTCGCCGTCGGAAGTCCTTTCGGACTGGAACAGACGGTGACCGCCGGGATCGTCAGCGCGAAGGGAAGGGTGATCGGCTCCGGCCCCTACGACAACTTCATCCAGACCGACGCCTCCATCAACCCCGGCAACAGCG
>CAYSSF010000106.1:0-13843 GCA_964433455.1 uncultured Syntrophaceae bacterium
ATGAATTTGAGATGAGGTTCCCGAAAGGAATCCGGATCCGGGCGCCGACATTGAGGACCAGACTTCTTTTGGGGACTTTCTCGGCTTTACCCTTCCATTTATCTCGACCGTGAACCCTACGGTAGAGCATTTTGAATAAGACCTTCCAAGGGAAGCTCGTTCCCCAAGTGCATCCGTCGCGGAGCCATGACTCCGCTTTGACCCGGAAGAGCATCCCCGTACGTGTGCATTCTATTTCTCGTAAATGGGGGGATCTCGATCTGGAGAAGGTGGACGACACGAAAAAAGAGGCGTATACCGCCCTCTTCGATTTCATCAAGACGTACCTTTCGGAGAAGGTCAAGGAGGTCAAGCCCTCCACCCACCTGAAGGATTCCGTGGCCTGCCTTTCGGGAGAGGCCTACGACATGAGTGCCTACCTGGAGAAGATCCTGAAGGCGGGCGGACAGGATGTCCCGAAGACCAAGCGGGTCCTGGAGCTCAACATGGATCACCCCCTCCTCGCCAGGATCAAGGCGGTCTACGAAAAGGACAAGGATGCCGATGCCTTGAAAGACTACACGGACCTGCTGTTCGACATGGCGGTCATTTCGGAAGGGGGAAAGCTGGAGAACCCCTCCCGGTTCAGCAAATTGCTGGGTGACCTGATGGTCGGCGCCCTCGACGGCTGACCGCACGACGACACTTTTCCTCTGGAGCAACGGCGCCGTTCACGATGGCGCCGTTGCTGCGTCATTCTGGTCCATCTCGCCGGGCATCGGAAATTTTGATTGCACTTGCCTGTGGCGCGGCGCCACGGTTTGTGAAAAATCTTCTTGACATGCAAGCGGTATCCTCGCTATCTGTCCAAGCCATTTATGATCAATCCTTTCCCCGTTTTTTCCCGGGGCCGCGGAGATGCTGATGTTGCGTGCTTGGATCTTGGGCCTGGGCTCCCATGTTCCTGACCGTGTTGTCTCGAACGACGAAATTGCGTTTCTGAACGAACGGCATGAACGGTGTGCCGAACGGCAGACCGAGGTGGACGACGAGTGGATCCGGACACGGACCGGCATCGGAGAGCGCCGCTATGTGCCCGCGGACGGATCCGTCGCCTGCAGCGACCTGGGTGTCGAGGCGTCGCGCCGTGCCCTGGCTGACGCGGGAATGGAGGCGGAAGAGATCGACTGCATCATCTTCGCGACCCTGTCTCCGGATATCCACTTCCCGGGCAACGGGGTCTTTCTGCAGCAGAAGCTCGGCATCGCGAACAAAAACGGCTGCGCCTGCTTTGACATCCGCCAGCAGTGCAGCGGATTTCTGTATGGCCTGCAAATGGCCGATGCCTTCGTGCGTTTGGGCATCTACCGCCGGGTTCTGCTCGTCGGCTCGGAACTGCACAGCCACTCCCTGGACTACTCGACGCGCGGACGGGACGTGATGGTCATGTTCGGCGACGGCGCCGCCGCGGTGGTGATCGGGGCCGTCGAGACGGAGGATGCCCGTTCCGGCATCCTCTACACGAAGCTGGGCGCGGACGGCACGGGCGCCTGGGACCTGTACGCCAAGGTCTTCGAGATCGCGAAGGCGCCGTTCATCGCTTACGACGCCGGGGACCCCACCCAGAACCTGGCCAAGTATCCGCAGATGAGCGGCAAGAAGGTCCTGCTGAATTCCATCCGCCAGATGGTCCGCGGGACAAAGCAGGCGCTCGGCGACACCGGTCTCTCCTGGGACGACATCGACTGGTTCGTGCCCCACCAGGCAAACCTGCGGGTCAACGAAGCGGTGGTGCAGCACGCCGGGATCCCGCCCGAGAAGGTCCTGAACACCCTCCAGATGTACGGCAATACAACCGCCGCGACCGTGCCGCTCACCATCGACCACTGGCGTCGCGAGGGGAAGGTCAAGAAGGGCGACCGCATCCTCTCGACGGTCTTCGGCAGCGGCTATACCTGGGGCACCGCGGTGTTCCGGATCTAACCGCCAGGAGATGAACCGGGGTAAATTTATTGACGCGATCAGAGATATCGAAAATATCTAATGATCCTATTGCGTCAATGGAATATTCAGGATGAATTTCACCATGGATTCTGGCTTGGAAAAGAGAACTTGTTCCGATCTATTTGAACTCACCCGGATCAATGCCGTACTTGGCGACCCGGAGCCCGATCATCCGCTCGGTGATGTCGAGGGCGCGCGCCGCCTTGGCCATGTTGCCCCGAGAGCGCCGCAACTCGCCAATGATGATCTCTTTTTCCATACCTGCCATCATCCCCTTGAACGCTCCCGAGTGATCCTCCACGGAGGTATCGACCGTCTGGAGGTTCGGTGGAAGGTGGTGGCGACCGATATTTCCGTCGGTGCAAAGGATGATCGCCCGTTCGATGCAGTTTTCCAGTTCCCGCACGTTTCCCGGCCAGTGGTAACCCGTCAGCCTGTCCGTTGCGGAGGTTGAGATGCTCTCGATTTTTTTACCGTGCTCCCTGGCGTATTTTTGAACGAAGTGGTCGGCCAGGAGCATGATGTCGGTCCGACGTTCGCGCAGCGGCGGCACGAGGATCGGAAAGATGTTCAGCCGGTAGTAAAGGTCCTCCCGGAACCCTCCCTCCCGGACGAAGGCTGCCAGATCCCGGTTGGTCGCGGTAATAATCCGGACATCGGACTTCAGCGTCGTGTTTCCGCCGATCCGTTCAAACTCCTTTTCCTGGATGACCCGCAACAATTTTGTTTGAACCAGAAGCGAGAGTTCCGCGATCTCGTCGAGGAAGATCGTGCCGCGATCCGCCATCTCGAACCGCCCCTTGCGGGACTGTGTCGCGCCCGTGAACGCCCCCTTTTCATGGCCGAAAAGTTCGCTTTCGATCAGCGATTCGGGAAGGGCCGCGCAATTGACCTTGACGAAAGGTTGGTTGGCGCGCATGGAGCCGTAATGGATCGCATGGGCGACCCGTTCCTTCCCCACGCCGCTTTCGCCGAGAATCAGCACCGTCGTATTCGTCTTGCTGACCGTTTCGATGAGTTCGTAGACGCCGTTCATGATTTTCGAGTTGCCGACGATGGCCTTGGGGTGATACCGGTCCTTCAACTGGTTCTGGAGGCGCCGGTTTTCCTGCATCACCTTTTCGACCTCTTCCTTTGCCAGTTGACGCAGGCGGACCGCTTGAGAGATCGTCGAGGCGATGATCGTCAGAAGGCGGATGTCCGCTTCCAGCGCGTTTTTCCCCTGCGACGAGCGGTCGGCGGAGAGGGCGCCGATCGTCTCGCTGCCGATCCTGATCGGGACGCAGACAAAGGCGATATCGTTCTTGTTGAGATGCTCCCTCGAACCGGTCCGATCAAGGAAAAGCGGCTCCTCGGAAATCCTCGGCACAATGATCGCTTTTCCGGTGTCGATCACCTTGCCCGTGATCCCCTCGCCGATATGGTATTTGCCTTTGGCCTGTTCTTCCGGTCTCAGGCCGTAGGCCTCTTCGATGACAATTTCGCCCCGGTTCCGATTCAGGATCGTGAGGGTTCCGCGGGGGATCTCCATGTGCCGGGCGGTCATCTGCAGGATCGGCTTCAACGCCGTCTTCAGGTCGAGGGTCTCGCTGAGCTTGGTGCTGATATCGAACAGCAGCGAGAGCTCCGTGATCTCATGGAACTTTTTGCAATCCGGCATATTTCTCCCCCGGCCTCTCCCCGGGTCGATGATGCTGCCCGGTCAGCCGATGGCCTTCCCGCCCCGTTCACCGGAGCTGATCCGGACGCAGTCGGCGAGATCCAGCACGAAGATCTTTCCGTCCCCGACCTTTCCGTCGCCGCTCCTCGCCCCCTTGTTGATGGCTGCGATCGTCGGTTCGACGAAATCCTCGTTGACGGCGATGTCGAGGCGGACCTTCCGGAGCAGGCCGCCGACCTCCTTCGCCCCGCGGTAGATCTCCGTGAATCCCTTTTGCCGTCCCTGCCCGAGCACGTTGGAGACGGTCATCAGGTTCACCTCCACCGCCTCGAGCGCCTGTTTGACCTCTTCCAGCTTATGGGGCTGGATGATTGCAACGATGTATTTCATGATCCGTTCCTCCTGTTCGATGATACCGGATTAATGGGGTTTTCATGTGACCATTCTGAATCTCTCATTCGATGACGGTGTAGGCCGACTCGCTCTGCTGCGTGAGGTCGAGACCGACGATTTCGTCCCTCTTTTCCACCCTCATCCCGACAAGGGCGTCCACCGCCTTGAAGATGATCCAGGTCATTCCGGCGGCGAAGAGCGGCACGACGATGACGAGCAACAACTGGACGAAGAACAGTTTGGCATTCCCGAAAAACAGGCCGTCCGCGCCGGCGGCGTTGACCGCCTTTTCCGCGAAGAGCCCCGTTGCCAGTGTTCCCCAGATGCCGCCCACCCCGTGGACGCCGAAGGCGTCGAGGGAGTCGTCATAGCCGAGTTTGGCTTTGATCAGAACCACGGCGACATAGCAGAAAATGCCGACCAGGATGCCGATGAAGATCGCGTTCATCGGGTTTACGAAGCCGCAGGCCGGCGTGATCGCCACCAATCCCGCCACCGCGCCGGTCACCGCGCCGAGGACGGTCGGGGCGCCGTGATGCCGCCACTCGATGAGCGCCCAGGTCAGGCCGGCCGACGCCGCGGCGATATGGGTCGTGACGAAGGCGTTGGCCGCCAGTTCATTTGCCCCCAGCGCGCTGCCCGCATTGAAACCGAACCAGCCGAACCAGAGCAGGGCGGCGCCGAGGACGGTGAAGGGAAGGTTGTGCGGCCGGAACGGCTGCAGATCATACCCGCACCGTTTTCCCAGCAGGATGGCCAGCGTCAGTGCCGAAATGCCGGAACTGACATGGACGACGATCCCGCCGGCGAAATCCAGAGCGCCCATGTTCCGCAGCCAGCCACCGGTTCCCCAGACCCAGTGAGCCAGCGGATCGTAAACCAGCGTCGCCCAGAGAAGGGTGAAGAGCAGAAAGGCCGAGAATTTCATCCGTTCCGCGAACGCCCCGATGATCAGCGCCGGTGTGATGATCGCGAACATCGCCTGGAAGATCATGAAGACCTGATGGGGGATGGTCGCCGCGTAATCCGGGTTCGGCTGCCCGCCGACGAAGTGGAGCCCCGCCCATTTCAGACTGCCGATGATCCCCATGCCGGTGTCCGGACCGAAGGCCAGCGAGTAGCCGAAGAGGAACCATTGCAGGCTGATGACGCAGACGATGATGAAACATTGCATCAAGATGGACAGGACGTTCTTGCGCCGCACCAGACCTCCGTAAAAGAAGGCCAGTCCGGGAATGGTCATCCCCAGTACCAGGACCGATGAGAACAAAACCCACGCCGTATCTCCCGTATTCATTGTAAATGCCTCCTTATGTTTTTCAGGATCCGTTCCGCCGGCATAGAGCATAGGATACCGACGGGTGGCGACGACCCCGTTCGGATTACAGTTCAGCAAAGATGATGCCAATGAAACATTTGCGTATCCATCTGCTGATTGCCTTTGTGTTCCGTCTGTTGTTGCCCGGAATCCGATGCCGAAAGAAATGGAACAAATTTGTACCTTCATGCTTCCGGTTCGACAAAAATGGACTGGAATGGAGGGAGACAACGCTTCATTTCCGGCGGTTAAGCGTTGTCCCCCCCCATTCAAAAATCGGTCTCCTTGATATCGTACCGGCAGTATGGTAGAGGGGACAAAACGACGGAGAAAAGAGACAGGATCAGATGCCGGTTTATGAATACATCGCGCTGGATGTCGGCGGCCGCAGGCGGAAGGGGATCATCGATGCGGGGAGCATCGCTTCCGCGCGCCAGAAGCTCCGCGAGACGGATGTCTTCCCCGTGGAGCTCTCCGAGACCTCCGAGCAGAAGCGGGAGGAAACGGTCTCCCGGGGAGGCGCCGTCCATCTCTTCCGCAGGGTCGGTCTCCAGGAACTGGCCCTGATGACCAGGCAGCTTGCGACGCTCATCGGAGCGGGGCTGCCGCTCGTTCCCTCCCTCTCGGCGCTCGTCAACCAGATCCGGAATCCGCTGCTCAAGACCACGCTCGCCCAGATCCGGGAGGATGTCAACGAAGGGAACAGCCTGACCCAGAGCATGACCCATTTCCCCAAGGTCTTTCCACCCTTCTACATCAATATGGTCCGTGCGGGGGAGGCGTCGGGGACGATCAGCCTCGTTCTGGAGCGGCTGGCCGATTTTCAGGAAGGCCAGCAGGCCATGAAGACGAAGATCCGGTCGGCGCTTGCCTATCCGCTCTTCATGTTCTTCATCGGGAGCGGCGTCCTTTTCTTTCTGGTGACCTTCGTCGTTCCGAATATCACGAATATCTTCAGGGAAATGAACCAGACGCTGCCGGGGATTACCGTTTTCCTGATCGTCGTGAGCGGCATTATGAAATCCCTCTGGTGGATCTTCCTCATCATCCTGCTGGCCGGCATCGTCGGCGTGCGCTATGCCATCAGTAAGACCGCCCAGGGACGCCAGTTCTGGGACCGGCTGAAGCTCAATGCGCCGCTCTTCGGCAGCCTGAACCGGAAGATCGCCGTGGCGCGTTTCAGCCGCACGCTGGGGACGCTGCTGCAAAGCAGTGTGCCGCTCCTCTCCGCGCTGGAGATTTCCCGGAACGTCGTGGATAACCGGGTGATTGCCGATGAGATCCGGCGGGTGGCCAAGGATGTGGAAGAGGGGCAGAGCCTCTCCGCCCCCCTCTCCCGGAACGGTCTTTTCCCCCCCATCGCCATTGAGATGATCTCGGTGGGGGAACAGAGCGGCAATCTGGAGGCGATGCTCTTCCGGGTCGCCGAAGCCTACGAGAAGGAGGTGGAGGCCAATGTCCTCCTCGTAACCTCCCTGCTGGAACCATTGATGATCCTCGTGATGGGGGCCGTGGTTGGGTTCATTGTCGTATCGATCCTGCTGCCGATCTTCGAGATGAACCAGCTTATCCGATGAGAAGGAGACATGCATGAGAAAAATGAGGCGCAATGCAAAGGGTTTCACCCTGATCGAACTGATGGTGGTCATCGTCATCCTCGGCATCCTGGCCGGCCTGATCGTTCCCCGGATCATGGGGCGGCCGGACGAGGCGCGGCGGGCGAAGGCGCGCATACAAATCGAAAGCCTTGAAACGGCTCTGAAACTCTACAAACTGGACAACGGGAACTACCCTACGACGGAACAGGGTCTCCAGGCGCTGGTCGAACCGCCGGCGACGGGATCACAGCTCAACAACTGGCGCCAGGGGGGCTATCTTGACAAGGGCAAGGTTCCCAAGGATCCGTGGGACATGGAGTTTATCTATCTCTCTCCGGGCGCTCACGGGGATTACGACCTCGCCTCTCTCGGCGCCGACGGTGAACCGGGCGGGGAGGGAAAGAACAAGGATGTCAATAGCTGGGAAATGGAATGAACGCGGATATACGCTGATCGAACTCTCCGTGGTCGTTCTGCTCATCGGGATGATGCTTTTTCTCGCCATCCCGCGGGTGCGGGACGGCCTGCTCAACGACGACCTCAAGGCGACGACCCGGCAGATCGTCGGCGCCGCAACGGAACTGAGAAACGACGCGGTCCGCGAGCAGATGGACTATCTCCTTCGCCTCGATCTGGTCGAACCCGGTTTCTGGAGCTACAGCGCCGATACGACGGCCGAAAAACAGGCCGAGATCCGCAAGCGGGCGATCCGGTTTCCCAAGGGGATTCGGATCGCCGATGTCCGGCAGCCGCCGGAGGCCCGGAAAACGGACGGGGAGGTTGTGATCCGTTTTTTCCGGAAAGGGTACGTGTCGCCCACCGTCATCCGCCTCGTCAAAGATGATCGGACCTTCACCCTTGTCTTCAATCCCTTTCTCCAGACGGTCGGCGTCTACGAGGAGTCTGTCGATTTTACCTTCAATGAGGATGATCGTGCCGCCGGTCTATGATCAAATCCATGCTCTGTATCGATTGCCGCGCCGCGGATTTACGCTCCTCGAGGTGATGATCGCGATGGCGATCCTTTCGATCACCCTGGTCGCCGTCTTCCAATCCCAGTCCCAGAGCATTTCCATGGCAGGCAGCTCCCGTTTTCTCACGACGGCCTCGCTTCTGGCCCAGAGCCGGATGGTGGAGATCGACGCGGCGGACCCGAGGGAGGTCAAGGCCGAAAATGGCGACTTCGGGGAAGACTTTCCCGACTATCGGTGGCAGGTGGAGATCGCGGATACGGAGATCGAGGTCCTGAAAAAGATCAGCCTTACGGTGACCAACGGCCGAATGGCTGTCCGCAACGGCTACCGTCTGACTCTCTACAAGGTGGTGATCCCATGAGGACGAAAGGGTTTACTCTGATCGAAATCCTGATTGCCATTTTTATCCTGGGGATCGTTTTGTCCACCGTTTACGCTTCCTACACGGGAACCTTCCGGATTATCCGCGCAACGCAAACCGATGCGGAGCTTTACAGCATGGCGCGAACCGTTCTGGCGCGGATGACCCGGGATCTGGAGGCGACGGCTCCCTGGAAAGGGGCGTTTACCTTCACGGCCAAGCCCTATTACCTGGGCGGCCGGGAATTCACGCGGCTGATCTTCCGTTCCGCTGCCCATATCGCGTTTGGCGAGAAAGAAGAAGCGGCCGGGATCGCCGTGATCGAGTACGCGGTCGAGGAAGGGACGGACAAGCAAGGCTATGCCCTTTCCCGGAGCGACTCCCTCTATCGCGATCCGGAAAAGGAAGCGGCTCCCACCGGGGGATTTCTGCTGTGCGACCGGGTCGAAACCCTGGGCTACCGCTTCTTCGACAACGCGGGCAAGGAGTACAGCGCCTGGAACAACGGCGACGAGGCGCAGAAAAAAAAGGCGCCGGCGATGATCGAGATCCGTCTCGGCCTTGTCAACGAGAATGATCGGGAACACCCCTTTCCGTTCATCACCCGGGTGCGTCTGCCGCTCAGCCAGGTGACGACGCCATGACGGGAAGGTGGTCCAACCAGCGGGGCATAGCCCTCATCCTCGTATTGCTGATGGTCAGCATCATCGTGGCGTTGACGGTCCAGTTCAACCGCTCCGAGCGCGCGGAGATCTACGAGGCGGCGAACCTGAGCGACGGCATCCGGCTGCGCTATGTGGCCCAATCCGCTTTTTATGCCGCAGAGGCGATCCTGCTGACCGATAAGAACTTATACGACGCGTTCACCGAGGATTGGGCGAAGACCGACATGCTTGCCCTCGCCTCCGAAGGACTGTTCGACAATGCCTCCTTCACCCTTTTGATCGAAGACGAAGGAGGAAAAATCCCGATCAACCTGCTGATCAGCGGAAACAACTACAACACACAGGTCCGGGACCTTCTCCAGCGGCTGCTGACCGGTCCCTATTTTCGTTTGTCGCAGAGGCAGGCCGAGGAACTCACCGATGCGGTCAAGGACTGGATCGATGCGGATGACGAGGTTACCGGCGACGGCGCGGAGGGGGGGTATTACGCGGGTCGTGACAGGCCCTACGCCGCGAAAAATGCATCTCTCGATTGCATTGAGGAATTATTGATGGTAAAGGGGATCTCCCGCGAGTTGTTTTACGGCACAAGGGAAAGGGCCGGGCTCGTGCAGTGCCTCACCGTCTTCGGCAGCGGGACAATCAATGTCAATACCGCCCCGGCCGCGGTCCTCCGGGCGCTTTCGGCGGAGATGACGGATGAGGCGGTCAAGCGGCTCGACGAGTACCGCCGGGAGGCGAAAAACGATCTTGCCGACCCCGCATGGCACAGTCGCATTCCGGGGGTGACCGGTCTGAATATTCCCCAAGGGCTGATAACCACTCGGAGCGACACCTTCCGGATCACTGCCGTTGGTCTCCATGGAAGGATGATGGAGTGGATCACCGGCATCGTCAAGCGGGATACGGGCGGGAAGAAGGTCAAAATCCTGTCCTGGAGAGTGGAGTAATGCCCGAAAATATTCTGGGTCTCGATATCGGCGCCGGCAGCGTCAAGGCGGTAATTCTCTCCCGTAGGTTCCGGGGAGGGCACCGGATTCTGGCTGCCCGCCGGATTGAAATCAACGAACCGGGCGGCGTCCCGGAGGCCCTGCAACAGCTTTTTGCGGATCAGGTATTTCGCGGTTCGGTTTGCGTGACGGCGATTTCTTCCGGCCTTCTCTCCTTCCGGAACCTTCGGCTTCCTTTCCGGGACGACAAAAAGATCGGGCAGACCCTTGCTTTTGCTCTCGAACCGTTGATCCAGCAGCCCCTCGAAAGGGTTTTCATCGATTATCGGGTGACCGCAAAGGGCGAACAGTCGGAGATCTTTGCCGCCCTTGCCGACCGCACCCTCGTCGGCGAACGTACGGCGCTCCTGGCTCCCTACGTCCGCAATACAGCGGTGATCGACATCGACGCCGTCCCCCTCGCCTCATTCCTGCTGCAGAGAGCCGATTTTCCGGCATCTGCGATCCTGCTGGACATCGGCGTCCGTGACGCAACGGCGATTTTCACCGGACAGGGGAAGATCCTTCATATCCGCCATTTCCGTTTCGGTGGGGAAATGGCGACCCGTGCGATCGCCGATGCGCTGCAGATTGATCTTGCCGACGCGGAAACATTGAAAAAAAGCGGTGAACTGACCGAGGAGGCGGACCTGGCGGTCCGGGAGATCTGCGGCCGGTTCTTCGGCGAGTTGAAGAATACCCAGGCCTTTCTGCTCCACCAGAAGGGGATCGACGACGCACCGGCCCGGATCATTTTGACCGGCGGCGGCGCCCTGACGCCCGGCATTTCCGAAGGGCTCTCCCGGCTCTTTTCCGTTCATGTGGAACGGACGAACCTGGCGGCGTCCGGGGGCTTTGAAACCGCTGGGGCGCTCGGATCGTCGTGGGACCCGGTTGTCATGGATCAGGCGCTTGCGCTGGCAACAAGGCCGATGGGCAGGGGGAGCGGTTTCAATTTCCGGCAGCGTGCGTCCGAAGCACGGGCAGGGTACGGAGAGATTCGCGACCTCTGGAAAAAGGGGGCGGCCGTGGCCCTTCTAATCCTGCTTCTGACTGGCGTCGAACTCGGCCTTGAAGACTACGCCGCCCGTCTCCGTCTTGCCGCTCTGAAGAAGGAGATTGCCACGGAATTCCGGAAAAGGCTTCCGGAGGTGACCCGGATCGTCGATCCGGTGACCCAGTTGAAAGGAAAGATTGCCGGGGCGAGGAAACTGGCCGCCGGAATGGGGGGTGCGGCATCTGCCGTGACGGCGCTGGATCTTCTCAAGGAGATTTCGGTGCTGGCGCCGCCCGACCTCCTGCTGACCTCCCTCACCCTCGATGAAGATGTGGTGGGAATCAAAGGGGAGGCGCAGAATTTCGAGGCCGTGGAGACGCTCAAGAAGATGTTTGCGAATTCGAAGTACATAAAAACGGTGACGATCGGTTCAACGAACCTCGTCAAACAGGAAAAAGGGGTGGAGTTTGACCTCAAGATCGTTTTGAAAAAATGAGAAGTTTCTGGGAACAACTGACGAAGAGTCAGAAACAGATCGTGATCCTCGGCCTCGTTTTCGTCGCGGCGGCGCTGCTCTTGCAGTTTGCCCTTTTGCCCTATTTTGAATCGCGGCAGAAGGTCACTTCCGCGATCGCCGGAAGTGAAAAAACCCTTCGCGAACTGGCGACCCTCGGCGCGGAGTACGGCGTCCTGAAGGGGCGCTCCGAGGAGATCCACCGGGTGATCGAACGGCGGCCACCCGGATTTGCGCTCTTTTCCTACCTGGAAAAGAGGGCCGACGACACGGGAATCAAGGCGAATATCAAGTCCATCAATCCGTTGAAGTCAACGCCGGCGGAGGCCTACGAGGAGACCGCCGTGGAGATGAGGCTGGACAGGCTGACGACGAAGCAGTTGACCGATTTCCTCTACCTTGTGGAATCCCGTGAAGATCTGGTCCGCATCCGGAAGATGTCCATATCGAAGATGAAGGAGAACCCGGATTTTCTGAGCGTGCTGCTTCAGGTATCCACCTATCAGGCCCTGCCTCCGGGAGGGAGTCGATAAGATGAAACTGCGAAACCATCGGGCCTTTTTGGGTTACATCCTGGCCGGTATTGCGATGCTGGTCCTCTTTCTCTATCTCCGCTTTCCCGGGGGGGCGGTAACGGATTATCTCCTTGCGGAGGCCGCCCGTCATCCGGGGCTGCTTCTCTCCATTGATACGATCCAGCCGGCGATCCCGCCGGGCATTATGCTGGAAAACGTCACGGCGGGTTTTCGGGAACGTCCGGAGGCGACCTTCCATGCGGACCGCCTCGGCATCCGGCCCGGCTGGCTTTCCCTGTTTCAGGGTCGACTTGCGCTCGCGGCGGCTGCCGAGGGATATGGCGGCGATATCGGGGGACGCGTTGAATTTGTCAACCCTTTTTCGGTGAAGGGGCCGCTTTCGGCGGAGTTGAATGTCCGGGAGATCCGGATCGGGAGGTTCGCCTGGCTCCGGGAAGCCCTGAACGGTCAACTCACCGGGACGCTGAAGGGGTCGGCCACCTTCAACGGCGTTGCGGAATCCCTGAAAAATGGAACGGGGAATGTCGATTTCACGCTGACGAACGGGAGCTACAAGCTCGTGGAGAGCCTCCTCGGTTTCGAACAGATCGATTTCAGCAAGGTCGACGCGAAGGTCAGTTTCCGCAACGGCGCCTTGAAGGTCGCGGGGTTGACGCTGAACGGGGAAAAGATCCGCATTTCATTGAAGGGGAATATCCTGCTGGCCGATGATCTCCGGCAGAGCCAGCTCGACCTGAACGGCTCGATCGAGATGCCGGCGCAGGGCAACAAGCGGGTGACGTTGACGATCGGCGGCACCCTGGGAAACCCGACGACAAGGTTTATGTAGGGGGCGTTTTCATATAAAGTAGGATGATTCTGTGGACTGGTTGCACTTTTTTCATTTTTCACCGTCGGATCTCCGGGGGCTCGTCTCCCGGCGGACGGTGATCCTCGCGGTGATGGCGCTCTTCATCTTCCAGGGGGTCGGGGTTTTCTACAAGGGCCTCGCGCTTCAACTGGTCCGGATGAGGCCGGCGCCCGCCGTGGAGGTCAAGGCACAGGCGGCGGCCGTTTCGGCACGGGAACCGGCGGACGCCTACCGGGGGATCCCGGAGAGAAACCTGTTCGGGACGACGACGAAAGCGGTTGCGGAGAAGCAGACCGCCCCAACTGCGCCGCAGCAGGACATTGCGCTCCTCTTCGACGTCAGAGGCACCGTCGCCGGCGAAGGGAAATACGGTTTCGCGATCATCGAAGAAAAGGGGACGCGAAAGCAGCGTCTCGTCAAAGCGGGGGATGTCGTTGCCGGTGCGAAGATCGTCCGGATCAAGAGGAACGCCTTGGATCTCCTCGTGGAAGGACAGGAGCGGACCCTCAAGATGGCGGAGATGAAGGAATCGCCGATCCTGCCCCCGGGGCAGAGCGGGACAGCCTCGACAGCGCCGCCCCCGCCGCTCCCGTCGCCCGGCGCCATCGTCCTCAATCGGAACGAGCTTCAGGATGCGATGGCGGACATGGGAAGCCTGCTCAGCCAGGCGCAGGTCCGGCCTTACTTCAACGCGGGGGTTCCCGACGGCTTCATGGTGACCAGCATTCGTCCGGGGAGTCTCTACCAGAAGATGGGAATTTCCAACGGAGACATTATCCAGGAGGTAGACGGCCGGAAAATACAGACCGCGGACGACCTGACGGGTCTGCTCAACACGCTGAAGTCGAGCAACGACATTTCCTTGGTGATTAAACGCGCTGGCAACCCGAAGACCATGAATTTACAGTTCCGGTAAATCCTCTCCCCCCTGGCGGGGGAGGGTTCGGGTGGGAGGCGGAAAAAAGGCAGTCGGAGGATGGGATGTCGGTGCAACGTGGTGAAGGG
>CAYSSF010000107.1:0-13787 GCA_964433455.1 uncultured Syntrophaceae bacterium
CGGCGTCCCAGGGTAGTTTACAACATTCTTGACTCCATAAGAACACAAGGTGTAGTCAAGTACCAGTGCAGTTTATCTTTTTCGAGATTTATTGCTCCTTACCCGCTAAAAAGAGGCTCTCCCGAGAGCCAGGGTAAATGGGCTAAACATGTTGTCACAAGGTCCCCCCATCAGGTGAACGAAACGAACTGGCAGATCGAACAGGGGTGTCCCCAGTGCGGGGCGCCGGTAACGATGGAAGAGACGGACCGGCTCCTCTCTTGTCCCTTCTGCCGGACCAGGCTCTACCTTGTCCCCGACGGGCACTTCCGCTACTGCATCCCGCCTGCCGTAGGAACGGTCGGGGAACTCCTCTACATTCCCTACTGGCGCCTCCGGGGCTCCTCCTTCGGCCTGTCCGCCTCCGGGGTGACGCACCGTTTCGTGGATACAAGCGGCCTCGCCGCGGATCTGCCGGGTTTGCCCCCCACCCTGGGTCTGCGGCCGCAGGCCCTCAAACTCCGCTTCGTATCCGCTGCGACGGAGGGAAGGTTCGTCCCCGCGGACCGGCCCGCCCTGAAGGCGATCCCCGGGCTGGACGGGACGCGGGGGGGCCTCTTCCTCCAGCGCTTCATCGGCGAGACGGTAAGCCTCATTCACGCCCCCCTCCTTCACCGGGGCGGGACGCTCTGCGACGCGGTCCTCGGGAGGCCGGTCTGCGCCTGCGCAGACGAGGAGCGGGAGCGTCTGCACGCCGCGCCCGCCGGCTCGCAAGGCCGGGTCCGCTTCGTTCCGACCCTCTGTCCCCATTGCGGATGGGATATGGAGGGGGAAAGGGACTCCCTGGTCCTGATCTGCCGGAACTGCAACTCGGCCTGGAACTGCCCCGGACAGACCTTTGAACGGGTAGCGTTCGCCGTGATGGCCCCGCCGCCGGAAGCGGGGGAACCCTGCTGCCATCTGCCCTTCTGGCGGATGAAGCCGCGGTTTGCCGGTCTGGATCTCGCCTCCTGGGCCGACCTGATCCGGATCGCCAACCTGCCGAAGGCGATCACCCCCGCCTTTGCCGCGGAATCCCTCCATTTCTGGTCGCCGGCCTTCAAGATCAATCCGGCGCTCTACATGCGGTGGTCCCGCCAGATGACCGTTTTCCGACCGGCAGGCGACGAGACGGACCTCCTGCCCGGAACCCCCCTCCATCCGGTCACGCTCCCGCTCGCCGAGGCTTCCGAAGGAATCGTCATCAACCTCGCCCAGATGATCATGGACAAGCGGAGACTCTACCCGAAGCTCGAGGGCCTGCGCGTTACGCTGGAAGAGGCCCGCCTGGAGTACCACCCCTTCGTTTCGAACCGCAACGAACTCCTCCATGCCCGCATGCGGGTCGCCATCGACCGCACCGCGCTGGCCTACGGCATCCGGATGTAACGGCGCCGGGGCGGCACGCCCGAGGGCCCCCGCTGCACCTGCCGGTCGACATGCCGTGAATCGTCCAATCACGAATATCGAAACAGGGGCGCCATCCCGGCATTCCGTTCTATAGGAGAATCCCCCCATCCCCCCTTGCCAGAGGGGGTGGTGGGGGGATTCTCATTGCCTCGTTGTGCCCGCGCCGGGCATGGGGTTAGAAGAAATAGGTGGAGGAGATGAAGAGCGTCCAGCTCCGGTAGGTCATGTCGATGATTGCGGGATCGATGGTGATGTTTGCCTTTCCATCCCCCATGCTGTAACTGCCCCCGACGCTGACCGAGGTTTTGCCGGTGTAGAAGCAGAGGGCCAGGCTCCCCCCGTAAATGTCGACCTTTTCCCCGTTCTCGCCCGCCGTCCCTTTGATATCCGGTGTGCTCGACCGGTTGCTGAAGAGGCCGGCCCGCAATGCAAGGTCCTTCCTGAACCGGTATTCGGTTCCCAGAGCGCCGTTCAGCACCGCGTCGAAACTCCGTTTGGTTCCGAAAAGTTCGTAATCCGTCGCCGTGTAGTACATGATGTCCGCCGTGAGCAGCAGGTCGGGGGACGGGAAAAAGGCGGCCCCGAATCGGATCTGGTAAGGGTAGTTCCGCGTGTCGTTGGAATCGGGCGGGTCAAAGATGTTCATGACGTCGTTCACATCCTTCTCGGTCACCTGCAACTTGGTCTCCGAACGGAGCGCAAAAATCCGCGAAACCGCGAGACCGAGGGAGAATTTGGGTGATTGACGCCACATGACCCCGAGGATCGGTCGCACCCCCCATTCTTCCGAATTCAGGTATTGGTTGGCCCAGTCGGTTTGACCGTTGCTGAGCCAGGCCATCTGGTTGCTGCTGTAATCCGTATACCGGTAGTGCACATACAGCGTGGCGCCGATGGAAAAATTGGGCGCAACCTCGACCGCAACGGAGGGGCCGAAATGGTATGTTTTGTCCTCCAGCTTGTGATTCATCAGGAATTTGCTCACCGTCAGGCCGGGCGTTCCGGAGGGAAGGTCGAATAAGGCGTCGTATTGGTTCTCGGTGATCTGATCGGGAACGGCGTAGGAGAGACCCATTTTGATCTTCCCCCAGGAGCGCAGCATCCCAAAAAAGTTTGGCACGATACCGGAAGATTCTCTTAGCCAGTCCCTGCCGCCGATCGCCCCCTTGTACTTCTTTGATGTCGAGGTGTATCCGTTCACACTCAGCGACAGGTTGTTTTCCGAGGAATAGGCGATCCCCGCCGGGTTATAGTACATGCCCGACGGGTCGTCGGAGACCGCCGTGTATGCGCCGGCCATGGCGCCGGCCCTGTCCCCGACCAGAATATTGGTGTAATGGGAGTCGTCTCCAAAGGTGAGAATCGGGGACAAAAGAACCGCGACGAATGAAATGACGGCCACGCAATGACGCTTCATAACCCCTCCCTTTCGGTGTTTGATTCGGTAGGCCGGATCCTTTCCCGATTCGTCGAAACACGGTGATGAACTCCGGGAAAACGGCGTTGATGGTGTCAACAATCACCTCGTAAGGCGCAGCAATGACAGAGAGTGAAGTGCCTTGGAGAATATCCGCAGGTCCGGCAACTGGGCGAAACTCTAAAAGAAGCCCTGCGGGAAGTCAAGTGAGATTTAGGAGATTCAGGAGATTCAGGAGATTCAGGAATCCCGCCACTTGCGGTTTGGGAGGGGGCACGATGAAGGCCGGGCAAATTATGTTGACAGACAGGATGGCTTCTCCTATAGTTTCACGCCGATGAACCGGGCTCCCGTACAGCCTTGGTTTCTCCCGTTTTCTGTGTCGACCCGCAGATCCCCGCCGGATCCGGGCCGGTTGCCTAAAGGAGGAAAAATGTTCAACGTAAAGCTGACGCTCAAGCGGAAGGTCGGCGCACTGGCCATTCTCGGCTCCGTGCTGCCGGTACTGACGGTTTTTCTCCTGGTCAGCCGGTTTCAGACCGCCGTATCCGAGGTCGCCACCAAGGAACTCCAGTCCATGGCCATGACGAACATTTACCAAATTGCCAAGGATGTCCATGGTCTCTGTGAGACGGCGAACGACCTGATCCAGCAGAAGATCAACAACGGCCTGAATGTGGCCAGGGAGATCCTCAAGCAGCACAAGACCGTGGGATTCGGGCAGGAATCGACCATCTGGGATGCCGTCAACCAGGCTACCCGGCAGAGCCAGACCGTCACCCTGCCCCAGTTCATGGTCGGCGGGAACTGGCTCGGCAAGAATCGCGAGCTCAGTTCCCCGACCCCGATTGTCGACGACGTCAAGCAACTCGTGGGTGGGGCCTGCACGATCTTCCAGCGGATGAATGAGGCCGGGGATATGCTGCGCGTGGCCACAAACGTGTTGAACCAGGACCAGAAAAGGGCCATCGGGACCTTCATCCCGGCCCTCAATGCCGACGGGACCCGCAACGGGATCATCGCCGCCGTCCTCAAGGGAGAACCCTACCAGGGACTGGCCTATGTGGTCAACACCTGGTACCTGACGGCCTATGAACCGCTCAAGGATGTCAGGGGGAAGATCATCGGGATGCTTTTTGTCGGGGAGAAACTCAATGCCGTCGACTCCCTGCGTAAGGCGATCCTCAACACCAAGGTCGGCATGACGGGGTATGTCGCCGTTATCGGTGGGAAAGACCCGGAGCACCACGGGAAGTACATCATCTCCAAGGACGGCCAGCGCGACGGGGAAGACCTCTGGAACGCCAAAGACAGCGACGGCAATCTCTTCGTCCAGGACATGGTCAGCCAGTCCATCCTGCTTCCGAAAGGCGATATCTATTACCAGACCTACAACTGGCAGAACCCCGGCGATCCCGCCCCCCGCAGGAAGGCGGCGGCATCCTTCTATTTCGCCCCCTTCGACTGGGTCGTCTCGGTCGGCACCTACGAGGAAGACTATTTTGCCCCGATCACCCGAGTCCATGAAGTCATCGACAGGCTCCAGCGCGACGTGTTTGTCACGGGGGCGCTGATCGTTCTGATCGTCGTGATCCTGGCGGCATTCCTGGGCAACCGCATCATCAAGCCGCTTGAATTGGCGACACTCTTCTCCCGAAAGATCGCCGAGGGCAATGTGCAGTGGGCGAAACAGGAGATGCAAGAGCTGCCGGCAAAGTTCCTCCCCTCCGTCAAACAGGGGCGCTTTATCCGGGACAAAGATGAAAGCAAGGAACTCCTGTCGGCCTTCCGGACCATGACGGGGAACCTCGACTCTCTGATCGGCCAAGTACAGAAATCCGGGATCCAGGTCACGACGTCGGCCACCGAGATCGCCGCATCCGCGCGGGAGTTGGAAGCGACCGTCGCGGAACAGGCCGCCTCCACGAGCCAGGTCACCGCTACAAGCCGGGAGATCTCGGCTACGGCGGAGGACCTCGTCCAGACCATGGACCAGGTGAGCGGCCACCTGAACGGCACGATCGGCATGGCCGAGGAGGGGCGGAGCGATCTCACCGGGATGGAGGGGGCGATGCGCAATCTGATGAAGGCGACCGGATCGATCTCCTCCAAACTCTCCGTGATCAACGACCGGGCGAACAAGATCTCCCACGTGGTCACGACGATCAACAAGATCTCCGATCAAACCAACCTGCTGGCCCTCAATGCCGCGATCGAGGCGGAAAAAGCCGGCGAGTTCGGAAGGGGATTCTCCGTGGTTGCCCGTGAAGTCAGCCGCCTGGCCGACCAGACGGCCATCGCCACCCAGGATATCGAGCATGTCGTCAAGGAGATGCAATCCTCCGTCTCTTCCGGCGTCATGGAGATGGACAAGTTCGCCGACGAGGTGCGCCGCGGGGTGGAAACCGTCGTCACGTTGAGCAGCCAGTTGGCCCGGATCATCGATCAGGTGCGCTCCCACGGACCACAGTTCGATACGGTCAAGGAGAGCATGCACGCCCAGTCCGAAGGAGCCCTGCAGATCAATGAGGCGATGACGCAGCTCTCCCAGGCGGCCGACCAGACCCGGGAATCGCTCCATGAATTCAAAACGGCAACGGAGCAGCTCAACGACGCCGTCCAGGGGCTGCAGGGCGAGGTGTCCCGTTTCCGGATCAGCGCCTAAAGACCGAATGGCGGCGGCCCGGCCGTCCTCCGTGAAAAAGAGAGGAAAAGAGGCATGTTGCTTCTCCAGTTTCAGGCAGGGAAAGAGCGCTACGGGCTCGATGTCTCCCGGGTCATCGAGGTGGCGCCGATGGTCGTTTTCCGGCCGCTTCCACACGTCGATGGCTCCGTGGCAGGCGTTTTCAACTACCGCGGCACGATGGTTCCCGTCATCGACCTGACGGCCCTGCTCACCGGCGACGCATCCCGTCCCCTCTTCAGCACACGCGTCATCCTGGTCCGCTACCCCGGCCGGGACGGCGAGGACCATACCCTGGGACTGCTGGCGGAGAGGGTGACGGAAACCGTCCATTGTGCGGAGGAGGATTTTCAGACCGCCGGGATTTCCGTCGATGGAGCCCCCTACCTCGGCGATCTCCTCATCCGCACCGACGGGACGATTCAGCGGGTGGAAGTTGAGCAACTGCTGCCGCCAACGCTGAAAGAGGCTCTCTTCCCGCCGGCGCTGGAGGCATGATGGACCTCTGCGCCGCGGTGGAAAAACGGTTCATCGACACGCTGGGGCTCAATGCCGCCGCTGTCGGCCGGGCCGGTTTCGAAAGGATCGTCCGTGCGGCCATGAGGCGGTCCGGCATCGCGGATGCGGCGGCCTATCTGGAGCTGCTTTCAACCTCCCCGGAGGAGTTCGATCGCTGTCTGGAAGATCTCGTCGTCCCTGAAACCTGGTTTTTTCGCGACACCGAGCCGTTCATCCTGCTGAAGCAACATCTGCGGGAGACTTGGTTCCCCTCCCGCCCGGACGAGACGGTGCGGATCCTCTCCATCCCCTGCTCGACAGGCGAGGAACCCTATTCCATCGCCATGACGCTCATGGAAGCGGGCATCCCGCCCCGGCAGTTTCATCTGGACGCGGTGGACATCAGCCGGAGCGCGCTTGTCGCCGCCGCCAGGGCCGTTTATGGCAAGGGGTCGTTCCGGCATCCCCTGACCGCCCCGCAGGAGGCCTTCTTCACCGGACCCGTCGGGGAACGGCGCGTCGATGAGACCGTCGTCCGGACCGTCCATTTTTACCGCGAAAATCTGGTCGAACCCCGTCTGCTCGCCGGAAAAGCGCCCTATCACATCATCTTCTGCCGGAACGTACTCATCTATCTGACCGACGAGGCGAGGCGGCGGGTCGTCGCGAATGTCGGCCGGCTTCTCGCCCGGGACGGAATCCTCTTCACCGGCCATGCGGAAATGGGCGTCCTGCTGCAACAGGGATTTACGGCGGTCCGCCACGCGCGGGCCTTCGCCTGCAAGCGGACCGGAATCGGAGAGACGGCGCCGCAACGCCTCCCCGACGGCATGATCCCGCAGTGCGACCCCGATCCGGGATTTCAAATCCCTCCCGTCCGCGCAAAATTCGGAACCTTGGCGGAGAGCCCCGCCAAACCGCCCGTGCCTCCTGCCGTAAGGAGCGCCCCGCGTTCCGTTGCGCTCCGGACGCCGGACCCGCAGATCCCGATGCCGCCGCCGGCCGCAATCGAAGCGCTGCATGCCGAGGCCCTGGCCCTGGCCGACCGCGGCCTGTTCGACGCGGCGTCGGCCCTCTGCCGGCAACATCTGCGGGAGCAGCGCCCCTATGCCGACGGATACTGCCTGCTGGGTCTGATTCACGAGGCAGCCCGGCAGTCCGTGGAGGCGGAGGAGTGCTACCTGAAGGCCCTTTACCTCGATCCCGATCACTACGAGACGCTGATCCAGTTGAGTTTGCTTTACCGGCAGCAGGGGGACGACCGGAAGGCGGCGCTCTGTCGCCGAAGGGCGGATGCGACGGGAAGGAGGCCGAATGGAACCGTCGCTTCCTAACGGCGCCTGCTGGAAGGAGATCGGCACCTTCGGCGACCGAAGCTGTCCGGAGCTTTCAGCCCTGGGCCATTGCCGCAACTGTCCGGTCTATGCAGCCGCCGGACGCCGCCTGCTGGACCGGGGGTTCCCGGACGGCTACCGCGAGGAGTGGACGGCGCGGCTGGCCGACAGCAAGGATGCGGGGGAGGTCGAAACGATCTCCGTGATCATTTTCCGCCTCCGGGAAGAGCTGCTGGCGCTCAAAACCGTCTTTTTCCAGCAGGCGGCCGAGGCGGCCCTCCCGCACGCCATTCCCCTCCGGACCGGCGAGGTCTTCAAGGGCGTCATCAATGTCAACGGAGAGCTTGTCCTCTGTGTTTCCGTGACGGCCCTGCTGGGCGTTACCGGCGACGAAGGCAAGGGCGCCGGCCGCAACGTCTATCCGCGCCTCGTCGTCGTCAGCCTGGACGGACAGCGGTTCGCCTTTCCCGCCGACGAGATCCTCGGCGTGCATCGCTTCCCGGTCGCCCTCCTTCAGGAGCTTCCGGCCACGGTATCGAGGTCCATCCGCGCCCTGACAGCCGGTATCCTGCCCTGGCAGGGCAAGACGGTGGGTCTGCTGGACGAGGAGAAATTCTTTGCCGCGCTGAGCAGGAGTCTCACCCCATGAGCCCTTCATCCCAGAGCCCCAATTTTGATCCGATGCTCCTCGACCTGTTCCGCGTGGAGCTGGAAAATCACACGCGGGTGCTGGAAAGCGGCCTGGTCAGCGCCGAGAGCGAGCAGACCGCGGGGAAAATCGAACCCCTGATGCGGGCGGCCCATTCCATCAAGGGGGCCGCGCGGATCGTCGGCCTCTCCGCGGCGGTCTCCCTTGCCCACGCGATGGAGGACCTCCTGTCGGCGGCCCAGCAGCGCAAACTGATCCTGACCGCCGATCATGTGGATCTCCTGCTGAAAGGAAACGACGCCTACATGTCCATGGCCCGCATCGAGACGTCCGCCATCCCCGGCTGGCTGGAGGAACGGGAGGCTTTTCTCGACGAAATGGCCCGGACCCTGCGGGACGCGATGGCGGGAAAGGCAGCTTCGCCGGCCCCCGCCGGCCCGCCGGGAGACGGGAACACGATGCCGCAGCCTGTCCCCGTAAATAGGGAGCGTGTAGATGATGCCACGTCAACTGCTCCAACAGACACGGCCGGGCCGGCCGCCGCCGCGTCTTCCCGGCGGGAGGAGGCGACGCTCCCGGTCCGGAAAACCGTGCTCCCGGAAAAAGGGGAAGGCGGCCTCGTCCGGGTCATGACGGAGCATATGGACAGGCTCATTGGTCTGGCAGGGGAATGCCTGGTTCAGTCGCGGTCCATCAAGGCCTTCTACCCGACGCTGCTGAAGATCCGGAAGGGTTTTCCTGCATTGACGGGCGAAATCGAAAACCTGCTGCAATCCGTCGATGAGGAGAGCGATCCCGGCGCCTGCGCGCAGCTTCAGGAGGGGCTGCAGCAGATCGAAAGAATGTACAACCTGACCGCCGGCCATGCCATCGATTTCGAACTCTCCTCGCGGCGTCTGGAAAATCTCGCCCACCGGCTTTACGAAGAGGTCGTGGCGAGCCGCATGCAGCCCTTTTCCGACGGCATGCACGGCTTCTCCCGTCTGGTCCGTGATCTGGCCAGGGAGTTGCAAAAGAAGGTCCGCTTTGAAGTCCTGGGGGCGGCGACGCCCGTGGACCGGGAGATCCTGGAGAAGCTCGAAGCGCCGCTCTCGCACCTGATTCGAAACGCCCTCGATCACGGCCTCGAAACGCCGGCAGAGCGCGAACTTGCCGGGAAGCCCCCGGAAGGGAGGCTCACCGTCGAGGCCAGACACGTGGCCGGGATGCTGAACATCATCGTGAGGGACGACGGACGGGGCATTTCCGTCGAGCGCCTCCGGAACAAGGTCGTCGAAAAGGGGCTCGTGAGTCCCGACATGGCCGGGAGCCTGACCAAGGCCGAGCTGATGGAATTCCTGTTCCTTCCCGGGTTTTCCACGGCGGCAACGGTTTCGGAACTTTCCGGGCGGGGGGTCGGCCTCGATGTCGTATTCTCGATGGTAAGGGAGGTGGGAGGTTCGGTCCGCGTGGAGTCCGACGAGGGAGTGGCGACCCGTTTCCTGCTGCTGCTGCCGCTGACCCTGTCGGTTCTGCGCACGCTGCTCATCGAGATCGACGCCGAAAAGTATGCCATGCCGCTGACCCGGATCGATCGGATTCTCCGTGTTTCCCATAGCGATCTCCACGTCGTCGAGGATCGGCAGTTCTACGCCCTGGACGGGGAGAACATCGGCATCGTCGATGCCTGCCAGCTCTTCCAGATTCCCAGCCGCCGGAGCGCATCCGACCTCTGTCACCTCCTCGTCTTCAGCGACCGCATCAACCGCTTCGGACTCGTCGTGGACCGTTTTATCGGGCAGCAGGATCTGGTCGTCCACCCCCTCGATGCGCGTCTTGGGAAGATCGGGAATATCAGCGCCGGCGCGATCCTGGAGGATGGTTCGCCCGTGCTGATCCTCGACGTGGACGACCTGGTCCGTTCAATCGATCATCTGCTGAACCATGGCCGTCTCCGCAAGATCGGCCCTCGCGGCGATGACGCCGGATCGTCTCCCCAGGAGACGACCGTGCGGAGACGGATCCTGGTCGTCGATGATTCGCTGACGGTCCGGGAGGTCGAACGCAAGTTATTGGAAACGCATGGTTATGAGGTTACCGTGGCGGTGGACGGCATGGACGGCTGGAACAAGCTTCAGGGCGGTCCATTCGATCTGGTCGTCTCCGATGTCGATATGCCGCGCATGAACGGAATCGATCTGGTCCGGAAGATCAAGGCGGACCCCCTCTTCAAATCGCTTCCCGTGATGATCGTCTCGTACAAGGACCGCGAAGAAGACCGCCTCCGGGGGCTGGAGGCGGGGGCCAATTACTACCTGACGAAGAGCAGTTTCCATGACGAGACGCTCCTGCGGGCCGTCAGAGACCTGATCGGGGAGTCCTGAGATGCGGATCGCCGTCGTCAACGACATGCCCCTCGCCATCGAAGTGCTCCGCCGGGTGATCGCCTCGGCCCCGGAACATTCCCTCGCCTGGGTGGCGGTAAACGGCCGGGATGCCGTGGAGAGGTGCCGTCAGGACCGCCCGGATCTGATCCTGATGGACCTGATCATGCCCGTCATGGACGGGGTGCAGGCGACCTGTAAAATCATGAAGGAGTGCCCCTGCGCGATCCTCGTCGTGACGGCGACGGTGACGGGAAATGCGGCCATGGTCTTCGAAGCCATGGGCTGCGGGGCCCTGGATGCGGCGGGCACGCCCGTATTCGGTCCGGGGATGACGATCGACGTCGGCCGGGAGCTGCTGAAGAAGATCTCCACGATCGAGAAGCTCCTCGCAAAGAACCACGCCGCCCCGCAGGCGGCCTCCCCGACGTCGCAGGAGGGGACGCAGGACCACCCTTCCCTTGTGGCCATCGGCTCCTCCACAGGCGGGCCGAAGGCCCTGTCCGCGATCCTCTCGACCCTGCCGCCGATTCCGGGGGTCGCCGTGGTCATCGTCCAGCATGTCGATGCCCAGTTCGCCAGCGGGTTGGCCGC
The DNA here is from genome assembly GCA_964433455.1 of uncultured Syntrophaceae bacterium. Lineage (GTDB taxonomy): Bacteria > Desulfobacterota > Syntrophia > Syntrophales > UBA5619 > UBA5619. The sequence continues at coordinate 10,967 of CAYSSF010000107.1, forward strand.
ATGGCTTGACGGGCAGACCCCGCTCCACGTGGAGGTCGCCCGGGAGGGGATGCGGCCGGCCGCGGATACGGTGCTGATCGCCGGCACCGACGACCACCTTGTCCTCGGCAAAGAGCTCGCGCTCCATTACACCCCCGACCCGCGGGATTACCCCTACCGCCCTTCGGTGAACGCCTTCTTCCTCAGCCTGGTGCGCTACTGGCCGCGCCGGGATGTGGCAATGCTCCTGACCGGGATGGGACGGGACGGCGCCCAGGGGCTGGCGGCGCTCCGGAAGGCCGGTTGGCATACGATCGCCCAGGATGAAAAGAGCTCCGTGGTCTACGGCATGCCGGCGGCGGCCGCCGAACTGAACGCCGCGGTCGAGATCCTCCCCCTTGAGAAGATCGCCGCCGCCGTCCGCCGGAAGCTCGATTCCGCCGGAATCAACAGGAAACCCTCCAGAAAGGATCCATGACCATGCCCATTCAGGAAAAGACCCCTCTCTCCGCCACCCTCACCGAACACGGGATCACGGTCCTGCTCATCGACGACCAGGCCATCGTCGCCGCCGCCGTCAAGCGGATGCTGGAGACGGAGGCGGACATCTCCTTCCACTACTGCCAGGACCCCAACCAGGCGCTGCAGAAGGCCGTCGAAATCTCGCCGACGGTCATCCTCCAGGATCTCGTCATGCCCGACATCGACGGACTGACCCTGGTCCGTTTCTTCCGGGGTCACCCGAAGTTGAAAAACATCCCGCTCATCGTCCTCTCGACGCGGGAGGAGGCGGCCACGAAGGCCGAGGCATTCGCCCTCGGCGCCAACGACTACCTCGTCAAACTGCCCGACCGCATCGAATTGATCGCCCGCATCCGTTACCACTCGGCCGGATACATCAACCTCCTCCAGCGCAACGAGGCTTACGAGGCGCTCCTTTCGAGCCAGCAGGCCCTCGCCTCGGAGCTGGCGCTGGCCGCCGATTACGTCATTTCACTGCTGCCGCAGCCGATCGCCGAAGGCGCCGCCCGGACGAGCTGGCGCTACTTCCCGTCCACCCAACTCGGCGGCGACTGTTTCGGCTACCACTGGATCGACGAGGACCATTTCGCGATGTACCTGCTCGACGTCTGCGGCCACGGGGTCGGCGCCGCGCTGCTGTCCGTCTCCGCCCTCAATGTGCTGCGCGCCCAGAGCCTGCGGAATACGGACTTTCGCATCCCCGACCGGGTCCTCGCCTCCCTCAACGACGCCTTCCAGATGCAGGACCACAACGACCTCTATTTCACGATCTGGTATGGGGTATACAACCGCACCACCCGCGAGATCCGCTACGCGAGCGGGGGCCATCCTCCGGCCATCCTGATCACCGGCGCCGGGGAGACGATCCCGTTGATCACCCCGAATTTCTTCATCGGCGGCATGTCCGATTCGACCTACGAGAGCGGAACCGTTTCGGTGCCCGACGGTCCGGCGCGCCTCTACATCTTTTCCGACGGGGCCTACGAGGTGGACAGACAAGGGGGGGCGATGTGGACACTGGAAGAACTGCAAGCCTATCTTCTCCCCCACCCCCCCGACGAGGCGGACGAGATCGACGCGCTCTACCGCTTTCTGCAGCGGATGTGCGGGCAGGAGACCCTGGATGACGACTTCTCGATGCTGAAGGTTAGTTTTGATTGACAGATGCATCGACGAGCAGGCTGTTCAGGACGACCAGATCATTCTCTTCAAGGATACCGGCAGCGGATTTCAGTTTGAAACCCCTTGACACTACACATAACTATGTGTAGTCTTCTCTCCGGAGGTGAATTATGGCCACAAATCTTGCAATTGATGACAAGCTGATCGTTGAGGCTCAAACCATCGGGGGGAAAAATACGAAAAAAGCTGTCGTAACAGAGGCTCTCAACGAGTACATTCAGAGAAGAAAACAACTTCAGATTACGTCCCTTTTCGGAAAAATTGATTTTGTTCCCGACTATGACTACAAAAAAACACGAGTGCGCGAATGAAGGTTCTCGTTGATACGTCGATATGGTCTTTGGCTCTCAGAAGGGCCAGCGTGATCTCGGAAGATGATCGAATCCTTCTGGCCGAACTCCAGGAGCTGATCAATGAAGTTCGGGTGGCCATCATCGGACCCATACGCCAGGAATTGCTTTCCGGTATCTCTACGAAGGTACAATTTGACGCATTGCAAACACATCTAAAGGCTTTCGAGGATCTCTCCATTACCAGAAAGGATTATGAAAGGGCGGCGGAATTCTACAATACGTGCCGTCAATCCGGCATTCAGGGTTCCCATATCGATTTCTTGATCTGTTCCGTTTCCGCAGGCGCCGGGATACCGATTTTCACATCCGACAAAGACTTTCTCGGCTATATAAAATTCCTGCCCATCAACCTTCACCCACCTCGTGTCTAATTGAATCGAATTAACCTTCGCAATAGTGCAGCCGCCTTGTCATATTGATTATTCTGCGCCGCAGCAACTCCAAGCAAATGCACTGCGTCAAAATGATCAGGTTGTATTTTAAAGATCCGGGTATAAAGTTCCTCAGCCTCCTTAAGCCTTCCCTGCTGATGCTGCTTAGCCTTCTCCCCCAGCCTCCCGACGAGACGGGGGAAATCGACGGGCTCTACCGCTTTCTGCAACAGATGTGCGGCCAGAAGACCTGGAGGACGACTTCTCGATGTTGAAGATCAGCTTTGATTAAAAAAATGTATTTGTGTCATCATTGCCAGGAAGTAGAGAAGAATCACAAAAACCTTATATATCCGATTAATTATCAGCGATGTCCGGTTAAGGATTTGCATGTAATTGATCCAGGTTTGGCGG
>CAYSSF010000108.1:0-12114 GCA_964433455.1 uncultured Syntrophaceae bacterium
CACCAGGTGGACAAGGAACTGGGCGAAAGGAAGGCGGCGATGTCCCAGGCGGACGAGCGCCGTTTCTGCCGGGTTTACGCCGACCGATATGTCGGGATCCAGCGGGAGCAGTTCAAACGTCTCGGGGTTTTCGGGGCCTGGGACAATCCATACCTCACGATGACCTACGACTACGAGGCGACGACGGTCGCGGAACTCGGGAAACTCTACCTGAACGGGAGCGTCTACAAAGGAAAGAAGCCCGTTTACTGGTGCGCCTCGTGCAAGACCGCGCTGGCGGAAGCGGAGGTCGAATACCACGACCATACGACGCCGTCGATCTATGTGAGGTTCCCTCTGAGCTCCGACATCGCCGCTTGTCTCCCGAAACTCGCCGGCGAAAAGGTCTCCGTCGTCATCTGGACCACCACCCCCTGGACGATTCCTGCGAACCTGGCGATCGCCCTCCACGAGGATTTCCTGTACGCGGCCGTGAAGGTCAAGGGCGAGGTGCTGATCCTGGCGAAGGATCTCCTCGACAACTGCCTGGACGCCTTCGGCCTCGGCAACGAAACTTACGAAATTCTCGACGAGTTCCCCGGTTCGGCGATCGAGGGGCAGAGGTGCCGCCATCCGCTGGTCGACCGGGAGAGCCTGCTGATCCTCGCCCCCTTCGTCACCCTCGACACCGGGAGCGGCTGTGTCCATATCGCCCCGGGTCACGGCCAGGAGGACTACGAGATCGGGATGAAGTACGGCCTGGAGAATTACGCCCCCGTGGACGACGATGGGAAGTTTACCCGCGACGTCAAGGACTTCGCGGGGCAGTTCGTCTTTGACGCCAACGGCGCGGTGATTGCCCGGCTCGGGGAGGAGGACGCTCTGCTCGGGCAGATGGAGATCCGGCATACCTATCCTCACTGCTGGCGCTGTAAGCAGCCGATCATCTTCCGGTCGACCGAACAGTGGTTCATCTCGATGGAGAGAAACGACCTCCGGAAGAAGGCCCTAAGCGCGATCGACGCGGTGACCTGGATTCCCTCCTGGGGGCGCGACCGGATCTACGGTATGATCGAGAACCGGCCCGACTGGTGCATTTCACGCCAGCGCCTCTGGGGCGTCCCGATCACGATGTTCTATTGCAACATGTGCGGCGCGGAGGTGATGACGCAGGCAATTCTCGATCATGTGGCGGGTCTCGTCCGGGAGCACGGCGCCGACGTCTGGTTCGAACGCGAAGCCGCCGATCTGATGCCGGCGGGAACCTGCTGCCCCAAGTGCGGCGGAGTGGGGTTCAAGAAGGAGACGAACATTCTCGACGTCTGGTTCGATTCCGGCGTGAGCCACGCCGCCGTGCTGGAACGCCGGCCGGAGCTCGGCTCCCCTGCCGACATGTACCTCGAGGGGAACGACCAGCACCGCGGCTGGTTTCACTCCTCGCTGCTCGAATCGGTGGGGACGAGGGGGCGGGCGCCCTATCGGAATGTGCTGACCCACGGCTTCGTCGTGGACGGCGAGGGGAAGAAGATGTCCAAATCGGTCGGGAACGTGATCGATTCCCAGACGATCATCGACGGTTATGGGGCCGAAATCCTCCGGCTCTGGGTCGCCGCCGAGGACTATACCGAGGACATCAGGATCTCCGAGGAGATCCTCAAGCGTCTTGTCGAGGCCTACCGGCGGATCCGGAACACGAGCCGGTTCATCCTGGGGAATCTCTATGATTTTCATCCGGAAACGGACACCGTCCCTTGCGGGGAGATGGCGGAGATGGACCGCTGGATCCTCCACCGCCTCCAGGAGGTGATCCGCCGTGTGCGCGAGGCCTACGAGCAGTACCAGTTCCATATGGTCTACTACACCCTCTACAACTTTTGCACAGTGGATCTCTCCGCGCTTTACCTCGATGTCCTGAAGGACCGTCTCTACACATCGAAGGCGGCATCCCCGGCCCGCCGGTCGGCGCAGACCGCGATGAAGGAGGTCCTTGAGGCGATGGTGAGGCTCCTCGCGCCGATCCTCACGTTCACCGCGGAGGAGGTGTGGCTGGCCCTGCCTTCCTGCCCCGGAAAAGCCGAAAGCGTTCACCTGACGCAGTTCCCGGAGGTGGACGGATCGCTTTTGCAGCCGGAGCTGGCCGAAACATGGAAAACGCTGATTGCGGTCAAGGGGGAGGTGGCGAAGGCCATTGAACTGGCCCGCCAGAACAAGGTTGTGGGTCATTCCCTCGATGCCGCCGTGACCATCGCCGCGCCGGAAAAGCTGCTGCCGCTCCTGGAAACGCACCGGGAGGATCTCCGCGCGCTCCTCATCGTTTCCGATGTTTGTATCGTCGCCGGGCAGCAAAACGCGGGGGCATACCGGAGCTCCGAGATCCCCGGTTTTGCAGTCGACGTAACCCGTGCGACGGGGGAGAAGTGCAACCGCTGCTGGAACTACAGCGGGACGGTGGGCGCCAGCGTCGACCACCCGACGCTCTGCGCAAGATGTCAGGGAAACCTGTAACCCTTCAACGGGATTGGTACGGGGCTTTGAAGAAAAAGAATATCCTCTTTCTGACGATTGCGTCTCTCGTGATTCTGCTGGATCTGGCGACAAAGGCCTGGATCCTCTCGACGATGCGGATTTACGACTCCTTTGTCGTGGTCAAGGGTTTTTTCAGCATCACCCACGTTCGGAATCCCGGCGCCGCCTTCGGTTTTCTGGCCGGCGCCCCGCCGCTTTTCCGCTATCTCTTTTTCATTGCGATAACGGTGGCGGCGATTGCGCTGATTCTGTACTACCTGCACTCCAGCCGGATCGAGGAGCCCTCTCTGGTCTCGGCGCTGGCACTCATCCTGGCCGGGGCTGTCGGGAATCTCATCGACCGCATCCGTTTCGGTGAAGTGGTCGATTTTCTCGACGTCTACATCGGCAGCTACCACTGGCCCGCCTTCAACGTGGCCGATTCCGCGATCACCGTCGGCGCGGGGGTCCTGATGGCGATCCTCCTGCGGAGACGGAAGGAACGGACGGACGGGAAGTAAACGGGAAATCTCCCGGCCTGACCCAACCCGGTTTCCGGGGGGGCGAGCGAAAGCGGCCATCAATTGGCTGACGCTGGTAGAGCAACCTTTCAAGTGCGCGGCATGGAGCTTCTTTTTCGTATCCGAAGATCGATTTCGCGCCGCCTGACGCCGTCGCGGACCTTTATTCTCAGTTTTGCGCTGCTGATCCTCGCCGGGGCCATCCTGCTCCGGCTGCCGTTTGCGGCGGACCATGGCCACCTGAGCTTCATGGATGCCCTTTTTTCCTCCGCCTCCGCGGTCTGCATCACCGGGCTTGCCGTCATCGACATCGGGAAGGATCTCTCCTTCGCCGGTCAGATGGTCACGCTGCTCCTCTTCCAGATCGGGGGGCTGGGGATCATCACCTTCTCTGTCATTGTCTTCGGCCTGATGGGGCGGGGAATCTCCTTCAAGGGGCGGGAGATCATCCAGAGCACGTTTCTCCATACGCCGCGCCGCGATTTTTTCGTGATTTTGAAGGGGGTTCTTAAGCTCACTTTCCTCATAGAGGCCGTGGGGACGCTCCTCCTGTTTGTCCGCTTTGCGCAGGATTTTCCACCAGCAGCCGCCTTCTTCCATGCGATCTACCATGCCGTGTCGGCCTTCAACAACTGCGGCTACTCGCTCTTTTCGGACAGTCTGGCCTCCTACCGGGGGGACTGGATCGTGAACCTGACCGTGATGGGGCTCATCGTCCTCGGAGGGATCGGTTTCATCGTGCAGTATGAGGTGATCGCCCGTTTCCGGGGGCGGCAGAAGAGGCTCTCGCTCCACACAAAGCTCGTTCTGCTGACCACCGGCATCCTGATCCTTGCGGGGGCGGTTCTCTTCTATCTGTTCGAGGCGGGCCACCTCCTGAAGGGGGTCTCCGGCCCTACACAGTTCCTGGATTCGCTTTTCCAGTCGATCACGGTGCGAACCGCCGGGTTCAGCACGGTCGCGATCGACCGCCTGACCAATCCGACGATCATGGTCATGATGATGCTGATGTTCATCGGGGCGTCGCCCGGTTCGACCGGCGGCGGGATCAAGACGACGAGCTTCGCATTGCTGCTGATGGTGATCTGGAACCGGATGAAGGGGCGATACCATGTCAATGTCTTCAGCCGGCGGATCCCGCGGGAGATCGTCGGCAGGACGATGGCGATCATCTTCGCGGCGGCCTTCTCGATTGGCTTGATCACATCGGTTCTGCTCTTCTTCGGTGGAGGGGAGAATTATGGGGACACCTTGCAGCAAGGTGTCCCCATGAGCCGTCATCTTTTCGTGGAGTATCTGTTCGAGACAATCTCGGCCTTCGGCACCGTGGGCCTCTCGATGGGAATCACGCCGAAGCTGGATGATATCCAGAAGCTGGCGATCATTCTGATGATGTTCGCCGGCCGGGTGGGGCCGCTGGCGCTCGCCTTTTCCTGGTATACCGCGGGGGAAAAGGAGATCAAATACGCGGAAGAGTCGGTTATGGTGGGGTAGGATGGGTTACAGGGGGGAGGTTTGAGCCATGCAGCAGCGTGTGGTCGTCATCGGATTGGGGATCTTCGGCTTCAATATCGTCCGGGATCTCTATGAAGGTGGTTTCGAGGTGATCGCCGTCGACAAGAACAAGGAGGCCGTCCAGCGGGTGAGGGACTGCTCCACCAAGGCGATCGTCGCCGACGGGACGGACAAGGAGATCATGGATGCGATCGGCATCCAGGAAGAGGATGTCGTCATCATCTCTTTCGGGGAGGATCTGGCGGCGGCGACACTGACCACCCTCCACCTTCGGCAGATGAAGGTCAAGACGATCATTGTCAAGGCCCCCAACGAGGAGCACAAGCTGATCCTGGAGAAGGTGGGGGCGACGGAGGTGATGATTCCGGAAAAGGAGATCGCCCACAAGGTGGCGAAAAGCCTCATCACTCCGAATGTCCTTGATTATCTTCCTCTCTCCGACGATTACATGATCTCCGAGATGGCCCCGCCCAACAGCTTTCTCGGCAAGTCCATTGCCGATCTCCAACTCCGAACCCGTTACCACATCGAGGTGATCGCCATTCGGGATATCGTCTCCGACAAGATCAACATCATCCCCGGGGCGAACTTCGTGATCAAGGACGGGGATGTCCTTGTGGTGGTGGGCAAGGAGAAGGACATCGAGCAGATTCGATAGATTTTCCCCGGGTCTTTATGAAAAAGTCCATAGGGTCTCCTGTTCCATTGTTCTATTTCATGAGGCCCGGCAGAAACAGGGCGATCTGCGGGAAGATCATCAAAAGCAGCGCCGTCAGGCACAATGCGATCATCATGTTCAGGGTTCCCCGGAAGATCACCTGGAGGGGGACGTCCCGAGCAACGCCGGCGACAACGTAGACGTTGATCCCCACGGGCGGTGTGATGACCCCCATCTCCGCGACCAGGACGATCACGACCCCGAACCAGATGGGATCATAGCCAAGGGTGGTGACGACCGGATAGAAGACCGGGATGGTCAGCATGATCATCGCGAAGGAGTCCATCATGCAGCCAAGGAAGAGATAGATGAAGATGATCAGGCCGATGATCACGAAGGACGGCAGAGGCAGTTCCGAGACCCATTGGCCGATTTGAGCCGGGATGGTCGTCACGGCGAGGAAATGGCCGAACACCGTCGCCCCGGCGACGATGACGAGGATCATGCAGGAGATCCGGGTGGTCTCGTTCAGGGAACGCCTGAAGGCAAGCCAGGTAAGGTGGCCGCCGATCAGCGCGATGACGGTCGTGCCGAAGGCCCCGATCGCGGCGGCCTCGGTCGGCGTGAAGAGCCCTACAAAGAGGCCCCCCATGACGAGGACGAAAAGGATAAAAGTTTCAATCACGCCGGTAAGCGAGGCGATCCGCTCCCGGAGGGACGCCTTCGGCGCGGAAACGCAAAGATCGGGCCGAAGGCGGGTCCAGACCACAATGGTGATGATGAAAAGAACGGTGAGAAGAACCCCCGGCAGGACGCCGGCCATGAAGAGCTTGCCGATGGACTGCTCCGTCATGACCCCGTAGATGATGAAGATCGTGCTCGGCGGGATGAGGATGCCGAGACTGCCGCCGGCGGCGACAACCCCCGTGGCCAGGGCGGGATCATACCGGTATTTTTTCATCTCCGGCAGGGCGACGGAGGCCATCGTTGCCGCCGTCGCGCTGGTCGAGCCGCAGATCGCCGAAAATCCGGCGCAGGCCCCGATTGTGGCGATGGCGAGTCCCCCCGGAAGATGCCCAAGGAACTTGTGGGCGGCATTGAAGAGTCTGCCGCTGATCCCGGTGTGGTAGGCGACCTGTCCCATCAGAACAAACAGGGGAATGACCGTCAGGTTGTAGGAACCAAGAACGGAAAAGAAATCGCGGGCGAGCAGGTTCAGAGCGGCGCCCCAGGAGGTCAACAGGCCGAAGCCCAGGAAGCCGACGATGGCCATGACGAATCCAACCGGGATCCGGGCGAACATCAGGACCATGAGGAGCAGGAAGCCAAGAAGGCCAAAGGTAACGGGCGTCATGGCTTCACCGTCCGGATTCCGGCGCGCAGGCTGTCGGCCAGGAGAACCAGAACCAGCAGGGCGCTGCCGGCCGCGATCCCGAAAATGAAAGGGTAGATCGGCATGGTCAGGGTCACGGAGACCTCCCCGCTTTGCCGCATATCCATTGCATAGATCAGGCTCTGCCATGCGAGCAAACTGAAAAGGGACGCGCCGATCAGGGAGGTGACGGTCTCGATGCCGGTCTGGACGCGCGCCGGGAGCTTTTCCATGAGGATTTCCACGGCGATATGTCCCTTCTCCAGCGAGGTCAAGGCCAGGGCAAAGGAGACGATGACGGTTCCCAGGAAACCGACAAGCTCATAGGTCCCTGGAATGGGGCGGCGCATCAGGCGAAGAAGGACGTCGGCGCAGGTCAACAGCATCATGACAACGACCGCTACGCCTGCCAGGGTGTTGAACAGGGTGCTGATCCGGGTGAGTTTTCGCTGTATGCGTGTCATGGCATCTCTTGTCGTTTTTCAAATCTTCGCCGGGGAACGGGAGAGCAACCCTTGATCGGATACTCCACCGGGCCCCGCGAAGCCCGTGCGATCGGTTTATTTATAGGTATTGCCGTACTGCTTGATCAGGCTCTCGACGTCCTTCACGGCCTTCTCCGCGGGGAGTCCCTTGGCTGAAACCTCTTTGATGTAGTCGTCGATGATCGGCCGGACCGCTTTCTTCCACCGGCTGTTTTCCGCGTCCGACAGAGAGAGGATCTTGTTCCCCAGGCTCCGGGTGTAGTCGCGTCCCTCCTGGTCGAGCTGGTCCCATGCCTTGCCATGGACATCGATCCACTGGGCGCTGACCTCCTCCATGACCTTCCGAACGTCGGCGGGGAGGCTGTTCCATTTCTTCAGGTTCATGACGACAAACATGGCCGTCGTGTAGCCGATGTCGGAGCAGTCCGTCGTTGACTTGATCACATCCGCCTGCTTCCACCCCTTCAGGGTCTCGATCGGGGCGAAGGTTCCCTCGACCACGCCCTTCTGGAGTGCCTCGTAAGTCTGTCCCTGGGGCATGGCCACCGGTACGGCGCCCAGGGCCTCCGCCACCTTGGCGCTCAATCCCGTGGAGCGGATCTTCATTCCCTTGAGCTGTTCCAGCGTCGTGACAGGCTGTTTCGTGTGGAGAAGCCCGGGGCCGTGGGCATGGATATAGAGCAGCTTCACCCCTTCGAGTTCCTTCGGCATGAAATTCTTGAAAAACTCGTTGGCGACCCGTGTCGCCACCCGGCCGTTCGGGTAGCCCATCGGCAGATCCAGGACCTCCATGATGGGAAAACGCCCCCGCGTGTAGGCGAAGCAGGACATGCCGATATCGGAGATTCCCTTGAGGGTCCCGTCGAAGCACTGGTCCGCCGGGGTCAGCGCTCCCCCGGCCAGGACGTTGATTTTAACCTGATGGTTGGTCCTTTTTTCGATCTCTCTCGCCCAGGCCTCGCCCGCTTTTGCCTGGCCGTGGCTTGGCGGGAAGAAGACGCTGTAGGTGAGTGTCGTCGCGGCTTGGGCCGTGCCGGTCGTGAATAACGGAAGAACGGTGACGGACATGAGAATCGTCGTCGCCAGAATCGCAAATCCTCTCTTGTTCATAAAACCTCCTTTTTGCTTTAAATTATCGATAACATAAAATATCCTGCGGATCTCCCTTCCGGGGGCTGCACAGCCTGAGCGGTTCTTGGTGCGATGACGTGGGGTTAATGACGCTGATGATGGTTCAGGAATGCCTGCTTGCCCGTCCGCTGGACAGACAGCAGGCATCAATACATATAGATATCGAAGCAGGCGTGGGTTAAATCGGTTTCCAGCAATGATATTCGCATTTTTTCACTCTTTCCACTGCGACGGGAGTAAACGGGGAATCCTCCTAATGGATGTCACCCCTTCTGTCAAGGGGTATTTTTGTTCGCCTGCTCCTTCAGCCTTTCGATTTCTTCACGGTACTGTTCCGCCTGGGCCTTGACCCGTTCGATCTCATCCCGGGTCTTCTCAAATTTTTCCTCTTGTTTGTTCCTCTCCTCCCTCATGCGGTCCTCCATGGCGTCCAGACCGACATAGACCGCAAGAACGCCGCCCAGAATCAGCATGATCGGGACGCCGCCCTTCAAGAGGATCATAAGGTCACTCCACCACAAGGAAAAACCGATCACGCCGAGGATAACCGACACAATGCCGCTGATAAGCAAAGACATCGCAAAACCTCCTGACATTCCGGGTATTCCGGCTGATGCCCCGGAAACCCGTTTTTGGGGAAAAAGACCATTTCGGATCCGCCTGGCGAAGCGCAACGTGTCGGAATGCCTATCATGGATAAGGGCCGTTTGGCAAGATGAAAGTTCTTGCCGCAGTGACCGCTTTATAAATATCGTTATTTATTCCACCGACGGTTCCTAACGGCGCCGCGGCTTCCCGAAAAAAAGCTTGATTAATGACACTTCCCAAACTATGATCTCCGACTTGCCGCGAAGCTTCGGCACGAAGATGGAGCCGTTCGAAATGAATCCATCGGTGGGGAGGGTGATGACGGAACCGGATTTTAAAAAAGGGGAGGGGCTGGCCCCGGTTTTGGTTCAGGACCATGAGACCGGGGAGGTGCTCATGCTGGCCTACATGAATCGCGAGGCCTGGCTGAAAACCCTCGAAACGGGCAAGGCTCACTACTGGAGTCGTTCCCGGCAGAGCCTGTGGCTGAAAGGGGAGACCTCCGGTCATTTTCAACTGGTCCGCGAGGTTTGGCTGGACTGCGATGAGGACGCCATCCTGTTGAAGGTCGAACAGGCGGGCGGCGCGGCCTGTCACACCGGAAACCGCTCCTGTTTTTACAGAAAGTGGGCGGACGGGGACTTCGTCGCCGTAGGAGAAAGGGTTTTCGATCCAAAAGAGGTGTATCGATGACGGCGAGTGAAACGTATGGTGAGAGTCTATGACGAACAAATTGAAATTGGGGATTCCGAAAGGGAGTCTGGAAGCCAATACGGTGGATCTATTCAAGCGGGCCGGCTGGCGCATCACCTATGACAGCCGGAGTTACTTTCCCGACATCGACGACGAGGAGCTCTCCTGCACACTGGTCCGCGCCCAGGAGATGTCCCGCTACGTGGCGGACGGCACGCTCGATCTGGGTCTGACCGGCCAGGATTGGATCACGGAAAACGAATCGGATGTCGTGGCCGTTCAGGACCTGATCTATTCGAAGACCTCGACGCGGCAGGCGAGGTGGGTTCTCGTCGTTCGGGAGGACTCGCCCATCCGCTCGATCGAGGACATGGAAGGCAGGCATGTGTCGACGGAACTGGTCAGCTTCACGAAGCGTTACTTTGCAGAGCGGAAGATCAACGTGCAGGTCGAGTTCTCCTGGGGGGCGACGGAGGCCAAGGTGGTCGAGGGGCTTGTGGACGCGATCGTGGAGGTCACGGAGACGGGAAGCACCATCCGGGCCAACAAGCTCAAGATCATCCACGAACTGATGAGGACCAATACACAGCTTATCGCGAACCGGAATGCCTGGGCTGACCCCTGGAAGAGACAGAAGATCGAGCAGATCCGTCTGCTGCTCAACGGCTCCCTCGAGGCGATGGGGAAGGTGGGGTTGAAGATGAACGTCTCGAAGGAGAATCTCGGCAGGGTGGTGATCCTTCTGCCCTCGCTGAAGGCGCCGACAATCTCCGGTCTCTACTCCGGCGATTGGCTGGCTGTGGAGACGATTGTCAGCGGCAACGTCGTCCGGGAACTCATCCCCCTGCTGAAGGAAGCGGGCGCCGAAGGAATCATCGAGTACTCGTTGAACAAGGTTATCTAAGAAAGGTGGGGCATGCGGAAAGCGGTCATTGAGCGGAAAACCGCGGAGACGGAGATCTCCGTCGCGATCGACCTGGACGGAAAAGGGGAGGGACGGATCGACACCTCCATCCCCTTTCTGGATCACATGCTGAACCTGTTTGCCAGGCACGGCCTCTTCGATCTCGAGATCCGGGGCCGGGGCGACACCGTGGTCGATGATCATCATTTGGTGGAAGACATGGGAATCTGCCTGGGCCAGGCCGTCCGGAAGGCCCTCGGTGATCGGAAGGGGATCAGCCGGTACGGTTCGGCGGAGGTTCCGATGGATGAGAGCCTCTGCAATGTGGCGCTGGATCTCTCCGGTCGACCCTATCTCGTCTGGAGAGCCGAACTCGGAAAGCAGAAGATCGGGGAATTCGATCCGACCCTGTTCCGAGAATTTTTTAAGTCATTCTCCGATCATAGCGGAATAACATTGCACATCAACCTCAGATATGGTACGAACCGCCACCATATGGCTGAGGCGATTTTCAAGGCCTTTGCCCGCGCCTTTCGCAAGGCGGCCGAGACCGATCAGCGGATCGAGGGTGTTCTGTCCACCAAGGGCGCCCTGGAAGGCTGAAGGTGAATAACTTGGATCGGATGCCGCGTTGTCGCCCCGACAGAGAAGGAAGCCGCCTCCGTTTGAGACCAGGGGGGAAGCCATCGAAAAATCAAATCGTATCCGAAAGATCATCTACTGTCTGCTGATCCTCTGTCTCCTTCAGTCGATCATCGGTTGTCACCATCGTCAGGATGAGGGCAGCGCCGTCCCGGAAGGAAAGACCGTCTTCGACCGGATCGCCGTCGTTCCGTTTCAGCAGATCCTGCCGGAAGACTTGTCTCAGGGTGTCGTTCGCTGCCCCCTCTGCGGGAGAATCTTCGGAGCAGCGAAGGCCGACGGGAATCCGGAGGCGTTCATCGAGGAGCGCTTCCTGGAATACCTGAAGGAAAACAACCCGAAATTGAGCCTGATTGCGGGAGAGCGTGTCGCAGGGGCCTACCGGCGGGTTTCCGCGGCGTCTCTCAAGAATCCGTACCGGCAGATCCTGCGCGATGTCGGCAATGAACTGGGGGCGGAAGGGATCGTGGTCGGGCATCTCTACCGTTTCCGGGAGAGAATAGGCGAGTCCTATTCCGTAGAGCAGCCGGCTTCCGTTGCGTTCGAGATCCATCTGATCCGGGTTGAGGATGGAGCGCTCGTCTGGCGGGGCGCCTTTGACCGGACGCAAGGTTCACTGATGGAGAATCTCCTGCAGATCTCCTATTTTTTCCGGGAGAAGGGGAGGTGGGTCACCGCGGAGGAGCTGGCGGCGGAAGGGGTGAAAGAGGTTTTGAAGAGCTTTCCCGGCCTGCCGTAAAAGGACTGAGTGCTGAGGACTGAGTGCTCAGTGCTCAGCACTCAGCACTCAGCACTCAGCACTCAGTCCTCAGTCCTCAGCACTTACCGCCCACCCTTCGACAAGCTCAGGGCGAACGGTTAAGCCTTAAATTATCAGTATTGGTTTTAAGGGGAGATCTCCCGATGATTGTCATTCCTGCTATTGATCTGAAGGATGGCCGTTGCGTGCGTCTTGCCCAGGGGGACTTCGGGCGGACGACGGTCTATGCGGACGATCCGGTGGTCATGGCCTCCATCTGGAAGGAACGGGGCGCCGAACGGCTGCATTTGGTCGATCTGGACGGTTCACTCGCCGGTTCTCCCCGGCATGAAGAGGTGATCCGGAAGATTGTGGCGGTGAC
>CAYSSF010000108.1:12124-13770 GCA_964433455.1 uncultured Syntrophaceae bacterium
GACGGGACTGCCGGTCCAGGTGGGGGGCGGTATCCGGACCATGAAGACGGTCGAAACCTATCTCCAATGCGGTGTGCGGTGGGTGATTCTCGGTACGGCCGCCCAGAGCGATCCCCGGTTTGTCCGGGAGGCCTGCCGCACGTTTCCGGGGCAGGTGATCCTCGGGATCGATGCGGTCGGCGGACGCGTCGCCGTTCGGGGATGGACGGAAAAGACGGAAGAGACCGCGGCTGCGCTGGCGCTCCGGTTTGTCGACGACCGGCCTGCGGCCCTGGTCTATACGGATATTGCGCGGGACGGCATGGAGACGGGCGTCAACGTCGAGGCGACAGGGGCGCTCGCCGAAGCGGTCGGCATCCCGGTGATCGCCTCCGGCGGCGTCTCCGGGATTGGGGACATCGAGAAGCTCATGCCACTGGAGAAACAGGGTATTATCGGCGTGATTGCGGGGAAGGCCCTCTATACGGGCGCACTTTCTCTTCCCGCGGCGATCGCGTGTGCACGGGGGCGTGAGGTGTAAGGGGTGGGGAGGTGGAGAGCATGGAGGATTGCATTTTCTGCAGGATTGCGGCGGGAACGGTTCCATGTAAGAAGGTGTACGAGGATGAGCGTGTTCTGGCCTTCGAGGATATTCAGCCCATGGCCCCGATCCACGTCGTCCTGATCCCCAGGAGGCATATTGCGACGCTGATGGATGCGGATGCGGAAGGCATGGCGGATCTCCAGGCGATGATGGTCGCGGCGCGGGCGGGCGCCCGGCTGAAAGAGGTCGACGCAAGGGGTTTCCGGTTGGTGATCAACTGCAACGAAGAGGGGGGGCAGGTGGTTTTTCATCTCCACATGCATCTGTTGGGCGGCCGAAAACTCCGGGACGGTCTGGCCTGAAAATGGCGATCTCCGATTGACAAATCGGCAAGATGCTCTAACTTGAAACAAGGGGGAACGAGCCGTGGCTCTCAAGGAAAAAATGGAGCGGGAGATGATCCTGGCGGCCAAAGCGAAGGACAAGATCCGGCTGTCGGCATTGCGGATGTTGAAAAACGGTCTGCACAACCGGGAAATCGATTTGAAGCGCGAGCTTTCCGAGGCTGAATTCCTCCAGCTTCTCTCCGCGATGGTCAAACAGCGAAAGGAGTCGATTGAGCAGTTTGAAAAGGGCGGCCGAAACGATCTTGTCGAGAAAGAAGGGGCGGAACTCAGGGTGATTCAGGAGTTCATGCCGGCGCCGATGTCCGAAACGGAGCTCGATCTGGTGATTGCCGGGACGATCCGGGAGACGGGCGCCGCAAGTTTACGCGACATGGGGAAGGTGATGGCGGCCCTGATGCCGAAGGTGACCGGAAAGGCCGATGGAAAAACGGTCGGGGAAAAGGTCAAGGCGCGTTTGTCCGGATAGGGGCAAGGAGTCCTTCAAGGCCGATTTTATTTAAGAGGGACAAGGGGGCGTGGCGTTTGAAGGGGTCGATTCCCGAGGATAAGATCGAAGAGGTCCGGAGACGGACCGATATCGTTTCGCTGATCGGTGAGTATGTAACCCTGAAGAAGGCGGGCAGGAATTTTCTTGGGCTCTGTCCCTTTCACCGGGAGAAGACCCCATCCTTCACGGTAAGCCCCGACAAGCAGATGTTCTATTGCTTCGGCTGCAG
>CAYSSF010000109.1:0-13751 GCA_964433455.1 uncultured Syntrophaceae bacterium
ATCCCGTCTCCATCGACAAGATCATCCGGACCGATGTCTCCATCGTCAGCCACTGCTCCCCGGCCCTCAAAACCCTTCTCCGCCTCGGCAACCTGCAGGGGTTGACCCGACCCGAAGGGCAGATCCACGCCTGGCATAACCGGATCCGTCAATGGAAGGTGGAAACGCCCTTGAGCTATTGCCGCAACAAAAACATCAAACCCCAGTACGTCATCGAGAAGCTCCACCAGCTTACGCAGGGTAGGGCAATCATCGCGACCGAGGTGGGACAGAACCAGATGTGGGCGGCCCAGTTTTACCGTTTCAACGAGCCCAACACCTTCCTCACTTCGGGAGGGCTGGGAGCGATGGGGTTCGGCCTCCCCGCCGCCATCGGCGCCCAGGTCGCCTGCCCGGACAGCACCGTGGTGGATGTGGCGGGAGACGGCAGCATCCAGATGAACATCCAGGAACTTGGAACGATAGCCCATTATGCCCTACCCGTCAAAGTCGTCATCCTGAACAATCTCTACCTCGGCATGATCCGCCAGTGGCAGGAGCTCTTCTACGGCCGCCGCTACTCCCAGTCCGACATGAACCAGGGGCCCGACTTCGTGAAGCTGGCCGAGGCCTATGGGATCAAAGGGTTGCGGGCGACAAAGCCCGGGGAGGTGAAGCGCGTTCTTCAGGAGGGGCTCGATACGCCCGGTCCGGTGGTGATGGACTTTCATGTGGAATCGGAGGAGAATGTCTTCCCGATGGTGAAACCGGGAACGCCGCTCTCGGAGATGGCCTTCGGCAATGTCCGTGCGGTTGCATAAGACAGGAGTGGGGACATCTTGCCGCAAGGTGTCCCCGAGGGAGGAGAAGAGAAAACCATGCCAGTCCAGTTCAAGGAACGAGCGATATCCGTCGTCGTCAACAACCGGCCCGACGTGCTGGCCCGCATCGCCGGCACCTTCAGCGCCCGGGGTTTCAATATTGAAAGCATCTCCGCAAATATCACCCGGAACCCGGCCGTAACCAAGATCATCATCACCACGCTGACGACGCCGGACACGATCACCAAGGTCATCAAGCAGTTGACCCGTCTGGTCGATGTGCTGGAGGCAAAGAGACTCCGCCGGCCCTATGCGGTCTGCAGGGAGATGATCCTCGCGCGGGTTCCTTTGACGGAGGAGCGGCAGGAAGCGATCCGGGAACTCCTCGAGACCCGCGGCGGGAAAACGGTCAGCCTCGAACCCGCATCCGCCGTCCTGGAATTTACCGGGGACAAGGAGGATCTCGAAGAGATTCTGACCCGTCTGGAGGCGCTGGGGATGGAAGACTTTTCGCGAACCGGCCTGATCGCGCTGGAACGGAGCAGGCCCTGAGCTTTGTGATGATCACCTGTGGTTTTCAGGTCACCTGATCCTTACCTTTGAGGAGGCGGCATGATCCGTTTTTCTTCCTTTTTGACTCTCGCCGCAGCGCTCTGCCTTTTTGCGCTGACTGCTTGCAGCCCCTTCGGGAAACAACGGATGGGAGATCCCCAGAATCCATATCCCCTTCAAACGCCGCCGAAAATCGGCGATATCGTGCACCTGCCGACCGGCATCCCCGTCAGCCGGGAGCAGATGTTCGCGATTGCCGGCGATGCGCGCATCGTCTATCTCGGTGAAACCCATGACAACCCCGCTTCGCACCGCCTGGAGGTTGAACTCATGGAGGCCCTCGCGGACCGCCACCCCGGCCGTCAGGCGCTCGGCATGGAGATGTTTTCCCGCGACCAGCAGCCGGTCCTCGACCGCTGGGTCGCCGGCCTTCTGGACGAGAAGACCTTTCTCCGGGAATCGCGCTGGTTTGAGAACTGGGGAATGGACTTCGGCTACTACCGCGATCTGCTGAACACCGCCCGCAAGCGGCACATCCCCGTCATCGCGCTGAACGCGGAAAAGAGCCTGGTGGCGGCCGTGCGCAGCAAGACCCCGGACCGGCTCAGCGTCGCGGAACAGGCCATGCTGCCGCAACTCGACCTGACCGATCCCTACCACCGCGGCCTGGCGGCAGCCGTCCTCGGCGACCGCAGCCACGGGGGCATGCCGATCGATGGTTTCATCCGCATCCAGACGTTGTGGGACGAGACCATGGCCGAGTCGGCGGCCCGTTACCTGACGAGTCCGGCGGGCAGCGACAAACACCTCCTGGTGGTTGCCGGCGGCAACCACGTGCAAAACGGTTTCGGCATCCCGCGCCGCCTCTTTCGCCGTCTGCCCGTCTCCTATGTCCTGATCGGCGGCAGAGAGATCGACATTCCGGCTGACAAGCAAAACCGGTTGATGAACGTCGACATTCCCGACTTTCCGATGGCGCCCTATGATTTTGTCGTCTACCTTGCCTACGAAGACCTGCCGCAAACGGGAGTCACGCTCGGCGTGGAGCCCGCACCGGCGGGCCGCGGCGTGGCGGTCAAGGCGGTGGCGCCCGGTTCCAATGCCGAGCGCGCCGGCCTGCGGCCGGGGGACCTGTTGCTTGCCATCGATGGGGAGACCCTGGCGGATGCCTTCGACCTGCTCCATGCCCTGAAACAGAAGCAGCCCGGCTCGCACGGCCTCCTGCAGATCGAACGGCAGGGCCAAACCCTGAACGTGGAGATTCTCTTCCAGAAAAGTAGCGGCGTTCATTCGCCGGGAAAGCGATAGCGAGAAGGCCTCCGGTGCGGGTTGTTTCTCAATTTGATAAAAAAAGACGAGAGCCGCCGATGCCGTCTTGTCTTTTTACTGGAGTCCATCATTCAGGATTCGGTCCATCAAGGGTGACAATCACCACGAAGACCCTCTGATTCTCTTTTCGTTAACATCCAGTAGAATAGACTCAATACGCGCATTGCAGCATCTCGTCGAATTTTTTGATCAGCTTACCTCGCAAACCTGCTCTCCGTTTCTCCCGTGCTTTTTTAACCGCCCATAGCGTATCCATCACGTTCAGGAGATACTGGGCGAGCAGCGGAGATACGATCCCTTCCGGAAGTGTTGTCGCTGTCCCCGTTTTCTACTTGAAGGCATTGACGGCCGAAGTGACTGCCTTGATCAGGTACCCCTTGGTGTCGTGAACCGCTTCTTTGCCCAGTTCAGCCAACTCATCCACCTTTTCCTCCATTTCTCCAACCTTCTCCTTTGTGTCGGACTCCAGGTTCTTCAACTCCTTGACCGCCGATTCGTAGGCATTGCTGCTCTTTTTCAGCGCCGTCTTGTATTCCTTTTTGGCCTTCGCAAGGAGTTCCTCCGCCTTTCTGTCAATATCCTCCCGCGTCTTCCGACCGCTTTGCGGCGCGTAGAGGATACCGATCACAGCGCCAATGACACCCCCAAGAAAAAACCCTTTCATGAAACCTTCGATCTGATTTGACATATTTACCTCCCTGTTTTGTCCATTCTCTTCATCCAACCCGCTCAGATCCGCCCCATCAGCAACAGGATAAGCACAATCAGAAGAACCAGTCCAAGTCCACCGCTGGGATAGTATCCCCAGCTTTTACTGTGAGGCCAGGTGGGCAATGCGCCGACCAAGACGAGAATCAAAATAATGATAAGTATCATTCCCATGTTTTTTCTCCTTTCCCGTGATTTGCCTCTCTTGTTTCTTACGTGGGGTACTGTTATCTATTTCACGATAAGACTATTCTTTACAGATTTCACCCCTTTGACGCTCCTCGCGATTTCACCCGCTTTATCGACGGCCTGTTTCGAATTAACGAAGCCGCTCAGTTGGACCGTGCCTTTGAAAGACTCGACACTGATCTGAAATGACTTGAGAAAATCATCTTCTGCAAGAAGCGCTTTTACCTTGGTCGTGATGACCGAATCGTCAACGTAGTCACCGGTACTTCCACGTGTGGCCGTCGCTGCGCAGCCTGCCAGGGCGGCGATCAGCATAAGAAGCACCAAAAAGGGGATAACGATTTGACTCTTTTTCATGGTGTTTTACTCCTCTCTTAAAAGTTTATGGTGAAGCGATTGTTTCTGACCATCAAATGGGTCAGTCCATTTCCGTCTTCCTTGGGGTCGGTCCCTTCATGACCGAGGTCTTTTAACATGGTATACGCAAATGGCTTGCCAACAGCCGAAGGAAACCAGAAATTTTATTAATGTCCTAAGAACAGTGTGTTAGATTCAGGAAAGGGAACAGCAGAAGCGTGTGAATGACACGCCTGGCCTCAACATTTTGCGGAACCTCAACATATTGAGGGGTACCCGAAAAGAGGCGGGCAGTCTAATCCGGTGCCCTTATCTCCGGTCGGACGATCCCGAGCTTACGCATCCGCACTCTCAAGGTGCTCGGGTGTATGCCCAGGATTGATGCGGCCCCGTTCTTTCCCTCGATGCGCCATCGGGTTTCGGAAAGGATTTTATGAATTTGGCTTCGCTCTGTCTCTTCCAGGGTCCTCATGGGGGATGAGGTCGGGGGGAATGAAATCTCCAGTTGATCCGTCAGTTGTAGAACCGGTCCGGGGCACAGGATCGCGGCCCGTTCAATGACGCTTTCCAACTCCCGGACGTTTCCGGGCCACGCATAATCTTGTAGCGCCTTCAACGTTCCTTTCTGGATCGATGTGATTTGTTTGCCAAACTTCCTGGCATACCGCTCGATGAAGGCATGCGCCATAAGCGGGATATCTTCTTTCCGCTGCCTGAGCGGTGGGACCGTGATGGGGAAGACGTTGAGCCGATAGTAAAGATCCTGTCGAAACTGGCCCTTGCGGACCTCCTCCGGAAGGTCCCGGTTTGTCGTTGCGATGATCCTCACATCGACTTTGATGGTCTGAGATGAGCCGAGTCGCTCAAACTCGTTATGCTGAATCACGCGGAGCAGCTTTGCCTGCAACTCCAGCGGCATCTCCCCGATTTCGTCCATGCACAAGGTGGAACCATTGGCGATCTCGAAACGACCGATCTGCCGGGTATCGGCTCCGGTAAATGCCCCCTTCTCCCGGCCGAACAATTCGCTCTCAATCAAATTTCCCGGCAGGGCGGCGCAATTGACCGTGATCATGGGCCGTTCCTTGCGGGGGCTCATGTTGTGGATCGCGGCTGCGATCAACTCCTTTCCCGTACCGGTCTCCCCGAGGATGAGGACCGTTGTGTCCGTTGGAGCAACCTGTTCCGCCCGATAGAGGATATATTTGAGACCATCGCTTTGCCCGACAATATTCTCGAATCGATGTCTCGATTCATTCTCTTGACGGAAGTAAACATTCTCGGCCTCGAGTTGTTCTTTCATGGCTTTGATTTCAGAAAGAGCCGTTCGAAGTTCGACCGTCCGCTTCTCCACCTGCTGTTCGAGTTCGTCATGGGCCTTTTGCAGCGCCTCTTCCACTTTCCTGCGCGCCGATATCTCGGCTTTCAGCTCCGCCGTTCGGGTATTAACCTTTTCTTCCAGGGTTCTGTGAGCTTCGAGGAGTTCCGCCTCCGCCTGTTTTCGAGCCTGCTGTTCCCCCGCTTCCGCGAGAGCTCGCCGGACGGCAGGCACAAGCCGCTGCTGGAGCCTTGTCTTCAGGACGTAATCCTTTGCCCCCTGGGTGAATATTTCTATGGCATGGTCTTCACTGATAGCGCCGGTTACCAGAATAAACGGTGTGTCGGGGCATCTTCTTCTTGTCTCACCAAGCGCCAATGCGCCGTTGTATCGGGAAAGGTCATAGTCAGAGAGAATCAGAGCCGGTTCAAATTCATGAAGTTCCCGCAAAAAATCACTTTCCGTCATCACAACTTTTGCGGTAAAGGATAGCTCTGCCTCCTGAAGCTCGAATTGAATCAATTCGGCATCGGTGGGACTATCTTCCAAAATGAGGATGCGAAGAGATTCCGCCATGATCTACTCTCCTGAGAGGATTGGCCCCTCTGCCGGTCGTAATTCACGCACACCCGGCATGGAACGGGGGTGATGATTTACCCGGGAGCGCATTTCCCATCCAGTGTGCAATCAGTGAAACCGTTTCGATTTCTGTAAGAATGCTACGCTTTGCCAAAAATGGCAGCAATAAGGATTTAATGGAAGTTTAAGGGTAGGTAAAAACTCTGATTCGTTGCAACTGTCGCTGCTGCTCCCGATAGAGACGATGGGCATTCTCAAGGGTCGCCTGCTCGAATCGGATGGTATTTCCGGGCATGGCCTGCGCCACATTGGGGAGATCCGCCGTAATCACGGTCGCGATTTTTGCGTACCCCCCCGATGTCTGCTCCACGAGGAGGATGATGGGCTGACCGTCGGCGGGAATCTGAATGTTCCCGGGCATCGTGGGCTCCGTGACGATGCTCTCCGGTGATCCCGCATCGCGATGAACGGCGGCCCCCCGGAGCCGGCAGCCCATCCGGTCGGCCTGCTGGGTCACGTCATAGGAGGCGCCGAAAAAGGAGCCGATGCCTTCCCGGAAAGAGTCGTCTTGCGGACCGGGGACGGCCCTGAGGGTGATCTCGCGTCCATATTGTGGAATCCATTCGTCCGGGAGCTCGCGGGGGCGATCCAGCAAATCGCCCTCGCCCCGGTGCAGGATGTCGCCTTTGATCAATGCGCGTCCCTGAACGCCGCCGATTTTTGCTCGCACGAAGGTGGAACGGCTCCCCATCATCAGCGGAACATCGATGCCTCCCGTGACGGCCAGGTAAGCCCGGCAGCCCAGCGCAGCCCTCGGAATCCGGATGATGTCGCCCCGGTTTACCCTCACCGTCCGCCAGCCCCGGACGGGGGTCTGGTTGACGGTCATTCCCATCTCGGCGCCGGTCAGCGCGATATCGGCCGCTGCGAGAACCTCGAGGGTGGGGCCCATCACGGTGATCTCCAGCACGGCCGCCTCTTCGGGATTTCCCGCGAGCAGATTCGCCACCCGGCAGGCCAAGGGATCGAGCGCCCCGGAGAGGGGAACGCCCCGGTCCAGGAAGGCAAACCGCCCGAGATCCTGCACGGTGGTCATCGGGCCGGGGATCCGGACGGCGAAGATCTCCATCAGGACCACTCCTTTTCGAACAATCGGCCAAATTCGGCCCCGGCGATCGGCACGAACCGGATACGGTCCCCCGCCTCGTACAGGAAGGGGTTTTCCCTCGCCGGGGTGAAGAGACGCAGCGGCGTCCGCCCGATGATCTGCCAGCCGCCGGGGCTCTCGACGGGATACATGCCCGTCTGGGATTCAGCGAGCCCCACCGAGCCTGCGGGCAGGCTTATCCGCGGCGTTTTTCTGCGGGGGGTCTGCAGCCGGCGATCCAGACCGCCCAGGTAGCAGAATCCCGGCGTGAAGCCGATCATGTAGATGGGATAGTCGACGGAGGCGTGGATGGCGATAACCTCATCCTCCCGCAGGCCGGTGTGTTCCATAACGATGCCGATGTCGGGACCGAAACCGCCGCCGTAGCAGACCGGGATCGGAACGATCTTCGGCTCCGCAACCTGAATCGCATCGGAATCCGCTTCCAGGGCATGGAGAATCTCGGTTAATCTGTCCGGATTCGTCGCCAGCGGATCGTAGAGAATGGATAGGGAGCGGTAGGCCGGAACAACCGCCTCGACGCCGGCCGGGAGGTTTCTCTTCAGGAGCGCCGTCATGGCCCGAACCTTTTCGTTGACGACGGGGTCGATTCCGTCGCCGTATTCCACCAGCAGCGCGCGGTCGCCGCTCAGCCGGATTCGGGCCTGTTCGTAGAGGGCTGCCATGACTTAAAAAAATACCGTAATGAGGGGATGTAAATCTCTCCGCCCGCAGGCCGGGGCTTCCCGTCAAGGAAACAATCTGCTTTTTTATTGAGCCGCTGATTCCCGACTGTAAGGCGCGGCTTGCGGGTTTCATCTCCCGGTCAGACCGCTGCACCCAGCGGGACGATGCGAAGACCATCGGCCTCCAACACCT
Organism: uncultured Syntrophaceae bacterium; assembly: GCA_964433455.1. GTDB lineage: Bacteria > Desulfobacterota > Syntrophia > Syntrophales > UBA5619 > UBA5619. The sequence continues at coordinate 7,859 of CAYSSF010000109.1, forward strand.
GCCGGATCGTCCTCACATGGTCCACGGCCGAGGGGTTGTCGCCGTGCACGCACAATGTATGGACCTCCATTTCGATGACCGTGCCGTCCGTGGCGATCACCCGGCCCTCTTTGGCCATCCGGAGCGCCTGTTCGGCGGCCCGCTCCGGGTCGGTGATCACGGCCCCGGGAAGTTTCCGCGACGCCAGCTTTCCATCGGGCGTATAGGCCCGGTCGGGGAAGGCTTCGAAGACGACGCGGATCCCCGCCGCGTCGGCGATCTTCCGCGCGAGGCCGGCCTGAGCCCCGCCGAGCGCAACCCAGAGGAGCGAGCGGTCGACGGCGGCAATCGCCTCGGCCACGGCCCTGGACAACGGCTCATTCCCGACGCACATGTTGTACAGGCTGCCGTGGGGCTTCACATGCTGCAACTTCGTACCGTGGAGGAGGCAGAAACCCTGCAGCGCCGCGATCTGGTAGATCACGTCGTCGCGCACCTCATCGGGGGTGCACTCCAGGTTCCGCCGGCCGAATCCCGCGAGGTCGGGGTATCCCGTATGAGCCCCGATACCGACGCCATGTTCCTTGGCCAGCTTCACGGTCCGGTTCATGACCCGGGGATCGCCGGCGTGGAAGCCGCAGGCGATGTTGGCCGAGCTGATGTACCGGATCACCTCGCCGTCCATGCCGATCGTGTAGGCGCCGAAGCTCTCGCCCATGTCGCAGTTGATATCGATCCTCTTCATCGTTTCATCCCCTCGTACGGTGTTTCGATGATCCTTGAATCATTTCCCGATCATCCTGCTCGGGAGGAACAGGGCGATGTCCGGAAAGACCGTCAACAGGACCGTCGCCAGCAGCATGATGAGGAAGAAGGGGAATGCCGCCCGGGCCACGGTCGAAAGGTCGTCGTTGTTGAGTCCGCTGATCACGAACAGGTTGAAACCCACCGGGGGGGTGATCTGGGCGAGCTCGATCATCAGAACCAGGTAGATCCCGAACCACACCGTGTCGAATTTGGCCGCTTCGATCAGCGGCAGCACGATCGGCGCCGTCATCACGATCATCGAGAATCCATCGACGAGGCAGCCCAGGATCAGATAGAGAACCGTCAGGATGACGATGAGCATGTAGGGCGAAAGTCCCATGGAGGTCACATACTGCGTCAGCGCCCGGGTGATGCCGAGGTAGCCGATCACGTTCGACAGGTAGGCGGCGCCCATGACGATCAGCATGATCATGCAACTGGTGCGGACGGAGCCGACGAGACTCACCTTGAAAACCTCCCAGGTGAGGCTCCTGGTGATCGACGCAAAGAAGAAGGCGCCCACGACGCCCAGCGCGCCCGCCTCGGTGGGCGTCGCCACCCCCATGTAGATGCTGCCCAGCACGAAGAGGATCAGAATGACGACGGGCGCGACGGCGGGAAGGGCCACGAACCGGTCCTTCCAGGTGTAGTGTTCCTCCCCTCTGGGAGCGAGCCCGGGAGAAATCAGACAGCGCACCAGGATATAGCCGCTGAACATGAAGGCCAGCATGAATCCGGGGATGAAGCCCGCAATGAAGAGCTTGCCGATGCTCACATCGCCGATGATCCCGTAAACGAGCATCACCATGCTGGGCGGAATCATGAATCCCAGCGTGCCCGCCCCAGCCAGGGAGCCGATCGACAGATCATGATCGTACCCCCTTTTCTTGAATTCCGGCACGGTGATCTTTCCGACGGTGGCCGTCGTGGCCGCCGACGAGCCGCTGACGGCGGCAAAAAAGGTGCAGGCCAGGATATTTACGTGGATGAGCCGTCCCGGGATCCCATCCATCCAGGGCGAGAGGCCCCGGAAGAGGTTCTCCGAGATCTTGCTCCGGAAGAGGATCTCTCCCATCCAGATGAAAAACGGCAGCGCCATCATGGCGGAACCGCTCGTGTTGTTCCAGGCGATGTTCGCCAGCAGCGAACCGTAGGAGATATCGGTGAAAATGAAGAAACCGCCCATGCCGACGATAAACAGGGAGATGCCGATCCAGATCGACCCGCCCAAAAACAGGATCAGCAGGCCGAGGATCACCGCGGAAACAGGTCCCAGATCAACGTTCATCTATTTCTCTCCGCCGGATGTGAAGCTCCCCGCCCCACGGGGGCGGGGCTTTCCGGCAAGGAAGTTGTCAAGAAGGCGGGGCTTGCGGGTTTAACTCCCGGTTCCCGGTCATGCGGGCCGCAGGAATGCGTCCGCTATCGCCCCAGTTCGTCGGTTTCCTCCAGGATCCGGAGCCCCGCCGTATCCTGCCGCAGCATCGCGGCGCCCTTCAGAAACTCGGACAAGAACTGGAGCAGCAGAAAAAACGATCCGATGGGCAGGAAGGCCTGCGGAATCGCCAGGTAGGATTCCGTGATCTGCATCGACTGTGTCCGGTTAACCACCGAGTCCCAGAAAAACTCGCCGGTGAACCGGACCAACCCGATACAGAACACGAAACCCACAAACATGCAGACCATATTGAAAATGACCCTGCGCCGGCCTTTCAGCAGATGGACGAGGAACATCATCCGGATGTGCCCCCGCTCGCGCAGCGTATAGGCCAATCCGAGAAACGTGAGCATGGCCATCAGGTAACCCGAATACTCGTCGGCGATGTAGAGGGTTTTGCCGAAAACGTACCGCGTGACGATTTCCGACACGCCGATAACGAGTGCGGCGACCATCAGGATGCCCGCCATCCAGCCGCCGAAACCGGAAATCCGGTCGATCCAGGTGATGAAATGTTTCATATAACCTCTTAACCCTTTAACGCTTCATTTTTTTCATGAATTCGTCGTAGATCTTCTTGCCGTCCGCGGGCGCCGATTTCAGCCATTCGGCGCGGATGTTTTCGGTAATCTTCTCCAGTTCGCCGATCAGTTTGACGGAAGGGTTGACCGTCTCGATGCCGTTCGTGTTGCTGATGGCTTCCTGTTCCTTGTCCCAGCTCTTCACGTTTGCCCACATGGCCGCTTCCATTTCCTTGCCGGTCTTCACGAGAATCTCCTGCTGCGCCTTCGGGAGCTTCTGGAACGCCTTCAGATTGACCGTCACCATATTGGTGGCGATGGTGATGTTCAGCGGCTCGAAGTATTTGAGCACTTCCCAGAATTTACCGTCCACGGCGGTGGGCGTCGAGGTCATGACGGAGTCGATCAGACCCGTCTGAAGCGATGTGTAGACCTCGCTGAAGGGGAGAGCGAAGGGCGTCGCACCGACGGCCTCCATCACGAGGGCGCCGTTCTTGTCGTAGGTTCTCGTCTTGAGACCCTTGAGATCCTCCAGTGTGGAGACCTTTTTCTTGGTCCAGAGACCGGCTCCCGGCCAGGGGGCGACGTAGAGAATCTTCTGGCTCCATTTCTGGGCGCTCTTGTCGAAGTAGGGGCGCGAGATGTCGAGCAAAAGCCGCAATTCGTCGAAATTCCGGACGAGAAAGGGGAGGGTGACGACCTGGAAGATTTTCTCGTCGCCGGCGACGCCGCTGATCAGCATATCGGAGATGGGGACAAGACCGTCGCGGACCGCCTTCAGCAGATCGGGTCCCTTGAATCCCAGCGCGCCGCCCGTATGGACGACCATCTCAAGATCGCCGTTGGTGGCCTTTTTAACCTTTTCGGCAAAGTCGCCGAGACCGACACTGTGAAGATTCTTGGGAGGCCAGACGGAGTTGGCATTCCAACTCGTCTTGGCCAGTACGGGCTGGACGGCCACGGTCGCCAAGAAAACCACAACCAACAGTACACGGAGTAAATTTTTCATACGGACATCCTCCCTTTCCAAAGGTTTATACTGCTTGATTCACCAAATACCGCATCGCAAAAAAGCATGATCACATCACACGACAGGCTTGCGTCCTGTTCAGATAAATCACCTGTGCCTGTAAAAGAGCGGGGGCCATGAAGCGTTGTTGAAGATGTCTCGCGGCTCGTGCCGGTGCATATAATACGATTACGCCCTCTTGTCAAAGAAATCCCCATCCCGGCCAAGACCACGTCATTCTCAAGCGAAAAGCTTTGCGGACCGCGCGGCGCCTGTCTAATCCTGAAAGCAGGCTTTGTGCAGGTGATAATACATTCCACGCTCCGCCAGGAGCTCCGCATGCCTGCCCTGCTCGACGATTCGCCCGTCGTGGATCACGACGACCCGGTCGGCGCTCATGATCGTGGAGAGGCGGTGGGCGATGACGAAGGCCGTCCTCCCGCTGAACAGCCGCGCCAGCGCGCGCTGGATGACCTGCTCGGTTTGCGTGTCCACGGACGACGTGGCTTCATCGAGGATCAGGATGCGCGGGTCCGCCAGAAGGGCGCGTGCGAAGGAGATGAGCTGTCGCTGCCCGACCGAGAGCATGACGCCTCCCTCTTCCACTGGGGTTTGATAGCCCTCCTTCAGGTTCATGATGAACCCGTGGGCGCCCACCGCCTCCGCCGCCGCGACGGCCTGCTCATCGCCGGCGTCCAGCCGGCCGAACAGGATGTTCTCCTTGACCGTTCCGTTGAATAAGAACGGCTCCTGCGGCACGATGCCCATCTGCCGCCGCAGGCTCTGCTGCCGGACCGTCCGCAGGTCGTGGCCGTCCACCAGGATGCGGCCCGCGGTCGGGTCGTGGAAACGCGCCAGCAACTTTACGAGCGTCGTCTTGCCCGCCCCCGTCTCGCCGACCAGGGCCACGGTTTCGCCCGGATGGGCGACCAGATCGACATCGCTCAAAACAGGCTGTGCATCATCCGCATTATCGGGGGGGTAGTGAAACGAAACGTGGTCGAACCGGACCTCGCCTTCGATGGGGGGGATATCGTGCGCGTCGGGGGCATCCTGCACTTCCACTTCCGTGTCCAGCAGGCCGATGATCCTCTCCCCGCCCGCCATCGTGGATTGGAGCGCAGTGAAGCGGCGGGCGAGGTCGTGGATCGGATCGAAAAAGCGGTCGATATACAGGATGAAAGCGACGAGCACCCCCGCCGTGATCTGCTCGCCGAGCACGGCCGCACCCCCCAGCCAGACGATGAGGGCCGTGGCGATGGCGCCGAGCACGTCGACGATGGGGTTGAAGAAGGAGGCGATGCGGGCGGCCTCGATGGAACGTTCGAGGTGATAGCGGTTGACGGAATCCGCGAAAAACCTCCTGTTGTAGTCCTGGCGTGAGAACGCCTGCACCACGCGCACGCCGTTGACGTTCTCGGCGAGGACCGAATTGACCCACGAGACCGCCCCCCGGACCTTTCGGTAGGCCCCGCGGGAGAGACGGCGGAAGAGAACCGTTGCCAGCGCCATGAACGGCAGGACGCTGAAGGTGAGCAGCGCCAACCGCAGGTTCATGTCCAGCATCACGGCGACGATCAGCGCGAGGGTGAAGATGTTGCGCGTTATGGCCAGGACCGCCCATGTGAGGAAGTCGCGCAGGGTTTCGACGTCGTTGATGACGCGGGTGATGACCCTGCCGACCGAGTAGCGGCTGAAAAACCCGAGGGAAAGCCGTTGCAGGTGATTGAACAGGGTCGTGCGCAGGTCATAGATCACCGCCTGCCCCACCCGGGCCATGATGTTGATCCGGTAGTAGGTGCAAACCCACTGGACGAGAGATGCCGCCAGATAGGCAACCACGGTGTACAGCAACACATCGGCGTTGCGGGCGGTCAGACCGTCGTCGATGGCCATTTTGATGAAATAGGGTCCCGCGACCGCCGCCGCGGACCCGCTGAACATGAGCAGCACGGCGAGGAGGAGTTTCCCCGCGTAGGGCCGGGTATAGGCGAACAACCGGCTGACGACCTTCGGATCGTAGCCTTTGTCGTACTCCTCTTCCGACTGGGTGACGTATGCGGGCGGTGTGATCGTTGTCATCGTCCCTCTTTTATATGGGGTCAGGTCTTGCATTTTAGGTGCGCCAAGCGAAGCTTG
>CAYSSF010000110.1:0-13654 GCA_964433455.1 uncultured Syntrophaceae bacterium
AGGAACTCAAGAAACTGGCGGAAGACTTCAAGGAACTGATCGAAAAACATCTCGGCAAACCCTTTCCCGACAACCCGCTGGAACAGTTGTGGGGGGCAATCGCAGCGGTATTCAAGAGCTGGAACGGCAAGAAGGCCATTTCCTATCGCCGGATAGAGGGCATCCCGGACGAATGGGGAACCGCCGTCAACGTTCAGGCAATGGTCTTCGGCAATATGGGCAATTCCTCCGCAACGGGGGTGGCCTTCACCCGCGACCCCGCCACCGGAGACAACAAGTTCTACGGCGAGTGGCTCGTCAACGCCCAGGGCGAAGACGTCGTCGCCGGCATCCGCACCCCCAGCCCGATCAACGACGACACCAAGAACGAGCAGAACAAGCACCTCGTGAGCATGCAGCACGCAATGCCCGAAACCTACAGGGAGCTCGACGCGATTCGGACGACCCTGGAGAAGCACTTCACCGATATGCTCGACATCGAGTTCACCATTCAGGAGGGAAAGCTCTGGATGCTGCAGTGCCGCGTCGGCAAGCGCACCGGCACCGCCGCGCTGAACATGGCGATCGACATGCTGGACGAGGGGCTTATCACCGAAAAGACAGCCGTCATGCGCGTCGCACCCAAGCAGCTCGATGAACTCCTCTACCCGATCATCGATCCGAAAACCGAGAAGGACGCGAATCTGATCGTCAAGGGTCTGCCCGCCGGCCCCGGCGCCGCCAGTGGCGTGCTGGTCTTCACCGCCGAGGACGCGGTCGCCTCCTGCCGCGCCGGCCGAAAATGCATCCTGTTGCGCGAAGAGACCAACCCGGAAGACGTCGAAGGGATGCGCGCGGCCGCAGGCATCCTCACCGCCCGCGGCGGCATGACCTCCCACGCGGCGCTTGTCGCCCGCGGTTGGGGAAAGTGTTGCATCGTCGGCGCCGGCGGTCTCCACGTGGATGCAAAAACCAAGACGGCCCGGATCACCGGCTCCGACCTCGTCCTCAAGGAAGGCGATGTCGTCACGCTGAACGGCACCCTGGGCCATGTCTACTTCGGCTCCCTGCCTATGATGGACGCGACCGAGAATCCCCGTTTCCAGAGGTTCATGACCATGGCCGACACGTTCCGCACGATGGGCGTGCGCACCAACGCCGACACGCCGCGGGATGCAAGGGTGGCACGCGGTTTCGGCGCCGAGGGGATCGGCCTGGTCCGTACCGAGCACATGTTCTATGGGGAAGGTTCCGATGAGCCGCTGTTCTACCTGCGCAAGATGATTCTCAGCAATACCGCCGCGGAGCGCAAGGCCGCGCTTGGTGAACTCTACCCGTTCGTCAAGGCCACGCTGAAGGGGACGATGGAGGCGATGGAGGGGCTGCCGGTGACGATCCGCCTCCTCGACCCGCCGCTGCACGAATTCGTCCCGCAGGGGGCCGAAAAGCAGGCCGAGTTGGCAAAAGCGCTGGGGATCGCGCCGGAGGAGATCAAGAAGCGCGGCGAGGCGATGCACGAAACCAATCCGATGATGGGTCACCGCGGCGTCCGCCTCGGCATCACCTATCCGGAGGTGAGCGAAATGCAGATCCGCGCTATTTTCGAAGGTGCCGCCGAACTGGCCCTGGCCGGCAAGAAGTGCATCCCGGAGATCATGGTGCCGGTGACCTGCGACGTTTCCGAGATCGTCGTCACCCGGAAGATCGTGGACCGGGTTCACGCCGAAATCCTGAAACAGTTCGGCATGGCGGAGTTGGATTACAAGTACGGCACGATGATCGAGATCCCCCGCGCCGCGCTGCTCTCCGACCAGATGGCGAAGAGCTGCGAATTCTTCTCCTTCGGCACCAACGACTTGACCCAGTTGACCTTCGGCTTCAGCCGCGACGACATCGGCGGCTTTATGAACGAATACCTCGATCAGAAGCTTCTCGCCGCCGATCCTTTCCAGACCATCGACCGGGACGGCGTCGGCCAGTTGATCCGGATGTCCGTCGACAAGGGCCGCTCCACACGCCCCGACCTCAAGATCGGCATCTGTGGAGAGCAGGGCGGCGATCCGGCCTCCGTCGATTTCTGCTATGAAATCGGTCTGACCTATGTGAGCTGCTCGCCGTTCCGCGTGCCGATCGCGCGCCTCGCGGCGGCCCAGGCGGCGATCAAGGCCGGCAGAACGAAGTAAACCACTTTCCCCGCGCCGTCACGCAGGACGGTGCGGGGAACCCGCTTTCCCCCGTAAGGGTCTGCCACGGAATAGCTGTTGCGTTGAGGCGCTCAGATTTGGGTCAGATTTGACTGATCTTCAACCTGATCTCTTTCAGAATATCGTCCACGATCCGCTCCTGATCGTATTCGCACTTCCATCCCCATTCCTTCCGGGCGATGCTGTCGTCCAAGGGGTTCGAGAACCTATCAATGATCTTCTGGCGTTCCTCGTCGACCTTGAAGTCGATCATAGCACCGGGAACCTTTGCCCTAACCAGCTCTACCAATTCCTGGGCGCTTGCGGCGGGGGTAGGACCGGCGATGACGTAGTTTATCATCTTGATGTTTTCGAGAGGTGCTTCCCCCAGCATCACAATGGCCCTGGCCGCGTCCTTGAAGTACATGACCGGGCATCGGGTCTCCGGTTTCACGTACATGGTGTAAGGGTTTCCCCTGCCACACTCCTCGATGACCCACGCGTTGTACTGGACGATGCCGGGCGTTTTTACCCCCGGCCCAACAATGGAAGGGTATCGGACCCCCCGATAGTCCAGGCCGTACTTTCGCTTGTAGAACTGGCCCAAGAGCTCCGAGAAGACCTTGGTGCACCCGTAGAAAAGCTGGGGCCGCTGCAATGTGTAATCGTCCACGACGGGCTCGCGGATATCCAGTCCATAGGTGGCGATGGTGCTGGAAAAGAGCACCTGGGACACGTCGAACAATTTTGCCGCCTCCAGCACATGGAATGTTCCCATGGCGTTGGCCCGGAAGGAGGCCGCCGGATCGGCGTCAGAAGGCATCGAGAGCATGCCCCCAATGTGATAGACCACTTCGGGCCTGAAGGCTTTGACCACGTTCAAGACATGGCTGAAGTTGCCCAGATCCCCGCGCACCACTTCCACCTGGTTTGCCACATCATCAAGCAGCTTTGTGGAGGGGTTGATATCGAAGACAACCGGCCTCTTTTCCCCCATTTCCAGAAGGATGCGCACCACCTGCGCGCCAATAAACCCGGTTCCACCTGTGACCAAAACACTCATGGCAGCCTCCTATCATCATTGAACTTAGTCGGGGTGTGGATGCTTCCGGTGATTGCAGCAGTGATGATTGCCTTTGGCATTTCTTTCTCCTCGCTTGTTAAAGTTCTCACGTTTGTTATAAGTCCAGCTTCGTTTCTCCTCAGCGATAGGTCTTGACGATGCCGCCGTCGTACAGGAGATCGCCGCCGATCAGGAAACGGCTGTGCTGCGAGAAGCCGAAGACGAAGAGGTTTGCCGCCTCGATGGGGGTCATCATCTCTTTGATCCGTGATTTTCCCAGCATGACGTCCCGGACGACCGCCTCCGGGGTGATTCCCCGCTGTTCGGCCTGGGAGGGGATCTGTTTGAGCGCCAACGGCGTCGAAATGAAGCCGGTGCTGATCGAGAAGGAGCGGATCTTCCCGTCGCCTTCCGCCGCGATGGACTGCGTCAGGCCGCGCAGGCCGAACTTGACGATGTTGTAGACCGGTTTGTTGATCGTCGTGATGTGGGCGTGGATCGAGGCCATGTTACCGATGCAGCCCACGCCGTCCAGGCTCTTCCGGATGTGCGGGATCACGAGCTTCGAAAGGCAGAAGGGCGCCCGGAGCATGATCGCCTGCATGAGATCGTATTTCGCCATCGGGAAATTCTCGATGGCGTCGATATGTTGTATCCCGGCGATGTTGGCGAGAAACTTGATCATCCCCATCTTCGCCGCCTGGGCGACGCAGGCTGCCATCTGGTCGTCGCGGGTCAGATCGACCTTGAAGAACTGCGCATGGCCGCCCAGCTTTTGGGCCAGCTTTACGGTTGCCTCGCCGCCGGCCTCGTCGACATCGGCACAGAGGACTTTCACGCCGTTCGCCGCCATCGCGAGGGTCGTTGCCCGGCCGATGCCGCTCGCCGCCCCCGTGACGATGCAGACGTTCACGGGCTTGAAGTACCGGTCCTCCAGAATCAACACGTCCTTCTTCCGGATTACCGGTTCCCGCAGATCTACCTTCCCTTTCATGTTCCCCCCTCTTTTGATGAAACCGGCTCCGCTAAATCTCTCCCAAGGTAATGTCGGTTTCTCCCTTCGGCAGTGGAATGATATAAACCGGCTTGTGGGTCCGGCGGAGGACCTTTTCGGAAACGCTGCCGAGAAAGGCATGGCCGATCGCTCCTTTCCCGTGCGTCCCCATGATGATGATGTCGCATCCGAGTTCATCCGACATGTTCAGAATTTCCGTTGGGGGGTTGCCTTGGACAACGTGGATTCCGACGACCCGCTTCAGGGTCTCCGGATCGTCTTTAAGTTCTCTTTCGGCAAATTGTTTCAGGCGTTCCTCGATCCGTTGACGCATGTGTTCTTTTGCATCCCGGTGCCGCCGGTCGACTTCCTCTTTTTCAATGTATGTCAGCAGAAGCGCTTCCTCCTGAGGCGAAAGGGCCTCGATGACATGGAGAAGATGGATTTTTGCGTCGTGTTGCCTCGCCGTGTTGACTGCATAGCGAAAAGCATAGGCCGAGTTCTTGCTCAGATCGGTCGCATACAGAATGGTTTGTATCCTTGGAATCATATTCTCTTATCCTCCTTTAATTTCAACCGGCAAGCGTCGCCGCCCGCGGGGCCCACATCAGAATGTCGGGAAAAATGGCAAACAAGGCCACGGCCACGAGGATCAGCAGGATAAACGGCACGACCCCCCGATAAATATGATTCAGCGTTACCTCGGGAGGCGCAACCCCCTTGAGATAGAAAATCGTATAGGCAAAGGGAGGCGTCAAAAACGATGTCTGCAGCACGACGATATTCATCAGGGCAAACCAGATCGGATCAAAGCCGAGCTTGATCGCGATGGGAGAAAAGAGCGGCACGACAATCATCACGATGCCGATCCAGTCCAGAAAACATCCCATAATGATGATGATGATCCACATCGCGATCAGAATGCCCCACTTGCCGAAGGGCAGCGCCAGAACCATCTCCTCGACGATGTCGCCGCAGCCCAGCCGCATGAAAACGCTCGTAAAGAATGAGGCCCCGATGACGACCAGGTAAACCATCGCGGATGACTTCGCGGTGGCGAATGCTGCATCTTTAATGACCTTCCAGCTCAACGCTTTGTAAGCGGCCGCCATAATGACGGCCGCAAAGGCGCCAAAAGCGGCTGCTTCCGTCGGCGCGGCCACGCCGAAGAATATCGTGCCTAAAACCGCCAGGATGAGGACACACACGGGCAACACCGAAGTGACGAGCATCTGCAGCTTTTTCGGTAACGACACCCGCAGGTCTTCATGGATGGCCGGTCCCTTTTCGGGCTTCAGAAAACAGACGATACCGATGTAAAGAAGATACAGAGCCGACAGGATCACGCCCGGCAGAAAACAGCCGATCAATAAAGCGCCGACGGAAACATTCGCGGTCGGCGCATAGACCAGGATCAGGATACTCGGCGGAATCAAAATGCCCAGGGCGCCGCCCGCGCAGATGGCGCCGCAGGCCAGCGGTTTGTCGTATTTGTATTTCATCATCGCCGGCATCGCCATGATGCCCATCGTGGTTACGGTTGCCCCGACAACTCCTGTCGCCGCGGCAAAGATCGTGGAAGCAGCAACGGTCGACATGGCGAGCCCGCCTCTCAATCCTCCGAGCATCACATACATGGCATCAAAGAGCCTTGTCGCGATGCCCGATTTTTCGATGATGATTCCCATATAGATAAACAGTGGAACGGCAATCAGCGTATTGTCGGAGAGGGCGACATAGATGCGCAGCATAAAAACATTGCTGATCTGGGGTCCCACAAAAATAATGCCGAAAATCGTTGCGACGCCGGCAAGCGAAAAACCGATCGGGAATCCCAGCAAGATCACCCCGATCAGAATGGTTAACATCAGAAGCGTGATCATTTCCAAACTCATGAGACTATCAGCTCCTTTCCCTTAAGCAGCCGGTACAACTCCTTGATGAATACATTGACCCCCTGGAGTACCAACATGAGCGTGCCGATGAGTATCCAGGTCTTGTAAGGATAGATCGGGGGGAAATAGCCGATGGAGGATCTCTCCAGAATCCGCCAGGATTCTATAACATTCGGCGCCATTGCCCAGACAATCATGACCCAGCACAAAAAGAACAGTGTCAGCATAAAAAATACATTCAAAAAAGCCTGCACCTTGACCGGGAACTTTACCAGAATCATGTCCACGCTGACATGCCCGCCCGTCTGCCAAGTATAGGCCATGGCAAAGATCAGGGCGATGCTGCAGAGAAAATAGGTCGCATCGCTGCTCCATGCAGTCGGGGCGTTGAAGGCATAGCGCGCAAAGACTTCATAGACGAGTGAGAGAATCAGCAAAATAAGGCAATACGATGCAATCCTGGCGATTTTCTCATTGAAGACATCGACAATCTTCATCATCGCAATCACGGTTTTCATCATGACACTCCTCATTTCTCGTTCCTAAAATAAGACATTGGCCTCTTTGGCCGCGCGCCCGGCCGGAGGCAAAGGCTCCGACCGGGCAACGCAGGAGGAGAGCAGCATTAGGCATAGGGGAAAGCAACTTTACTTCCGAACGGGCACCATGAAATGCTCGTAGTCGGAAAAGTCCTTCCACATCTTATTTACGGAAGCCCATGTTTTGGTGGTATGGGGCCTGTTGATCTTCTTCACCTCGTCATCAATAAATTTCCAGGCGTTTTTCCGGAACTCTCTCTGGTCGGCGTCTTCAACACGGGTCAACGTCAACCCCTTGCTTTTGTAGAATTCCAGCGTTTCAACACCCTTGGTGATGTCTTCGGACCACTTCTGGATCGTCATGGCCATCGCGGCCGACTGAATGATCGCTTTGTATTCGGCGGGCAGTGCATTGTATTTTGTTTTATTGAACCCCAGCTCAAAATAACAGGTCGGCTGATGCATGCCGGGGCCGGCGACATATTTGGTCACTTCATGAAAACCCTGCTGTTTGTTCACGATCGGGGTGGAGAATTCCAGCGCATCCAGAATGCCTTTTTGAAGCGAGGGATACAGGTCCACACCGGGCACCATCATGACGGAAACGCCCATGGATTTAAGAATTTCCGCCCACCAGCCCGGGGTTCTGTATTTCAGACCCTTAAAATCCTTGACATTCTTCAGGGGCTTGTTGGACATGGCCAACAGTTCCGGGTGCGTCAAACCGCCGGGAATGACGATGACGTTCATGCCCATTTCATCATACATTTCCTGCATGAGTTGCTTGCCGCCGCCGGAATACATCCAGGTTACGTACATGGTCGGTTCAAGATGCATGGGAATGGATGCAAAGAAATTTGCCGACGGATGCTTCCCTTGCCAATAGCCGGTCCAACTGTGCCAGCCGTCAAGGGTGCCTTTGGATGTGGCGTCCATGTTTTCCATAGCCCCGACAACCGCGCCGGCGGGAAGCACCTTGATCACAAAATTGCCGCCGCTCATGTCACTGACACGTTGGGCAAAATCTTCCGCCATTTCATGAAGCAGCCACCCCTTCGCCCAGGTGGTCTGCATGGTCCAGCGCACCTTCTCCGCCGCTTGCGCGTAACCCCCAAAAGACAGGGAACTCATCAGCATCAAAACAAAAATAAAACCGAATGTTCTGCTTTTCATCGCTTTCTCCTCCTTCTTTTTTTGGTCGTTCAGTTACGGTTTCCTCCTTCAACGCTCCCGGTTCCGCCATGGAATTCGAACAGCACGGTTACTGCTCCGTCAGCGCCGTCCTGGCTTTTTCCTGACTGTCGTAGATGTACGGGGCCAGACGGCGTTTCTTCAACTCATCGCCCAACTTCATTCTCAAAAAAGTGCTGGTGGTATACCGGGTGACGCCCCGGTAGTACTTCATGACATACTTGACCATGTCGGAGTACTCTTCCACCAGTTCCGGCCGGATATTGAAATTGTCGTAATTGACGATCGTATTGACCTTTTTCCCCAGGGTCGCCAGGAGGAAATTTTCAGCCCGCCTGCCGTGACTCTCCTCGTTGGCCACCCGGGCCACCCCTTCGGGCACGCCGATGCCGAGGTTGACGATGCTGTTGGCCTTCAATTCGAAGGCCGCCCGGCGGGAGATGATCTTGCGTTCGTCCAGGGGCAGCGGCGGTATGGACAGGATGGGATGGATCAGTTTTTGCCCCGCTTTGACGGCCTTCATGCCTTGGCCTCCTCGAGATACAAACGTTAGGATATTCGTGGCCGGTTAAATTTCGCCCAGGGCGATGTCCGTATCCTCCTTCGGGATCGGGATGATGTAGACGGGGATCCCGATCCGATGGAGCACCTTTTCCGCCACGCTTCCGAGAAATGCATGGCTGATGACCCCCTTGCCGTGGGTCCCCATGACGACGATGTCGCATTGCATCGTGGCGGCGATTTTCAGGATTTCCTCGGCCGGGTCGCCGAAAACGATCTGAATCGACGCGACGCGCTTGAGCGTTTCGGGATCATCCTTCAGTTCCCGCCTGGCGAACCCCTGCAGCCGTGCTTCGATCTTGGCTGCGAGCTCTTCCCGTGTTTCCTGGCGGATTTCCGACAGTCGGGCCGCGTCGGTATGGATCAGAAGATAGGATTCCGCAAGAGGCCGGCTGTCCACCACGTGCAGGATATGGATCGATGCGTCATGCTTCCTTGCGGAGTTGACGGCATAGCGGAAGGCATAGGCCGAGTTCTTGGACAGATCGGTGGCGTACAAAATTTTCTGGATCCTGGGAATCATGACTTTTTCATTGACCTGTTGAAAAGGTTTCCGCACCTTGTCTTCCCTTCCCGGATCGATATCGATGATACTTGCAAGGGTCACAGCAAGAAGGGGGCCAGAAGCCATTGATATATCCAATAGAATGAATTTGTTAAGAAAAAAATTACGATCCGGAAGATCAAGGGGGAGAATCTTTCCAAAAGAGTCGATAAAAGGCTACACTCAACCGGATGGAGCGCCGGAACAACGGGGAGGGGAGCGGACATCCCCCGATGTGTAGATAAATGGCTACATGTAGAAAAAAGGATACTTTAAACCTGTTTTAACGGAATATTCAGTTTTTTCATTTTCTTGTAGAGTGACGTGCGGTGGATTCCCAACATGCGGGCGGCCTGGTTTTTATTGAAGTGGCAAGTCCGGATGGTGTGCAGCAGGGTCTCCTTCTCCATATCGTCCCGCAGTCTTTTGAGCCGGGTGGTGTCCTGCTTTGACGATTCCCGGCCCAGGTCCTGCATGAAGAGAGGAAGATGCCGCACCTGCGTCTGGTCGCCATCCAGCGTAAAGAGGATTCTCTCCAGGATGTTGGAGAGCTCCCGGACATTGCCGGGCCAGGGATAGGATTGAAAAATCTGCATCACGGCAGGGGAGAAACTGGCCATTTTGGTTCCGTGTTCGCGGCTGAGTTTCTTCATGAGATGCTCCGTAACCAGGGGGAGATCCTCCATGCGTTCCCGAAGCGGCATGATCGAAATGGGAATCACATTCAGCCGGTAAAAGAGGTCCTTGCGGAATTTACCGCGAGCCACCAGATCTTCGAGGTTCTCGTGGGTTGCGGCGATCAGGCGGAAGTTGCTTTTGATCAGGCGGTTTCCGCCGAGATGCTCGAACTCCTTTTCTTCCAGGATCCGCAGGAGTTTCGGCTGCATTTCCATGGGCAGATCGCCGATTTCATCCAGAAAAATGGAGCCGCTGTTGGCCAGTTCGAATTTACCGGCCTTCCCCTTGTTTGAGGCCCCGGTAAAGGCCCCCGGTTCGTATCCGAACAGTTCCGCCTCCAGAAGCTCCTTGGGAATCGCGGAGCAGTTGAGGCGGATGAACGGATAGAGACGCCGCCTGCTGGCGTAGTGGATGGCGTGGGCGAAGAGCTCCTTGCCGGTGCCGCTCTCCCCCGTGATCAGAACCGGGGCGTCGATCTCCGCCGCCCGAAGGGCAAGCTTCTTCAGTTCCGAGATGCCCTTGCTGTTGCCCACGATATGCTGGAGGGTATATTTCGACGATCTCAGATCCGTGAGCTCCCTCTCGTAGAATTCGACCTTGGATTCCAGCAGGCTCAGCCGGCTGGAGAGGGTATGGACGTCGCGCACATCCTTGAACATCACCTGCCCGAAGACGAACAGACCCTGCCCGTCGATCCGGATGGGGATGCGCTGGACGACCATTTCCTGCCCCTGGATGCTCTGGGCGTCATTGATTTCCGGGATCCCGGTTTCGGCGACGACATGCATCCGGCTGTTTTCGACCACCTCCGTGCATTGCTTTCCCAGGGCGTCTTCGGGCTTGATCCCGAGAAACTCGCCATAGGCCTTGCTGAAGAAAATGACCTTTCCTCGCCGATCGGTGATCATGACGCCGTTGCGTATCGAATCGAGAATGGTTTCGTAAAAAAGGATCCTCTTTTGCAGGTCTGCAACCTTTGTCTCGTCCATGGAACACCCATCGGTCGTTTCCGTTTTCCTTACCTGCTGCATGGCGGCGCGCCCTCCATCAATCCCATTTTGTGCAAGGCCCGTCACGCATCCCTTCCCTATACGATACGGGTCTTCCAGATCCCGCCTTCCATGACGATCCGCGTGCTCCCGCCGGAATGGGGCGGTTGTCTGCCGGCGTTTTGCGTGTATTCTGAATCGTGGGGAAGGCGGATGCCGAAGCTGTCCGCAGTCCGGAAGATCTCGGGAAGGATCGTCCGGATCCGTTTCGACCGGGCGGCCGCCAAGAGCTGCGCCGTGCGGGAAAATGACAGCAATTCTTCGATGGTCTTCAGGGTAGGAGGCATCAGAATGATCCGACCCGCCTCGTGCTCCATGAGCGCGAAGGCGGGCGTCATCCAGCAGGAGTCCGTCAGTTCCATCCGGTCGTGGAGGGGAATCTGCCCTTCCGGGATGCATGTCAGGAAGAAACGGGTATCAAACCGCCGCGGCTCCATCTCCGGGGTGATCCAGTGGGAATAGGGGACGAGAAGATCGGGCGCCAGGATGAGCCCTTCACGCCGGACCAACTCCGCCAGGGTGAGCCTTTCCTCGTGGAGTTCCAGACGATAGGAGGTAAAGCGGGCGGCCGTTTCCGGAGCGGATAGATCGACCACGCCTCCGCCGGCATTGCGGGCGAGAAGCACCCCCGCCTCCTCAAAGGTTTCGCGGATTCCGGCCACAAAGAGGCCGAGGGCGGCCGCCTCCGCAAGGTCCGTTTCCTGGAGAAGACGCTTTGCATCGGCCGCGCAAAACCCGCCGATGCAGGCCGCAAGCGCCGGGTCCGCATCGGCGTCGTCCAGACGGCCTCCGGGAAAGACATAGGCCCCGCCCATGAAGGCCTGGTTCCGGTGGCGACGCACGAGGAACAGCTCATAAGGTCCCTCCGTCCGATCGCGCAGCAGGATCACCGTTGCGGCATCCCGCGGCGCCTGCCTTCCCTCGTCCCTTTTCCCATCCCTGGTGAAGAGGCTCTCTTTTTCCAATGTTTTCTCTCCATCGTTACTTCGCGAGCAAACCGCCGTCGTTTACGAGGATCTGCCCCGTCATGTAGGCCGAGGCGTCGGAGGCCAGGAAGACCGCAAGCCCCTTCATGTCGTCGCAATCCCCGACCCGCCTGAGGGGGATGTTTGCAAGCGTCCGATCATAGGCGGCCTTGAATTCCGGCTTTTCGATGTAGGCCATCATGTCGGTCCGGAAGAAACCGGGGGCGATTGCATTGACGCGGATCTTGTAAGGCGCGAGCTTCACGGCGAGGTTCATCGTGAGCAGGTTGATCGCCGCCTTCGTCGAGTTGTAGGGGACGGATGGATGGAGCAGTTCCTCCGAGCCCCGGAACCCCATGACCGACGAGATGTTGATGATGTTTCCACCGCCCTGGTTCTTCATCAGATTCGCGACCTTCTGGGTGAGAATCCAGACGCCGCGTACGTTCACGTTGAAGAGCTGATCCCACTTTTCCAGAGGAAAATCCAGTGTGGGCGCCCCCCAGGTGGCCCCGGCGTTGTTGACCAGGATGTCGATTCGGGGAAATTTCTCCAAAGCCGCTTTCAGCATGGCGTCGATCGCCTCCGGATTGGCCATGTCGCAGGCAATCGGAAGAACCTTAACGCCGAACTCCTGCCGGAGGGCCTGCGCAGCCATATCGAGATTCCTGATCTTCCTGGAGGCAAGGATCAGGTCAGCGCCCGCCTCCGCCAGCCCCGTAGCGATGAACTTCCCGATCCCCCTGCCCCCGCCCGTCACGAGGGCGACCTTGCCGCTTAACCGGAACAGATCGTACAGCTTCATGCGAACCTCCATCGATGGAATATTGAACCTGTGGGAAACAGACAGACCTCATATAAAAACGTTCGAGATAGAATAAATCATTGTCTGCTGATGCCTTGTTTCGTTCCGATGCCGATCGGCCGCCAGGAAGCATCAGGATGGCAGTACAAAGGTGAATTTGCTTCCCTTGCCTGTCTCGCTTTCCGCCCATACCTTGCCTCCATGAGCCGTAACAATATGCCTGACAATGGCCAACCCCAGCCCGGTTCCCTTTTTCTGATCGGAATTTTCGAACTTTTCGAATATGGTTGCCAGCCTTTCCGTGGAGATGCCGGGGCCGGTATCGCTCACCGAAACCTCGATACCTTCAGCCGCCGGAGAGGCGGCAACGGTTATCCGTCCCCCTTCCTGTGTAAACTTGATGGCATTGCCCATCAGGTTTCGCAACACATCGAGAACGCGTTCCCCATCCATCCGGCACGATGCGATATCCGAATGGATCCGCTTTTCCAGACGAATTTTTTTAGATTCCGCATAGGGCGCGATTTCCGTCATCGCTCTACCAATAAGGGGTGCGATATTTCCCTGTTCATAGGTATACTTCATCATCCCCGCCTCCATCTTGGACAAATCCAGGATGGAATTTACCAAACCGGTCAGGCGGTTGCTTTCGGCGCCGATGATGGCCAATAGTCGCCCCTGCTTTTCCGTGAGCGTTCCTCCAACGCCTTCGATGAGAAGGTTTGTCCCCTCCTTGATCGTCGTAAGCGGCGTCCTCAGTTCATGGGATATCATCGAAAAAAAATCGGCTTTTAACTGATCCACCTCTTTGAGACGGGTGCACATCGTCGTAAATGCCTCTGTGAGTTCCGCTATTTCCGGAGGAGCAGAAATTTCAAGCTCGCACTCGAAAGGGATGTCGGGAACCTCCCTTGTCTTTTTTACCAGCTTGATGAGAGGTTTTGTGATACTCCGGGTAATGAGGAAGGAGAGCAGGATGGCGAGTAAAACCGTGATCATGAACGAAACGACGGCCACTTTTTGCGCAGATTTCCCGGCCTCTCCCGCCATTTTTGCCTTATAAAAAACATTCTCATGGGAGTACTCCTCTAACTTTTCCAGTTCCATCAGGACCGCATCCAAGGCTTTTTCCTTCTCCGCGTTGTACCTGTCCCTGTCATAGTTCCGATTTTCTTTCAGGTATTGCACTTCGCCTTCAACCAGGGATT
>CAYSSF010000111.1:0-13579 GCA_964433455.1 uncultured Syntrophaceae bacterium
CTTGAGGAGTCCATCGGCCGGATGACCGGCGAGGCGATCCGGGTTATCGGTTCGGGAAGGACGGATGCGGGTGTGCACGCCCTTTGCCAGATTGCCCATTTTCATACCGCTTCCCTGCTCGGGGAGAGAAACTTTCTGATGGGGATCAACAGCCTTCTGCCGGCGGACATCGTTGTCCGCGAGGTCCGAGAGGTCGATCCCTCCTTCCATGCCCGCTACTCCGTCAAAAGCAAGGTTTACCTGTACCGGATCTGCAACCGTCCGGTCCGCTCGGCCCTGGAAAGGCATTATGCCTGGTTCGTCTGGGAGCCCCTGTCGCTTTCGAAGATCAACGGGGTGCTGGATCTCTTCCGCGGAAGGCATGATTTTTCTTCATTCTGTTCGACGCATACGGACAGTCCGGACCATATCCGCACAATTCTCGATATCACCGTGGAGAAGAATGTGGAGGATATGATCGATATTTCAGTGGAAGCCGACGGCTTCTTGAGGTATATGGTCCGAACGATCGTCGGGACTCTGGTCGATGTCGGCCGGGGTAAATGGTCACGGGAAGCGTTGGCAGCGATTCTGCTGGCGGAGGACCGCCGAATGGCAGGTCTTACGGCGCCGCCCCAGGGACTGTTTTTAAAGGATGTAAAATACGGATGAAGATACTGGTTTTGGGACACAGGGGGATGCTGGGAAGCGATCTGATGCTCCGCTTGGCGGCCGCTCATGAGATGACGGGAATCGACATCGGCGACTTTGATATCACCGCGGAGGATGATTGTGCGCGTGTGATTGCGGAACGGTCGCCGGAGGTCGTCATCAACGCCGCCGCCTATACCGATGTGGATGGTTGCGAGACCAATCGGGATCGCTGTTTTGCCGTCAATGCCGGAGGTGTGAAGAATATCGCTCTTGCGTGCCGGGGAAGGGGGATACGGATCGTCCATTTCAGCACCGATTACATCTTCGATGGCCGGAAGAAGACCCCCTATGTGGAGACGGACCTGCCGGCGCCGCTGAACGTTTACGGGGCTTCCAAACGGGAGGGCGAGCGTTTTCTGGAGGCTTTTTCCGACCATTGGCTTCTGATCCGGACGGCCTGGCTCTATGGCCAAAACGGCAAGAATTTTGTGAAGACCATCCTTGAGAAGAGCGCCACGGTCAAGACCCTCGATGTCGTGGACGATCAGATCGGCGCCCCCACCTATGCGTGGGATCTCGCCGCCGCTGTCGGGCTGCTGATTGAGGGGGGGCGCGAAGGCATCTTTCATCTGACCAACCGCGGTCGCTGCAGTTGGTATGCGTTTGCATGCAAAATTTTGGAGTACGCGGGAAAAACCGGGGTATCGGTGAGGCCGATCCGCTCTCAACTCCTGGCGCGGTCCGCGGTCAGACCCGCCTGGAGCGTCCTCAGCTCCCGGAAGTTCTCGGAAGAGACCGGAAAGACCATGAGAGCCTGGCAAACTGCGCTGCAGGATTACCTGGGCCGGGTCGGGATGCCGCAAACGGACGGAGACGGGTGAGGAAAGATCTCCATGTCCTTGAATCATATCGACTTGAATTGGTCTTGACACCCCAAGGTGAATCCCGTATATTTCGCCCCGGTTCTCTGTTAGACGGGTTTTATTTGAAGCGGGACTCGGGTTGGCGTCGGGTTCGGGTCGTTCCGTTGCAGGATGATGATGATGCGGGAGGGGAGCTTGCCCCATTTCGACGATCAGGATATGTGGGTTAAAAAATGAAAAAAATGGTCATTTTTGCGATCTTTGCGGGTCTGCTGTGCTCCGTTTCGCCGGTTTCCGCCCAGACGAAGGTCCGTGCGGAAGGGATGACGGTCATCATCAACAACCGGGTGGACATCGCCCGGGAGAAGGCCCTGGATGACGCACTGCGCAGCGCCGTGGAAAAGGTGGTGGGGGTTATGGTCTCCAGCACCTCGGAGGTGGAAAATTTCCAGCTCAAGATGGACCGTATCCTCTCCGAATCCAAAGGATTCATCAGCCGATACACGATCGTTTCCGAGAAACGGCAGGGCGACCAATTCGAAATCACGGTTGAGGCCGAAGTGGGCCGGGATCACCTGAAGGATCGCCTGGAGGCGGTCAACCTGATCATTGTCCGCAAGGCAAAGCCGCGCCTGATGCTGCTCTTTACCGAACGGGCGCAGAAGGACGCCGTGGCTGAGGCGGCCATGTCCCGATATTTCATGGGAAAAGGGTTCAAGCTGATCGATGCGGAACTCCTCCGGAGGCAGGAGGGCGGAAATCTCCCGAAGGATCCGGAAGCGGTGAGCCGGCTGGTCAGACAACACGGCGCCGAGATCGTCATCGTCGGCGCCGTGGATGCGGCCACCACATCCTTCAATGTCGGCGGCATCGAAATGCACAGCAACAAGGTGACGGTTTCCGTCAAGGTGATTAACGGCGATACCGGCGAGATCATTACAACGGACAGTAAGAGCGGATCGGCCCCCGGGATCAAGGGCGACCTGAAGAAGGTTACCGAAGAGGCTGCGGAGAAGCTTGCCCGCCAGATGATGGAGGAGGTTCTGGAGAAGTGGTCCGCGGAGCTGACCAATACGGTGACGGTCAAACTGGTCGTTTCGGGACTCGATTCCTATGAAATGCTTCAACAGTTCAAGGACCTGCTCGCCACGGAAGTGAAGGGATTCAAGGACGTTCAGCAACGGGCCTACCGCCTGGGCGAGGCGGAACTGGATGTGGAGATGCGCGGCAACAGCCGGAGTCTGGCGGACGATCTGATGGCCATGACCCTGAATCGGAAAAAGGTGAAGATCCTGGGAATTACCGCCAACCAGGTGGACGCGGGGGTTCAACCCTGAAACCCCGTCCGGAGGCACGAGCTTGACGCCGTGTCGGCCTTTTTAAGGCGGTCACGGATGGATAATACCCTCATGGAGGAAGATTGGAGGACGTGATGAAAAAGCGTAATGTTCGGATTTTTCTGGTCGGTATCGCGGTTCTTATCCTGATGTATGGGTGCGCCGTCAGTGAAAACTACAAGATGGGTCAGGATCTGGCGAACCAGAATCGCTGGGATGAGGCCATCGGTTACTTTGAAACGGCTCTCAAAGAGGATCCGGCAAACACGGAATTCAAAAGTTCCCTCCTTCATGCCCGTCAGCAGGCGGCAAAAATCCACCTCGGAAAGGCGAAACAGGCCCAGAGCGCCGCGCCGGCGAGGAATCTGCGCTCTCTGGAAGCGGTCGTCAAAGAGGGAGAACTCGCCGCGAACCTTGACCCGGGGAATCCTGAGATCAAGAGCTTTAACGACCAGCTTCGGGTAAAGGTTGCAGCCCTGCGGACGGAGGTCAAGGTCCTCTACGATAACGCGGAGGCCGACATCCTGAAGGAGGATTGGCCGGCCGCCGTGACGAAGTTACGGCAGGTGAATCAGATCTATGCCGGCTATGAAGACGCCGGAAGCAAGCTTGCCCGTGCGGAGCAGGAAGGGGCAAAGGCGCTCTATCAGCAGGGCGTTGAGCTCGGGAAACAGGAAGACTGGAAGTTGGCGGCGCTGGCCTTCAAAACCGCGGTGGAGATCAATCCCAAATATCTGGACGTTGCACGGCAGTATGAGCAGGCCAAATCCCGGGACAACGCCGATTACGCGGTCAACGAGTCGATCAAGGCGGAAAAGGAGCGGAAATGGGAGCGGGCGATCCTGCTTGCGGAAAAGGCCGCCGACTACGAACCGGACAACCGGGAGCTTCTCGACCGGCTGGACCGGCTCAAGGCAAAGGTTGCACAGGACTTCTTTGATGATGCTGTCAAGCAGGCCAATCAGGGACGGCTGTATGAGGCCATGAGGAAGATCGAACTCGTTAAAACACACAGTCCTTCCGTACAGACAGACCCCATATTCAAGGAATTCATCAAGAATTTCTGTGCGAAACTGATGGAGCGGGCGCAGAAGCACGTGGAAAAAGAACAGTATGGCAACGCCCTCCTCTGGTATCAAAAGGTGGAAATCCTCTCGCCGAACTATCCGGCGCTGTTTCAAAAACTGCTGGAGACGCGGGATCACATCAACAAACGGATCAAGAAATCGATCGCCGTTTTCGATTTTTCCAGCCCCAGCAACAACAAGGATGCGGGGAAAATCGCCGCGAACAAACTCATCACCTACCTCCACAAGAATGCCAGCGGGGATCTCCGGATCATCGAGCGGGAAAACCTCCAGTCGATCCTCCGGGAGATGCAGCTCGGCCAGACGGGCCTCGTGGACATCAAGGCGGCGCAGAATGTGGGTAAGATGAGGGGGATCGACACCTTCATCATGGGGGATGTCCTCCACTTCACCGCCAGAAAGACCGATACCCCGAGCGTCAGCCAGGTCAAGGTCCTGGTCGATGAAGAGGACGTCCGCAATCCCGATTTTTCCGACTGGCTCATCATGCATCCGAAACCGACGTCGGAGGAGTTCAAGACGGCGCCGCCCCGGACGGTGAAGAAACGAAACTACCAGTTTATCTCCTACAAGCAGGGGTCGGCCAAGATCAATGCGATGCTGGAGATCTCCTACAAACTGGTCGATACATCGACAGGAGAGAACGTCGTCACGAACACCGTCTCCGGAAGACTGGTCAAGGAGGACAAGTACCAGGACGGCGTGCCGGTTGCCAATATCGTGCATGACCCGTTGGAACTGCCGACCGATGAAGAGGTCCTCGATGAGTTGACGAACGCCAAGGTATCGGAGATGGGACAGAGCGTTCTCAAGAATTATCAGAGCCTGGAGGTGGCCTATTTCAACGAGGCCCAGCAGCAACAGAAGCGCAGAAACATCGAACAGGCAGTGGAAAAGTACATCGACGCGATTTACGATGAAAAATTGAAGGGGATTTCGACGCCGGTTTCGCAGAAATCGCTTGAATCCATTGATAAACTGATTCAGGACATGTAAGTTTTACTGGCTTGTATCCCGTTTTTTACAACAAGCGGGATGCAACGGGAGAAAACCATGGGGAAAAGGTTTCTCGCAATCATCGTTTTTCTGCTGTCGATCTCTCCGTCTGCCGCCTTGGCCGAACCGTCGCAGGTCCGGATCTCCGTCTTCAATTTCGGGACGGTGAATCTGGAGGCTTCGGGTCTCGGGGCGACCGTGACGAACCAACTCATCAACCTGTTGGGGGAAGACGCCTCCCTGACGATGCTCGACAGGAAGGAGTTGGAGGCCTTTCTCAGCCTGAACGACCTCCAACAGAACGATCAGATGAACAACGTGGTCGACATCGGCACCCGCCTCGGTCTCAATGTAGTCGTCGTCGGAAGCGTGGAAAAGAAGGGGTCGGTGATCATGGTTCTGTGTAAGGCGGTTCAGATCGAGCAGAAAAAGACGATCCTGAGCGTCCGGGTCGCTGCGGTCGGCGAAGCGGGGCTGACCGGCGAGATCCGGAAGTTGAGCCAGCAGATCCGAAACGCCGTCACGGCGCAGATGGTCAAGGAAAAGCGTGAGGAAGGAGGGGCCTTCGGCGGACCCGTCCAGGTTACAAAACGTTCGGGGAACCGGAGCGTCCACCTCTTCTGGGAGGCGCCAGCCGGCGCCGCAGTCGCGGGTTACGAGGTCTTTCGCGCCGCGTCGGAGGCCGGGCCCTTCTCAAGTCTCGGCCAGGTCGCGAAAAATGAATATCTGGATGAGACCGTCGAGAAGGACACCCTCTATTATTACAAGATCCGGGCCTATAGCGACAAAGGGATCCAGAGTGAATTTTCACCGGTGGTCGAGGCGAAGACCGCCCTCACGCCGAATCCTCCGGTGATCCTCAAAACCGAGGGTCACGTGAGGAGCATTTCACTCCTCTGGTCGCCCGGGCCGGGCGGCGACGACCCCTTGCGCCTCAAGGGATACAGGCTCTACCGGGCCAAATCGGAACAGGGACCCTACCGGGAGGTTGCCAACCTGCAGACGACCGATCTTGGGGACGCCTCCGCATCGCTTGAGCGGCTGCTGAAGGTGCCATACCTGGACAAGGCCCTCGAGGACGGGATGGCCTATTACTACCGCGTCACCGCCTTTAACGAAAAAAATCTGGAGAGCGGCTTTTCCCGTTCCATCAAGGGGTCAACCCTGCCGCCGGTTGGAGAGGTTGCCGCCGAAGGGGATTTGATCCGGGAGGTGCGCCTCTCCTGGAAACCCGTTGATTCGTCCTTCATCCGCGGGTATTACGTCTACCGGAGCGCCGCAGATCAGGAAAAGTTTGTCCGGATCAAGCGGGTGGACGCCCCCTCCGCCCTCGACCGGCGGATCGAATATGTCGACCGGGATGGGTTGGCGGATCTGACCCGTTATCGCTACCGGATCACGGCTCACGAAGAGACGGAAAACGAGACCTTGCCGTCGCCGGCGGCCTCCGCCGTCACCCGGGGAAAACCACCGGTGCCGGAGCAATTCAGGGCGCTGGGAGGTCTGGTCAAGAAGGTCGACCTGAGTTGGAAGGCATCGACCGCGGAAGAGGTGGAGGGATACAGACTCTACGGAGCCAAGGAAAACGATGCGCAGTTGCAGTTGTTGAAGACGATTCCGGGACGGCAGAAGGACCGCTATACCGACGACTCCCGCGGGTATGACAAGCTCGAAGACGGCACGGCCTACCGCTACCGGTTGACGAGTTACAACCGGGTCGAGGTCGAGAGCGAGGCCGCGCCGGCGGTGACCGTCCGGACGAAACCGAGACCGGAGAAAGTTTTCGGGGTGCAGGGGGAAAGCACGAAGGCGAAGTCCGTTCCACTGCGCTGGTCGCCAAATCCGGAAAAGGACATCGCGCTGTATCATCTCTTCCGGTCGGGGGAGGGAGAAGATTTTGAGCGCATCGCCAAACTCCGGGAGACCGCCTATCTCGACCGGGGTTTGAAGGACAACGCCTTGTACCGTTACCGAATCCAGGCGGAGGATCGGGATGGACTTCTCGGTGATTTCTCGGAAACCATTTCGGTTCGGACCAAGGCGAGACCTGCGATGCCGTCGGGAGTCACCGGAGGGATCGAGCAGGGCAAGGCGGTCCTGACCTGGAAGGAGACGGCCGAGCCGGATATCGTCCTCTATACGATTTATGAAAAGAAGCTCTTCGGGGCGGACAAGATCGCCACGGTCCGGGAGAGAAGATTCAGCGAGGAGGCGCCGCCCCGGGGGAAAGCCAAGGTCTACCAGATCACGGCGACGGATCGTGACGGTCTTGAGAGCGATCCCGCTCCGGAAATCACGATCACGGGACCGTAGGGGGACGCCTTGCGGCAAGACGTCCCCGGATCGGACGACGCCGTGGACGGCGTCCTGGTTTGCAATCAGGGGAAAATGATGAACGAAATGGAGAACGAAATGGAGAAGCAAAAGTGCAGGTTGCATCGGTGGATCGCCGGACCGGTCCTGCTGGTCATTCTTCTGGGAACGGCGGCCATCTCAATGGCCGCGGAGAAAGGGAAAATCTCGGAGACAGCAACGGTCGAAGAGATGCGGAAATTCCAGGTGGTTGCCGGAAGTGATGACAAAGCCTATCTGGTCGATACGGTGACGGGCGCCGTCTGGGTGCTGACCTACAGGACGATGGCCACCGGCCGGGAACCGATTGCGATTCCCTACAAATTTATCCTTCGCACACCGAAAAATCAGGGCGAGTTTCTGGCCGAGAGTGCCGGCTCCGATGTGTCGATGCCGCCGAGCACCGTAAAGTAGCGCCTATCGGGATACGAACGCTGAAGCGGGATAAGGGTATCGGAACTGTTCGTCCCGTTAAAGAGCGATGGACAACTCTTCGGGAGGCTTGCGATGAAATCGTTCTGGAGGAAAGGGACGGCGACGGCGCTTGTTCTGGTGCTGACGATCATGATCGGCGGCTGCATGGTTGTCACAAAGCAGACCATCATCACCCCCCAAATCACCTCCCTGTTCGAGGGGACCTACAAGGTCGATCCCTATATGGAGAAAAACCGGCCGCTGACGGTGGCGGTTCTTCCCTTCTTCGACCAGTCCGAGAGCAAAAAGGGGTTCGAAACCGTACGCCGTGGTTTTTACAACCACTTCAGCTCGCTTCCCTTCAAGGACATGGAGATCACGAAGATCGACGATCTGTTGAGAAAGGCGGATCTGACGGATCCCGATCAGATCCGGAAAACCGACCCCCGGAAACTGGGAGAGATCCTCGGGGTGGATGCCGTCGTCTTCGGGGAGATTTCCAATTTCGACAAGCTCTTTGCGGTGGTCTATTCGCAGGTTTCGGTCGGCGCCGAGGTGAAGATGTACGAGACGAAGAGCGGCCGGTTCCTCTGGAGCGGGCAGCACGTCGTCCGGATCCATGAAGGGGGATTTTCCACGACGCCGATCGGCATCATCGCGGTTGTGCTCGCGACGGCGATGAACATGCGGGACATCCAGCTCCTGCGCGCTTGCGATGATCTTTTCCGGGAGATGGTCAAAACGATTCCGACGCCGCCGCTGGCCGCCGTGCTCCGGCCACCGACGATTGCCCTTCTCGTCCAGGATACGAAGAACCTTCCGAAAAAGGCAGGGGATGAGATCCGCGTCGTCATGCAGGGGACGCCGAAAATGCGCGCCGCATTCTCGATCGGGGAGTTCAAGAAACGGATCGATATGCAGGAACAGGAAGACTCGCCCGGCGCTTATCTCGGCGTCTACCGGGTCCTGCCGGGGGACAATGTCGCGGGCGCCCTGATCACCGGGTATCTTAAGGACGACGCCGGAAACACGGCCGAGTGGGTCGATGCGCTGGGAACGGTCACGCTCGACACAACACCGCCGGAGAAGCCTCAAGGGCTCCGAACCGTCGGCAGGGACAAGCTGGTTCTGCTCACCTGGGAGAAATCGGCGGCAGCGGATCTGGCCGGGTATCGCCTCTACCGGAGCGTGACGCCCCTTTCCGGCTACCAGGAGGTTGTCAAAACCGAATTCAACGAGTACCGGGATACGGTTCCGGAAAACGGTGTAAAATATTATTATCAACTCATTGCCGTGGATCGTGCGGGGAATGAAAGTGAAAGATCGGAGACTGTCTCCGGCATGCCGGTCGCTCCGGGACCGACGCCGGTTTCAGGAGCGATCGAGGCCGATACGACCTGGTATGCGGGGGCGAGTCCCTATGTGATTGAAAATGATGTGGTCGTTCGGGACAAGGCGCTCCTGACGATCGAACCGGGGACGGAGATCCACTCCCGCGGGGGCGCCCTCGTCATCGAAGGCAGGCTTCAGGCGCAGGCCGACGGCGAACATCTGATCCTCTTTTCCGCGGCGGAAGGGGTGGAACGGTGGGCGGGGATCCGTTTCGCGAATGTCAAGGAGAAGGAGAATCTGGTCAAATTCATCCGCATCCGGAACGCGAAAACCGGGATCACTTGCGAGGCATCTTCTCCCCGGATCGAAACTTCCGAACTGACCGATAACGATACCGCGCTTGCGATCCAGGGGGCCTTTTCCGCGCCGGTTGTGGCGGGAAACACGATTCACAAAAGCGGGCAGACCGCTGTCCTCATCTCCGACGGGGCGAAGCCGACCCTCTCGGAAAACCGGATCCGCGACAATGCGGCGGAAGGGATCGTCGTCCGTTCCGCCGCACCGGCCATTCTCCGCAACACGATCGCAAAAAACCGGGGCGGCGGGATTGCCGTTGTGGGGGCGCAGGCCACCGTGACGGAGAACAACATCACCGACAACGGCCCCTTCGACCTTGCGGGGGAGATGACGGGCGAGGCGGTTTCGGCGCTGAACAACTGGTGGGGGACGGCGAAGGGACTCGAAGTATTCGCCCGGATCCGGGGCCGGGTCGATGTACGGTCCATTCTGGGCGCCCCCTATCCGGAGGGGAAGCCGGTGGAACTGCCGATCCTGGAGTCGAAACTATCCGGCCCTCTCAAGACGGACGGCTTTCTGATCCTCTCCCGCAGCCCTTACCGGGTGACGGGCGACGTGACCGTGGACGGGGGCGCCATCCTCCATATCGAGCCCGGCGTCGTCGTCCAGTACGATCGAAATACGTCGATCATCGTCGAGGATGGCGGGGTCGTTGCCCGGGGAACGGCGGACCTGCCCATCCTCTTCACCGCTTCCGGCGCGTCGCCGGCGCCCGGCTTCTATGCAAACGCGGTTCGCTTTACAAAGCAGACCAAAACAAACAGCCTCTTCAGTTACTGCATCGTCGAGTATGCCACGACCGCTTTCGATATCTATTACGGAACGCCGGAGATCTCCTCCTGTCTGATCGCCCGGAACGCGCAGAGCGGCGTTTACTGCAGGAACGATGCGGCGCCGCAGATCTCATACTCCACATTCGAAGACAACCGGGGAGAGGGGGGCATCAAAGGGGTTGGGATGTCCAATCCATGGATTCAATATAACAATTTTCTCAAGAATGCGGTCCTGGTCCAGGCGTTTTCCTCCATCTGCCTCGATGCCCGGAACAATTGGTGGGGCGCCGATCCGCCCGATACCGGGCTGATCTGGGGGGATCTGGAGAAGGGCATCATCATCAAACCCTGGCTCCCCGCTCCGGAGGAAAAGGCTTTTCGGGGAAGGAAATGAACAGGAAAGGGAGGTCTTATATGAAATCAAGGTTTGGGGCGGCTGCGGCGATCGCGACGGCCATGGTCCTGTCTCTCGCGGGGTTGGCTGTCGGCCAGGACAAGATCAGCGCACAGGAATGGGTTGAGCAGATCGGGAACAACGGGTCGGTCAACTGGACGGAAGGCTACGTTGAGGCTCTTGGAATCGGCGCCCCTCCGCAGCGCTATATCGGAACGCCCCAGGCACGCCCCAACGCCCTCCGTGCGGCCCAACTCGATGCATACCGGAACATGCTCGAGGTGATCAACGGCGTGCGGGTGGATTCGACCACGACGATCCGGGATTTCACCGTCGAGAGCGACATCATCAACACCCAGGTCCAGGGCATCATCAAGGGTGCAAAAACGATGAAACAGGAGTACCTCTCCGACGGCACCGTCGAAGTGACGGTCAGGATGCCTCTTTCGGGGAATTTCGCCTCGGTGATCGTCCCAAAGATCCTGGAGAAGAGGCGGGCGGCGCCCATGCCGGCGCCGCCGCAGGCGCCCGCAGCGGCGCCGGCGTCCGGCGGCGAGGTTTTTACCGGCCTTGTCGTCGACGCCCGCGGTATCCAGGCGCGGCCGGCCATGTCCCCCCGGATCATCGATGAGAAGGGCCGGGAGGTCTACGGGTCCATGAACGTCGACCGGGAATACGCCGTTCAACAGGGAATGAGCGGCTATGCGCGCGATCTCACGGCGGCCCAGAGCAACTCGCGGGTGACGAACAGCCCGGTCAGTGTGAAAGGGCTCAAGACCGAGGGGGCGGGGCGGTCGGACATCGTCATTGCGAACGCCGATGCCGAAAAGATCCGCGCCAGCGGGGATAATCAGGGCTTTTTGAAGAAGTGCCGGGTGATGATCGTCCTCGACTAAAAGAACGCCCTGAAGACCCTGCGGCGAGACCTATAAACAAGTACTGAGTACTGAGTGCTAAGCGCTTCAAATTTGCTGATTATTTTCATCCTTCGTTGTGCCGTGCCGGGCATAGGGGGTACTCAGCACTCAGCACTATGTTTTATCGAGGGGAAAAAATTGCCCGGGAAAATCATCGTTCTGCCGGAGACGCTGACCCATCGGATCGCGGCCGGCGAGGTGGTCGAAAGACCGGCCTCCATCGTCAAGGAACTGATCGAGAACGCACTGGATGCGGGCGCCACCGACATCTCCGTTGAACTGGAGAAGGGGGGCTGTCAGGCCATCCGCGTAACCGATAACGGGGAAGGGATGGATCCGGAGGATCTCCCCCTCTCGTTTGCCCGCCACGCGACAAGCAAGATGGCCGTGTTCGAAGATCTTTATCGGATCCGTTCCTTCGGATTCCGCGGCGAGGCCCTGCCCAGCATCGCCTCGATCTCGCGCGTGGAGATGACGAGCCGCCGGGCCGCGTCGCCCGTCGGTACGCGGATCATCATCGAGGGAGGGGATGTGAAGGAGCTCTCCGATGCGGGCTGTCCGGCCGGAACATCCATCCAGGTCAGCCGGATCTTTGAGCCGGTTCCCGTCCGACGGAAATTCCTGAAGGGCGACATGACCGAACAGGGCTACTGCCTCGACTGGATCACGCGGCTTGCGCTCGCCCAGCCGGGAATCCGCCTTCGGGTCTCATCGGGCGGCCGGACGCTGATGAATGTTCCGGCTGCGAAGGATCTCTCGGAACGGATCGCCCTTACGCTGGGTCAGGAGTTTCGGGGGCAGCTTGTCCCTGCGGTTGGGGAGAGAGAGGGTGCGACGCTTTCGGGGTTCGTTTCCCGTCCGGAATTCACCCGTTCCAACAGCACGCAGATCTACCTCTACGTGAACGGAAGGTTCGTGAAGGATTATCTGTTGAACCACGCCGTGATGACGGCCTATCGCCGGATCATCGAACCGAGGCGCTATCCGTCGGCCGTCCTTTCCCTGGATTTGCAGCCGGAGGACGTGGATGTGAACGTCCATCCGACGAAGATGGAGGTCCGCTTCCGCGATCCGCGGGGGATCTACGCGCTGATCGCAGAGACCCTGGGCGGCGCCGTCGGGTCCGGGAGCGATGAGACGATGCGGCATCATCTCCCCGCGGCGGAAGGGGGACCGGAATCGCAGGATGAAGCGCGTCACGGCTATGCGGCGCGTGTCGACGAGGCCTTGAAACGGTACCGGATCTCTTCGGGAGCGGAAAAACTCTTCTTCGGCAGTCCGGCGCCGTCCTGTAAGGAAAAACCGGCGCCGGCAGAGATAACGGCTCCCCATGAATTCCGCTTTGAGCCGGAACACCCGGCGGATGGATTCCGCTTTGCCGAAATGGCCTACCTCGGCCAGGTGGCGGGAACCTATCTGGCCTTTGCCGGAGAGGAGGGGATGGTTCTCGTCGATCAGCATGCCGCCCATGAGAGGATCCTGTTCGAAAGGCTGAAAAGGCGTGCTGCGGAGAAGAAGGCGGGCGAGCCCGGCCAGCGTCTTCTTCTCCCCGAAGTCGTCAGCCTCCCCCCCCGCGATCTTGCCTTCCTGATCGAGTCGATCCCGATTCTCGATGAGGCGGGGATGGAGGTGGAGGTCTTCGGGGGGGATTCGGTCGTGATCAAGGCGGTTCCCGCCTTTCTGTCGGACACGGAGGCGCGGACATTGATCGGCGACATCCTGGCCGGGGGGATGGAAGGGGATCGCAGGCTACCTCTTGCGGAGAGGCGGGAGAAAATATTTACCGCGCTTGCCTGCCGGGCGGCCGTGAAGGCAAACCGGCCGCTGAGCGGCGCGGAGGTCGAGAGTCTCAGCCGCGAGTTGGACGCGCTTCCCCGCGCCGCCACCTGCCCGCACGGGAGACCGTTCGCGGTTGCGATCTCCGTAGGCGAACTGGAAAAGCGGTTCAAGAGGAGATAAACGGCATGGCCGGCGCCGACATCCCCAAACCGAAGGTCACCTGTATCCTTGGACCGACCGGCGTCGGAAAGACGGCGATGGCACTGGAACTGGCCGACCGGTGGGGCGGTCAGATCGTCAGCGCCGATTCGATGCAGGTATACCGGCAGATGGATATCGGTAAC
>CAYSSF010000112.1:0-13115 GCA_964433455.1 uncultured Syntrophaceae bacterium
GGCCGGAAGGCCTGAAACACCTTGTCCACCCGGCGCGCATCCCGGACGTCCCCCGTAACGAAATGGAGCGCCCCCTGCAAAAGCGGAAAGCGGCGGTGCAGCTTCAACCCGAGGTTGTGCAGCTCCGTCTCGTCGATATCGAAGAGGGTCACCTCCGCCGGTTGATACGTGCAGACCTGCATCACCAGCTCCGACCCGATCGAGCCGCCCGCCCCGGTCACCAGAACGCGCCTGCCCTTCAGAAACCCTTCGATTCCCGCCGCATCGATCTCGATGCTCTGCCGTCCGATCAGATCCTCGATGCTGATCTCCTCCAGGTCGCGCAGGTTGATATCGGGCCGGCTGAAGTTGTAAATGCGCGGAATGATCTTGATATCCGAGACGCCCGCCTTTTTCGCCGCATTGTAGAGATCCCGCAGTTTCTGGTGATTCAATGTCGGAATCGCCAGCAGAACCCCCTGGACGTCATAGTCGGAAACCACCCTTGCCAGATCATCCGTGCCGCCCAGAACCTTGATGCCGTGGATGTATGTCCCCGCCTTCATCGGATCGTCATCGAGGAAACCCACCGGCAGGAAGAGGTCGAACCCCTGCTTCATCATGTCCCGCAGGATCATCTCCCCGGCATTGCCGGCGCCGACGATCAGGGTCCTCTTTCCACCCCGGTTCTTCAGCCGGCGTTCCCGCAGGACTTCACGAAAGATCCTTTTGGAGACCCGCAACCCGGAAACAAGAAAAAACGTAATGATTCCATCGGCAAGAACGACCCTTTTGGCGAAACCCAGAAGCGGCAGAAACAGGAAATCCAGCGGAAACGACCGGAGTTCACCGGAATTCAGTATTGCGTCTCCATAATTTCCCGGCAGAATCACAAGCAGCATCAACACGGTCGTGCCAAGAACCGTGGCGATAAAGATGCTCAGAAAATCATAGAGCCCGACATACCGCCAGGTCAGCTTGTAGATTCGGAAGATCAAGAAAGAGCCGATCTTCACCGCCACAAAGAACGGCAGGACGGGAAAAATGAGCGGGTTGTAGCGGATGTTCAGATTCAGATCGAAATGAAACAGCAGCGCCAGGAGCAACGACAGGTAAAAGAGAATGATATCCGATATGAAAAAGAAGAGGAACTTTTTCCAGGCGGTGGGATGCAGAAGGCTTTTTAACATTCGTAAAATCCTGTTTCAGGTTTCAGGGTGTTCGCCGGCCGACAAGACCTTAAAAACAGCGGGTCCCAAGACGTTTCCATGGGCTCCAGTTATATCACCCACTCGACATATCCTGGAGGTTCTGTTTCCCGGTTCTGTGCCCGGACAACTTTATCCATTATATGCCCGCCATTTACCGAGAGCCCCTTCGCCCGCTCAAGGCGTTACCCTTTGCGGTGTGTCCTCATAGGACACATGGGAAGGCATTACCCTTCCGTCATCGCTACTTCGAACTCATGCGCCAGACCAAAATCCTCCCCCGGCCTCGGTCTTCCCTTGTACCAGGAGTCTTTGCAGGTTTGTGACGAATCCCTGCTGGAAGTTGGCCCTTCCCGACGTTATCTCTACGAATCCTTCTCCACGTGTCTGGACCCCTACCCCGGCTGCTCCTGTGGTGCATTTACCCGTTTCTTCCCACAGGACTTCGGCAGCTTTCGAATAAAATTGACGTAAAAAATGTCAATTTTTATTGTTGACTTTGAAAGGAATAACTATTTATTCCCATTGCTGCCACGGAGTTTGAAAATCAACTTGGCAGTTGTCGATCGTCTGGGTGGTTTCCAGGGAATGATTCAGGATCACGAATTTTTCCGGGTGGTAGGCGTCGATGAAGCTGCGGCCCGAGCGACTGAGCCCGGGCCGATCCAGATCGGCGGATTTGACTTCCATGGCCATGATTTTCCCCGCCTCTTCTACCACGAAATCCACCTCGCCCCCGCCCTTGCTTCTCCAGAAATGGATGGCTGAAGTCAGCGGCATACGTTTGTAAAGCTCTGAGAACGCCCAGTTTTCCATCAGGGCGCCTTTGTCGGTTCTTAAGGAAATATCGTCGGAAAAGGCATTGAGCAACTGATTCCGTATCCCGTTGTCGATAAAAAATATTTTGGGCGCCGTGGTGAGTTCCCGGCGTTTTCCGCCGGCAAAGGGCCGGACCACTTTGACGATATGGCTTTCCTCAAGAATTTCCACGTAGGCATGGATCGTGCCCGCGTCGACACGGCACACCGAGGCCAGTTCTGAAAAGTTCACAAGATTTCCGGCTTGTCCGGCCAGCAACGTGAGAAGTTTCCGGAAAACATCCACCCGTTTGATGCGGAAGAGATCCGACGCGTCCCGCAGAATCAAGGCCTCGGTCAGGTCGGAGAGCAGGCGGACCCGATCCTGGTCCGCGGGCGCAAGATAAACGGCCGGGTAACTGCCGTGGATCATCTGCCGGCGGAAGATTCTCTCGCATAAACTCCTCATAGCGACAGGATTCTCAGGGTTTTCGTGCCGCATCAATTCCTTGAGACTGAATGGCAGCAGCCGCAGCCGGTCCGCCCTGCCCGCGAGAGATTCTCTTGTCTTGCTCATCAGGTGGAAGGATGAAGAACCGGTCACCAGGATGGGGATGCCCAATCTGGCGTCCACCAACCCCTTCACGAAGATCCCGGCGTCGGTCAGGTGTTGTGCTTCGTCAAGAAAGACGGCCCGGATGAAGGAGTAGCGTTCCCGGAGCAGCGAAGCAAGTTCAACAGCAACGCCGAGGGCCGAGCGCAGGAGCGGGTCTTCCAGATTGAGGTAAAGGATATTGGGAGCAAGAGCTTGGAGAAGGCGCCAGGCAAGGGTGGACTTCCCGGATTGACGGGGGCCGACAATGAGGAGGGCGCGATCATTCCGGAGCGAGACCGGTTCAGGCTCACGCAGAACATAGGTTCCGGGGAGATAGCGACGAATCAAGCCGTCGGCCTGGTCAGGCTGCGTCAGCCAGGGATTGTATTGAAGTATCCGGTTTTGGACTTCGCCACTCAGCATGGCCACCTTTATCCTGTCTAATAATGATTGTCAACCATAATTAGCCACCATAATCGCTGCTCTGTCCCTTTATTCTTAAAAACCTCTCCGGCCATTTCCGAAATCCTGCACAAATCCGCTATGAGATCAACAAATTGAAGGCAAGGGGCGTACTGAAAAAACACGATAAGCAATCATTTTATGTGGTTACCAAAAAGGGGTTCTCCTATCTGTGGCTGCAAATTTGCTCCGGCAACTTCTTCAATAACCCTATGATTTCAATGACCATAAAAAATGACGCCCTCCAACTCGCTGCGCAACCCTCACAAATCGAAGAAGCCTATGACTCCATCCAAAAAGGATTATCTAAATTAACCCAACAACTTGCCATCATTCCTTGCTCATGGAAAAACGCGATTTTTTCTTACGTTTTTGAAGCTGAAAGCATAACATCACCCAGTGCGGGATCGGCGTTCCCATCCCCTCCGCTCCCTAAACTAACAAAAGCAGGAGGAATTGTCCAGGTTTTACCAAATTTTCAAAGAGCAGCTCTCGAATAAAATTGACGTAAAAAATGTCAATTTTTATTGTTGACTTTAAAAGGAATAACTAATTACAATAATTTCCTTGACTTTGGTGAACACATTCATTAATGATTGTCCATCGAGGTGAACAATTTAGAATGAATACGGAAATTCTGAAGAAAATCAATGCTGAATGGCTGGTGGAAAAGACCTTGCCGTCTCTGGTGAGACGGGATGCGCCCGAAATTGCACTCGAACAGTCATCGGATATCATCGCCGTAGCCGGTCCAAGAAGAGCGGGAAAGACCTGGTATCTGTATCAACTGATCCAGGACCTCTTGACATCGGGAAAAGCGCGTCGGGAAGACATTCTCTTCGTTGATTTTGAAGATTACCGCCTTACGGATTTCAAGGCGACCGACACGGACACCCTGCTTGCCGCTTTCCAGCAGGTCACCGGGAAACCGCCTTCCTTCCTGTTTTTCGACGAGGTGCAGCAACTTCCGGACTGGAGCCGCGTCCTTCGAACTCTTCACAATCAGAACCGCTATCGCATCGCCGTTTCCGGCAGCAATTCGCACCTGCTCGAAAGGGAAATCTCGTCGGAGTTGCGGGGCCGTTGTCGAAACATCCTGATTCTTCCTTTTTCCTTCCCGGAGATCCTGCGTTATGGCGGCATCCCTTATGACGACCGTACCCTGTTGACCCCCGCACGCGGGCAGGTCATGATGACCTTTGATCGTTATCTCAAGGAGGGGGGCTTCCCGGAGGTCCTCAAGCGGGAAACCCCTATGGAAAAAAGGGAACTCCTACAGACCTATTACCGGACAATTTATTACCGTGACATCCTGGAGCGGTACAACATCAAGGCCAAATACGTCCTCGAAGCCGTCATGAGCTACAGCCTGAACACCTTTGCCGATCTGTTTTCGATCTCGACCTTCGGAAAGCATTTGAAGCAGCATCAACTCCCCGGCAGCAAGCAGACGATCTCCAACTATCTGCGTTACCTGCAGGAAGCCTTCTTTATCATCGCCCACGAAAAATACAGTTATTCCGCCAGGCATCGGATCATGAACCCCAAAAAGATCTATCTGCTGGATGCGGGCTTTTCCTCCCTTGCCGCCGATTTCTCAGAAAACAGAGGGAAACTCCTGGAGAACGTCGTTGCCATCGAGCTTTTCCGGCGCCGGGCGGAGTGCTTCTATTACAAGGGAAAGGGGGAATGCGACTTCATTGTCATGGGAACCGTCAAACCGGAAACGGCCATCCAGGTGAGCTGGGAGATGACCCCGAAGAACGAAGGGCGGGAAATTCGTGGCCTGCGCGATGCCATGAACGCCTTTGCCATCCGGAATGGGCTGATCCTGACCTATGATGAAGAAGGGGAACGGATCGTCGCAGACGTCGGGAAAATCCCCGTAATACCCGTCTGGAAATGGCTCTTACGCAGCCATGCGTGACAATTTATCAGATGATAGAGGCATTTTCCACCTAATGGGGGGACAGCTCCCCTATTTCATCAAACGAATGCAACCAACCTCCCCAGCCAATATTTTGGCTTGGATAAACAATTTGGACTCAGACTCAATCCGTATCCGAATCTGAGTCTGATCATCATAAGGGCGATTAAAGCAGCAATTGTCCAAATATATTCTCATGGAAAGACAATAACATACCGATTCAGAAAAATCAAAAAATAGCTCAAGTTCTGGGGTCAGGTCTTGCCCCCAAACGCTCCCGCAGGAATTCGGCCTGATCCGCGGTATCCTGGGGAAGGCGCCTCCAGGATGATTCGATCCCGGGCACCACCCTGAGCGAGGGCAACCTGCTGCATGGCCAAGGCGTCCGGGAAATAGGGGAGCTGTCCCCCTATTTCAAAGATGTCAAGGACCCGAGAAGACCATCAGCTTGTGGACGCTCTCGAAAACCTGAAAAACGCTAATTTTAAAAAGAACCCTGAGAGGTTATTATCGTTTGACATGCGATCTGCTCTATTGTACTATTTGTCCGTAATGTACACAGGAGGTGCTGCCATGACCACGAAAATATCCACGGCGGATGTCAGAAAAAATTTTTCTACTATTGTTAACCGCGTATCCTTTGGAAAGGAATCCATTATTCTGACCAGAAGAGGCGAGGAGATTGCCGCTCTGGTCGCAATAGATGAACTCAGGCTGCTTCAGGAATTAGAAGACCGCATTGATATTGCCGATGCCGTTAAGGCAATGGAAGAGCAGGGTGAAGACATCCCCTCCGAGCAGTTCTGGAAAAAATTGGGTCTCTAAAATGACATACACAATTAAGTTCAGACCCGCTGTCGAAAAGGATCTGAGAACACTTCCCCAAAAAGAATTGATACGAATAAAGGGGAAAATCGACGCCCTCGCTGAAAATCTGCCGGATCCGGCTATAACGAAAATGAAGGGAAATAACAAGTTTCACAAAATACGAGTGGGAGATTACCGCGTCATCTATGAAATTCATGATGACACTCTTGTGATCCTGGTGGCAAAGATCGGCCACAGAAAAGACATCTACAAACACCTGCCTGGCCCATCCTGATTTAGCTCAGCCTGCGGACCAGATCCTGGCCCGCGGGCGCAAGATAAACGGCCGGGTAACCGCCCTGGATCGCTCATTGTGGAAACGATGTTGCAAATTATGTAAGAAAATAATAGGGGCGCTGTCCCCCTATTTCCCTGCGAAATCAAACACCGGCACTTCAATTTTTCTTGCGGGTTTGAATTCATTCTTGGCGAAGCGCAAGAGTTCATCCGTAACTTCAGGAGAATACATCTTCTCCCCGCACCTTTTGCAAACCTCTGCAGGAACGTGTTCGATAATGAGATGCTTCTCATTTTCCTCATAAGTAAAGGTGACGTTGCATTTCAACACATCACCGCCACAGAACACACACTTCATGAAATTCACCTCCTTATCCTGCATTCGACCCAATCTTCCTGATCCGGTTCATAAACTGTAATAATTACAATAAATGGCGGAAATGATATTTGAACATGCAAATCCCTGCCATTTTCAGTTTTCCCATAAATCAGGCAACTCGGGGAATACTTATCATCAGGATACTGTTCAATTATTTCTCCTGCAAGTATGGTGCTCTCCACCTCTTGACGGGTTACGTTTCTTTGAATCATTCGCTTCACGGCATGATCGGAAAACCTGTACTTCCTTTGCCTTACTCTATTACGAATCTCTTCAATTGTCATTC
Organism: uncultured Syntrophaceae bacterium; assembly: GCA_964433455.1. Classification (GTDB taxonomy): domain Bacteria; phylum Desulfobacterota; class Syntrophia; order Syntrophales; family UBA5619; genus UBA5619. The sequence goes on from CAYSSF010000112.1 coordinate 6,738, forward strand.
GCTTTTTTACTCCGCCCTATGGTCCACATCGCAAAACGCTAAAAAGCGAGACCTGACCCCAGCCACGGGTGCTGGTCGTAAATAGGGGAGCTGTCGAGCTGTCCCCCTATTTGTCCCAGTTTTCCAGATGCAGGTCAACAACCATTTCAAATTCTTTGGTGTTGTTGGTCACCAATGTCATGTCTCGTGATCGGGCAAGACCTGCTATCAGAAGATCATAAGGTCCTATTGATATCCCTTTCTTTTCAAGTTGTGCACGAATAGCCGCGGCTTCAAGAGCAGCGGAACGATCCAATTCTATGAGGTTCAATGGTCGAAGGAATTTGTCGAGAGCTTCCTCGGAACGTTGCCTGAATTGACTTTTTTCAACCCCATTTTGAAGCTCAAAGAGGGTGACTGTGGAAATTGCCACATCTTGTGGCGCATGCTTTTGGAAGCGCCCAAGAATCTCGGGTGAGGGTTTTCTTATGAGATATATGCAAATATTGGTATCAAGCAGATAGCGCATCATAAAGATTCTCTTTTCTGCATACCTGGCTGATTACGGCCGTCTTTCAAAAAATCTTCAGGAAATTCACTGAGCGATTCAAACAACGGGTCCCATGTCGTTTCTATGGGCTCCAGTATAACACGATTGCCTTTTTTGAATATTTTTACCTCATTTCCAGGAATTCTGAATTCCTTGGGCAGCCTTACTGCTTGAGAACTCCCATTCTGAAATAACTTTGCCGTTTCCATTTCATCACCTCTGCATATCGTATATATTTATAGTATATACTCTCGTACCTTTTAAATCAACTTTTGTTATTGGAAAATAAATAGGGGCGCTGTCCCGCTATTTTCCACCAACTTTTCCAAAGGCAAAACTGAGACGTTCCTGCCCAGGGGATACATTTCTTTGCCCGGATAGACGACGTAGCCGCGTTGGCATGATAAGTCCTCATATGCATTCCAGAATCCCCTGGATACGGACGGGCTCAGGGAATATTTGATTTCCACTGGAACAGGCTTGTTTTCATGGTCCAGGTACAAAAGATCGATTTCCGCACCGGCGTTGGTTCGATAAAAATACAATTCGCTGTTGGGGGGCAAAAGCGCGGCAATCTGTTCGATCACGAACCCCTCCCAGGAGGCGCCGACAGATGGATGCCCCATCAGATCTTCGAACGTCCTGATCCGCAGAAGGGCATGGTTCAATCCCGAATCACGGATATACACTTTCGGTGATTTGATTACCCTTTTTTTAGTGTTGGCGTAGTAAGGGGGAAGCTGCCGGACAACGAAAGTCTCATCCAGGATATCCAGATAACGGCGCACGGTCGGCGCGGAAACTCCCAGGCTTCCTGCAATCTTGCTGGCATTCCAGAGTTGCCCGTGGCAGTGAGCCAGCATCGTCCAGAATCGCCTCAGTTGAACAGAAGGAATACGGATATCCAGTTGCGGAAGATCCATTTCGAGATAGGTCTTGATGTAGGAGTCCCGCCAGACAAAACTCTCATCATCATTCTCCGCAAGAAAACTATTCGGATAGCCGCCCCGAAGAAGCAATTGTTGAAACCGGTCAGCGCCTGTCTCCTTCAGGCTTAAGGGGCCGAGTTCGTGATAAATAATACGGCCCGCAAGACTCTCCGAGGAGCGCCGGAGCAGCTCCGGCGATGCAGAGCCAAGGATGAGGAAACGTCCCCCGATCCTGTTCTGATCGACCAATGCCCGAATAAGCGGGAACAGGGACGGCATCCTCTGGATTTCATCAACAATGACCAGTGTGTTTTCAAATTGACGCAAATAAAGCTCGGCATCCCGGAGCTTGTTAATGTCCGACGGCAGCTCAAGGTCAAGATAGACGGCGTCCGGCCTGGAAACGTCCCTGATCGTCTTTGCCAGGGTGGTTTTCCCAACCTGGCGAGAGCCCAGGATACCGACAACAGGGTAAGTCTTCAGTGAGCTTACAACAGCTTCTTGTAGTTTTCGCTCAATCATTATTGCATATTAAAATGCATACGTTCATTTTGCAAGGTTATTTATGCAAGCGCCTAACCCCTCTGAATCCAGCCCCCGCAAAACGCTAATTGTCGAGTAGATCAGCTTCTCCCAACGCTGTAGGTCGATGTTTGTGTTCTCCGTTTCCGCCTGGTTTCCCGGCGGTGCCACATCATCTCAACCATACATCGGTTGTCGCTGACCCCTCTCAGAACCGTGCTTGCGCTATTTACGCACACGGCTCCTCACATAGTCAATTCACAGAAAATCCGAACATCCTGACCCTGATTCGAGGTTCCGGTAAAGGAAACCGCTTCAGCATTTCACAGAACTTTTGCCAGTTGAGACAGCCACGTTTGCCACGACGGTTTAGCCACTTGAACAGCAGCTTTTCCACTTCCACCCCGAATCTCTTGATTCCGGGCAGGTTATCGGTTACCCCGTAGTAGTTGTAATGGCCTCTCAATTTGGCTTTGGCTGTTGCCCAAAGTTCCTTGGTCTTCAATACCCTGGCCTTCATCAGCCATTCCTTGAATACCTTCAGCTTGGCGGTGAACTTCTTGCGGGCTGTCACCCGCTTCATCCGAAACCCTTTGCCGTCCCGCTTTGTCCCGCAGTAGTGGGTAAACCCCAGAAAATCAAACGTCTGGGCTCTTTCCCCCTTTTGCTTGGCATTCTGTACGGCGAATCTTCCAAACTCCATAACCTTGGTCTTCGTCGGTTCCACCTCAAGCCCAAACTTGCTTAGACGTTCGACCAGCTCCACGCGAAACCGCTCCGCCTCCTGCTTGTACTGGAAGCAGACGACAAAGTCATCGGCATAGCGAATGAGCCGGGCAATCCCTGTGCAGCTCTTGCGGTAAACCTTCTCAAACCAGAGATCAAGGGCGTAGTGAAGATAGATATTTGCCAGCAACGGAGAGATAACCCCACCTTGGGGCGTTCCTTCGTCGCTGACCGTTACGCTTCCATCTTCCGCCACCCCTGCCTTGAGGAATCGCTTTACCATGCGCTGAATCCTCTTGTCCTCAACCCGGTGCGCCAGAAATTTCATCAGCCATTCCTGATTCACATTATCGAAAAAGCCTTTGATATCAGCCTCTACGATGTGGTTGATCGGCTTGTTCTCCACCGTCTCGCTCAATGCTTTGAGCGCATCATGACAGCTTCGCTTCGGACGGAACCCATACGAATCATTTTTAAAATCCTGCTCGTACACTTGCTCCAGTATCCGCACAAGCCCTGCCTGAACAAGTTTGTCTTCAAAGCACGGTATTCCCAAGGGACGTTGTTTGGCACTGCCCGGCTTTGGTATATATTTACGCCGGACAGGTTGCGGTATATACGCCATCCGGTGCAGTCGATCTATCAAGTTTGACAGATTGGCGTCCAGATTTTCGGCGTACATATCCTTGGTCATTTTGTCGATGCCCGCGGCTGCATCTTTCCGCAACCGCTTGAAGCATTCCCGTAATAGATCCTCATTCATCAGATGATACAGGCTGGTGAACTTGAAGTCCGGCTCTTTACGGGCCTTCTCCGCTATGCGCTGCAATTTCGTTTCCACCGGCTCCCCGCTTCCGTGAACGGCCAATGTTTCCTCACACCGCGCTACCATGTGTAGCCTCCTTCCCTCCAGCAGCATTACCCGCCTTCACAGGTACTTCGAGGCTATCCGACTCCCTGTGCCTCATTTGCCTTCCTCCCTCTTCAGTTGTCCGGCATACTCTCTTTGTTGCAAGAGAGACACAGGGCCTCCCGGGTTGCCGTGCAATCACGATGTCAAACATGCCATGGTCTCAGACGCAAAACGCCCAGGCGACAAATGGGATCCCGTCTCCGTGCAATCACGATGTCAAACATGCCATGGTCTCAGACCCCGAGGAAGCAGACATTCCTTGCCATTTGCGAAAATGCCTGTGTTGACTTCCACTTCTTAAACAGTGTCGTCCTTCCCAACGCGTCACTTACGGGGCTCTATCCCTTCAGCCTTGCGGCTTACGGCCTGCCTGCTTGCTGTCCTACGCTTAAAACTGACTGTTACCAGTCAGCCTCCAAGGACTCGCTACCCGGTGGATGGCCTTCCTTCCGGGGCGGGGTTTCCACCCGCTGGATTACGCGACCTTGCCCGGCCGCACGCAAGACCTGACCCCCAAGCTGACCCTAAAGGCGATAGGGAATCTCAACGAAGGGGTGCTTCTGCGGATTGAAGTCCTTGGTGTTGCGAGTGCTCAGTTTTACGTCGTGAAGCAGGGCTATGGCCGCCTGAAAGGCATCGGGCAGCTTCCATCCGTACTGGCGTCTCAACGCAGCGGCCTTCTCGGCGACTGTGCTATCGATATCCAGCATCTCGAAGCTGCTCAAAAATGGCTTGGCTAGCCGTTCCCCCTCTTCATCCAGGCCCGTCAGGATCTCCGCATAGCTGATCATCGAAATAGCTGCCTGCTCCGGGTCCAACGTAAGCAGAAATTCCGTTGCCTGCGGAACGTTGTTCAGGTGGTCGATCAGGATGACGGAATCGAGAAGCCTTTTCAGCATTGCGGTTTTTCCCACTCCGAACGGATCTCTTCCTGGTAGTGCAGGGCGTCGCCTCGCTTCCAAATCCCGCCGGTTTTTTGGACGAGTTCCCGATAGGCTACCGCTCCCTCCGCCGATTTCAGGCAGGCAATGCCCCTGCGGACGGCCTCCGCCAGGGAAACGCCATGCAGCCCGCTGTATGCGGCCAGCCATCGCTTTTCCTGTTCCGAGATTGTGATGATGGTTCTCGCACTCTTCATCTCATGACCTCAATTGCAGGGTGTTCAATTCTTTTCCCCGAGCCGCCAAAGCATCCTATCAGGCAATGTGATACATGTCAATGTATATCACATCGGGGAAGCGGCCCCAAAGCCTTTCAAAGCTTTGGCGTAAATCTTCCCCCCAGCCAGGACCAGCAGAGGCCGAGGTATTCGTGGAAGGCGCTTTCCGTATCGGCCAGGGTCTCGGCATGGGGGAAAAGGGCTCCAACTTGAAAAGGCGTCCACAGGGCCCGAAAATCGGTCGGGGCCGCAATCGGTTTCGTGCCGGAACGGATGAACAGCCTCATGGCCCTCGGCATATGGCCGGCGGAGGTCACCAGATAGAAGGGGGCTTGCCCCAACCGCTCCCGCAGGAATTCCGCCTGATCCGCAGTGTCTTGGGAAGCCGCCTCCAACGTGATTCGATCCCGGGCCACACCCTGATCGAGGGCAACCTGCTGCATGGCCACGGCGTCCGGAGAGATCCCCCGATAATCCCCTCCGGAGAGAACCAACCGCGCCTGCGGTAGGAGACGACTCAGCCGCACCCCCTCCAGCAGACGTTTCAAGCTGGCGTCGCCCAACCGGTCTTCGGGCGTGAGGGCCTTATCTCCCCTGGAACCGCCGCCAAGCACCACGATCCATCGAACCTCTTTGTTCAGACTGGAAGATGAAACAGCCGCATAACGGCTTTCCAGAGGACGCAACATCAGGTAACCAAAGGGAGAGAAAGAAAAGAGGTAAAGAAGGGCAACGCCCGCCAAAATAACCGTTGTTCTTCTTTTTTTGAGAAAAATGCCAAGGAGGAGAAGTTCGATCACCAGTGAGAGTGGAAAGAAAAATCGGCTGACCAACTTCTTAAAGACGAACATCATCGGCGAGTTTTACGTTTTGATTGATTTTATCAGTGCATGGAGCATGTTTTAATGACTGACATTCTCAGCCCTCGTCACCTTGAAAAACGTCAAAAACAGTATCTTCAAGTCAAAAAGAAATGACCTGTGATTCAAATAATACGCATCCAATTCCACCTTCTTCGGAATCGGAATATCGTCCCGGCCGTTGATCTGCGCCCAGCCCGTGATCCCCGGAATCAACCGATGAACCCCTTTCGCCGTCCGCAAGGCGATCAGATCCTCTTGATTGAACAACGCGGGTCGCGGACCCACAAAACTCATATCTCCCTTCAAGGCACTCCACAACTGGGGCAGTTCATCCAGGCTCAGTTTTCTCAAAAACGGACCTATCGGCGTCAGATATGCATCGGGATTTGATAACAGGTGGGTTGCAACAGCGGGGGTATCGATGCGCATCGTCCTGAATTTCGGCATCTTGAAAATCACATTGCCCACCCCCACCCGATCGGGCGTAACCCTGGGGTCAGGTCTTGAAAATTAGCGTTTTTGCGGGGGGAACACTTTTCGTAGGGGAGAATAAATGGGCTCTGTCCCTCGTATATTGAAAGTTAGCATACTATTGTTTGTTTGAGAGTTCATTCTTTTTTGGTAAAACCATTTCAGTATGTCGGAAGAGAAGGTCTGTCCCTTGGGTCTTGAGCCCGGTAATTAGTTTCTTCCTTCCGCCAGGTGAAAGTCGTGGAATAACGTGGTGCAAAGACACC
>CAYSSF010000113.1:0-12957 GCA_964433455.1 uncultured Syntrophaceae bacterium
ACATCACGATCGTCATGGGGGTCAACGACTACCTGTATGAGCCGCAAAAACACCACATCATCTCCAACGCCTCCTGCACCACCAATTGCCTGGCGCCCTTCACAAAGGTTCTGCATGAGAACTTCCGGGTTAAACGGGGGCTGATGACCACCATCCACTCCTACACCAATGACCAGAGGATCCTGGATCTTTCGCATCAGGACCTTCGCAGGGCCAGGGCGGCCGCCCTCTCCATGATCCCGACAACCACAGGGGCCGCAAAAGCCGTCGGTCTCGTTCTTCCGGAACTGAAGGGAAAGCTGAACGGATTCTCCATGAGGGTTCCGACACCGGACGTCTCGGTCGTCGACCTCGTTGCCGAAATCGAGAAAGAGGCGACGGTCGAAGAGATCAACGCCGCGCTGCAAGAGGCGGCAGAGGGTAAAATGAAGGGAATCCTCGCCTATTCGGATGAAGAACTGGTCTCGATCGATTATCTGGGCAATCCCCATTCTTCGATCGTGGACGGAAAATCGACGATGGTGATCGAGGGCAATCTGATCAAGGTGCTTTCATGGTACGACAACGAATGGGGCTTCTCCTGCCGGATGATCGATCTTCTGAAGCTCGTAGCAGGCAGCCTCTGAGCGGGTGGAACTCTTTGGTTTATGGAGAGTTGTATGTGCGGCTGTTTCTGAAAAGAAAGGATGACGGCTCATGAGTCACGTGGAAGTTTTTGAATCCAGGCGACCCGTTCTCGGCATTAACAGCCTGGGGCGGATCGGAAAGCTTACACTCTGGCACCATATCGGCAGAAAATATTTTCAGGAGATCATCGTCAATGTCGGCAGAGGGGTGGGTACCGGTCTTTTCGCGATCGCCCAATTGATCGAAAAAGATGCGACTTATGGGACCATCCACCGCTTCCTGCACGGCGTCAAGGCGGAAAGGATGATCCGGATTGTCGATGAAAAGAGCGGCGCGCTCCTCATCGACGGCATCCCCGTCACCATCCTGCGGGAGGCGCGAAATCCAGCCGATATCGGCTGGCGGAGTCACGGCGTCGACGTGGTGGTGGAGTGCACCGGAAAATTTCAGGACCCGACCCTCGCGCCGGATGACAAAAGCGGCTCCCTTGCCGGACACCTTGCAGGCGGCGCAAAGGTCGTGATCAACTCCTCGGCATTCAAAATAAAAAACAAGGCGTTGACCATGCCGGACGAGGCGGTCACGCTCATCTACGGGATCAACCACACTGCATTCGACTATAAAAAACATCATCTAATTTCCGCGGCTTCCTGTACGACAACCGGCCTCGCCCACATGATCAAACCGCTCCTCGAAAATCACGCGACCAGCAAGATCCTCACCGCATCGATGTCGACGGTTCATGCCGTCACCAATTCGCAGAGCATCCTCGACAAGACGCCGAAGACCGGTGAAAAAGATCTGCGCAAGAGCAGAAGCACGCTGAACAACATCATCCTCACCTCCACCAATGCCGCCGAAGCGTTGAGTCTGGTGATTCCCGAGGTGAAAAATATCGGGTTTATGGCGGATTCGATCCGGGTCCCGACGAATACGGAATCGTTGATTATCCTGAATGCGACTTTTCAAACCCGCGCAAACCGGGGCGGCGCCAATACCCCCCTTACACGGGAGATGCTCAACGATATCTACAAAAAGGCAGCGAACGATCCCGACCATCTGGTGGTCTATTCGGAAGAGCAGAACGTGTCGACCGATCTGATCGGAATGGACGCGGCCGTCGTGATCGAAGGACAATTCAACCATACCCGGACCGCCTTCATCGAAGTGGACCTCTCCAGCGTCCCCGATCTGCCGGAGGCGTTTCTGAAGACGCTTTCGCAATCGACCATGCGGATCCCCGTTGTTCACGCGAAGATATTCGGCTGGTACGACAACGAGTACGGCAGCTACACGAACAGGCTCGGCGACTTGACCGCATACATCCATCAAAGCCTGTTTCATTGAGCTTTTGACGGGTGCAGGATAGGACAATGGAAGGGAAAACCATTCTGGTCGTCGAAGACAACGAGGTCAACATGAAGCTCATGAGGGCCGGCTCCTCGTTCTATTTCACGCTGCCGCTGTGAGAAAAGGAGCCGTGCCTTTCATGTACAAACGAATTCTCGTCGCCCTGGACGGCTCGGAAGATTCCCTGACGGGCGGGCGGATCGCCCTTGCCGCGGCTTGTGAACTGGAAGCCGAACTGCTTGTCTGCCATATCTCCGATGTGCGGATTCACAGCCGGCGCCTCCGGGAGATGGAGCCCTCACTGCCGGCCAGGTACCAGAGGACGGAGGTTCTCTCCCAGATCCGGGAGGCGCACGAAGAGCTCATCGGTGAGGGTTTCGGGGCCCTTTCCCGGGGCTACATGGATGGCTTTCTTCAAACCGCCGGGGAGCGCGGCGCCGCTGTGGAGCAGGTCCACCGGGAGGGGCGCAATTACGTCGAGATTCTCAGGCTGGCCGAAGAACGGGCAGCCGGCCTGGTGGTGCTCGGCGCTCTGGGGCTGGGCGCCGTCGAGGGCGATTCCCTGGGCAGCACTTCCGCCCGGGTTCTGGCCGGGACTCGCTGCGACGTCCTCATCGCCCGCCGCATCCCCGCCGCCGGAAAGGTGGTCGTCGGCATCGACGGCAGCGCGGAGGCCGGGGAGGCGCTGAAAAAGGGGGCCGCCTGGTCCCGGATTCTCGGAAAACAACTGGAACTGGTCTCCGTCTACGACCCCTACTTTCACACCCAGGTCTTTCAGACCATGTCCGGGGCTCTGAGCACAGAAAGACAGGAGGAAGTGGGACTGGCCAAGCAGGAAACGCTTCACGAAGAGCTGGTCGACGAGGGGCTGGGAAAGCTCTATCAGTCGTTCCTGGACAACGCCCTGGATCAATGCGGCGTCATGGGTGTCAAGGCCAATGCCGTTCTCCTCAAGGGCAAGGCTTATCGCACCCTGATCGGACACGCGGGAAATGGAGGCGCCGATCTCATCGTGGTGGGCCGCTTCGGAAACCACAGGGAAGAGACGGCCCGGATCGGCTCGAACAGCGAGGCCGCCTCCCGCCTGGCAATGACCAACGTTCTGATTGCCGCCAGTTCCGGAGCGCTGCGCCCACCCGCGCGGGAGGCCCCGGGGATCGTCGACTGGGACGAGGAAGCGCTTCAGCGGCTCGATCGCATCCCCGCTTTTGCAAGGTCGATGGCCCGAAGAGGCATCGAGGCCTATGCCCGGTCCCGGGGAAAGACGCGGGTCACCCTGGGGGAAATGCAGGCCTCCTCCGGCCGGATGGGCGGAGGAAAGGCTCCGGCGCGGCACGCCCAAAAGCCTCCTGCCGAAGAAACATGAACGGCGACCGCCCACCCCCTGAAAGGAAAACGCCATGGATCCCATCACCAAAACCTATGTCTCCCTGATCCTGGTTTTCCTGGCGATCTTCGAATTCTGGGCCGCCATGCGGCTTTTCGGCCAGAAAGGATCGCCGAGCCGGCACGCCCACCTCATGATGCGGCTCCACCGGATCGGCGGGTACCTCTTCCTCCTCTGCTTCGTCTGGATCTCCTGGATCTGCGTGGACATGATGGACCGGCTCGCCAAGACGGGAAAGCATTTCGACACCCGGGCCTTCATCCACGGGTTCTTCGCCATGTGCCTTTTCGCGGTCCTGCTGCTCAAAATCAGCTTTGTCCGCATGTACCAGAACTACCGGCCCTATGCGCCGCTGCTGGGCATCATCCTCTCCGCGGGGACCCTCGTATTATGGGGATTTGCCGGGTGGCTCTTCCTCGTCATCCTCTAAGGCCGGCGGGGCGCGCCTAAAAGCCCCTCCCGTCCGACCCTTTTTCCCCATCCCTTGAAAATAAAGAACAGATAAAACATGGCGATCCAGAGGAGTGCCGCGAAGGTCACTGCCCCGACCTGCCAGCCGCTGAGCCGGGGCACGTCGTCGAGGGCCAGGAAGAAGGCATCGGCGGGCACCGTGGCGCCGAACATCTCATGGTAAATGTCCCGGATGCGGTAATGGAAGGGCTGATAGCGGAAAGGGCGGAGCTTGCCGACAAACCGGTCGAGCTGCCGCCACTCCGGATTTACAGTTCGGTGCGTGCGGATGACGAGGCGCATGCCGTAGGACTCCAGGTTGAAGTAGGTGTAGGAAAGCCCGTAGCGCCGGTACACAAAGGCATTCCCGAAATCAGGCTTCCCCTGGATCATCACGAACGCGACCCCGGGAAATTTTCCCAGGGAAAGCTCCCCCGGTTCGGAAATCACCACGGGCTCCTTGGGACCCAGGCGATAGCGCATCTCCGGGATCTGGACCAGGACCATGGCGCCCACGAAGGCCAGCGCCACGATTTTGAGCGCCAGGAGCCAGAAGCGGCTGTGGAGGAAAAACAAGAACTTAGTCATGGACCACCCCCAGAACCAGCAGGGCGAGGATAAAAAGGATGGAAGTCAGCCCGAGGCCGATCCAGGTCCAGACGGTGCGCACGGCCCAACGGGGGTCTTCCTGGGCCTCGCGGAGCGGATAATGGGCATCCTCATCTTCCCCCGGGGTTTCCGCGGCTTCGCCGAATTTGCCGGCGGCAACCTCCCCGCCATCGGCCTCCGGTGAATTACCGGGCTGAGAGGCGCCCGCTTCCGCGACTTCGTCGGGCGTGTCTTTTGCGGACTCTTCCTCGGGAGGGGAAGACGCCGCCGCAGGAGCGGACTGCTTCTCTTTTTCCGCCGTCTCCTTCGACTTTTTTACCTCCTTGGCAGCCTTTTTTTTCATGTCGTCCGCTCCGTCAGTAAGGCGCACCGGATTCCAGGTGCGCGATGATGGTCTCCCGGTCTTCCGGGGTAAGACGCAACCCGTAAACCTTCATCTGCTCCACCACCAGCCGCCAGTTGCCGAACCGATAGGCCTTGACCCTGTCCAAGGTGTGGCAACCGATGCATCTCAGACGGATCAGGGCCTGGGGTCCTGTCAGTTCGGTCCGGACCGGGGCCGCCGGGATATCGGCCGGGTCTACGGGGACCATGAGGTAGGGCTGGCGCTCCTCGGGCACAAAGACGTGATCGTAATGGGCGATCCGGTCCACAAAGCGGGGCCGGGCGGCCTCCCGGGCATAGCCTCCCAACAGGACGGTCCCAAAGGCGGTCAGGCCGACCAGCAGGAAGACGGCCCGCGGCGATCCCTGGTGGTGGGAGAGCAGATGGTGGGCCAGCAGCGCGCCGACGACGCTGCTGGCCACCATCGCCCAGAAAAAGAACCAGGTCATCACCATACCCATGGCCAGGTAGAAGATCAGGTAGAACAGAGCGATGCTGTAGACCATGACCGCGGGAAGGGAGAAGGGCATTTTGACATGGGAGAGCCTGCGGAAATAGGTCACGCAGATGCCCAGTGTGGCGGCCACGAGGATGTGTTTGAGCCACCACCAGTCCACCCCTCCGGCCACGATGTCGCCTTTGCCCCACATGAGGTTGACATAGGCCTCGCGGGAGTGGTCCCGAAGGACGTGGGCGTAAAAGTAGCCCGCCACGGGCAGGGAGAGGAAGGCCGCAAAGGCGATCATGAAGGCCAGTCTTCCCCCCATCTCATACATCCGCTGTCGGCCCTCGCTCCTGGTGAAGTAGAGGCCGATCCCACAGATGGCCGCCGCACCGAATCCGCCATAGGCGAAATTGGCCAGGGTTCGGTGAACGGTCAGCATCAGAAAGGAGGGGTTGTAGAAACCCATCCGGTCCCAACCCAGAATTCCGACCCTCAGGGAGGCTTCGGCCTCGCCGAAGCCCGGGGTGAGCATGAAGCCGCCGAGACCGTTGATGATGTAGAACTGCAAAAAAAACAACGGCGTGAGCAGCGCCCCCAAGACGATGTGCAGCTTTTTGTGCCCCCAGAGCCGGTCCCAGAAAAAATAGTGAAGGGTCAGGGTGACGGCCAGCAGGAAAAAGAGAAACTCCTCGACGATGAGTGGCCAGAAGAACTGGACGAAAATCTGGCTCCAGAACTGGGGGTAGAGGCCCGACAGCGCGAAGACCAGACCGATCGCGTTGATCGTGCCGATGTTGTAGATGCACACGTGGATCAATTGGATCCGCTTCGCCAGAAGGTCGTAGGCCCACTCCCGGTTCCGGTAGCCGACGATTTCGAAGATGGTGACGACCAGGGCGAAGCCGATGGCCAGGGAGGCCACCGAGGTATGGAAGAGCGCCAGAAAGCCGATGGCCCCTTTGGCGCCCAGAACGGGAAAATCGAGGTTCATGGGAAGGCCTCCTTGAGGTAGCGGCCGATCCGGGCCGCCTCTTCCGCGGAGATCTCCGCCCCGGGCCGCTGTCGCTCCAGATCAACTCTCCGGTCCCAGTCCGCGACGGCGGCGCGGGCAATGTCGTTGAGGCTCTTGTGATGGCAGCCGATGCATTTGTCGTACACGAGAAACCGGTCCGCCTCGGCGGGGAGCACGTCCACCTTCACCAGTTGCTTGTAGACGTTGAAGGGCTGCCGCGAGCGCTCCCGCACGAATCCGCCCAGCGTAAAGGCGAAAAAGGCGGCCAGGCCGGCGGCAAACATGGCCCACTTCCACCGCTCACCCACGGGGCCGGCACGCCGGGAAAGATACCAGAAGCCGCTGATGGCGGCGACCAGCGCCGCCGTGTAGAACAGCCGCCACAGGAGGTCCCCTCCTGGAAGCCATCGCAGGGGGGGGTGCAGATGCAACACAATGTACAGGCTGGCCAGGCCGGCCGTCATGGCGATCAGGAGCGCTTTCGCCCTGTGGCGTGTGAAGAGGTAGCCGCCGCCGGTGAGCAGCATCAGGGCGATCAGCCCCATCTTGAGGGTAAAGTGGGAGGCCGTATGCCCCCCCATGACGGCGTAAAAAGCCACCGGCGCATGCTGCTGCATGACCTTGGCGAAAAACCAGCCCACAAAGGGCATGGCAAAAAAGGTCAGGAATCCGACGGTGAAGGTCAGGTCGGCGGCGAATCCGAAATAGGCCTTTTCCTGCGGGTCCTTCTGGCGCCACTGCCGAAGGGCGAAGACGCCGCCGGTCAGCAGCATGGTGTAGCTGATGTTCCCGAAAAAGCGGTGGAAAAAGAGGGGGACAAAGCCCGGGTTGAAAAAAGCCGGCGCCGACCACCCGACCGGCTCGTTCACCATGGGCAGGGCCGCGCCCGGGGTGGTCATGTAGGAGCCCAGGCCGTCCCAGACGGCCTGGATCGCAAGGCCGAAGAGCGCCGTGAGCACTCCGAAAAAGATATGCAGCCGTTTGCGGTTCTGCATCCTCTCCCAGAGCAGGTGATAAAAGAAAAACAGAAAGATGACATCCAGCAGAAAGAAACCGAACTGGGCCATCAGGGGCCAGAAGAAGAGGTTCGACCAGCGGGCCCAGAACTCGGGCCACAGGCCGATGATGAATATGGGGATTCCCGTGCCGAGGGCGGCGCCCGGCGAGTAGAGGATCATCACGAAGAAGACCATGCTCCTGGCCAGGCGGTCATACCGGAGATCCCGGGTTCGATAGCCGATGTACTCGTAGATGGGCGCCAGGACGAGAAAAGCAGTGATGAGGGTGGCAATGGGGATATGGGAGAAAGCGACCTCCCCTATCCAGACCCAGCGCTGGAAAATCGGAGTTTCAATGATTGGCAGATCCATGGGAACCTGAACAGTTCAAAAGGGCTCCAAACCCTGTCGACGGACGAAACCGGGATGGAACGGCGTGGTCAGGAGTGAACGGCGCCCCCGTCAATCGGAGCCCCGTCCAGGGTCGGCGCCTTCAGGGCTGGCGCGCAGACTCGGCGGCCTGCTGCCAGAGCCAGCGGCCTTCAATTTCCATATGCAAGGCGATGCTCAGGGATATTCTGATCAGGACGATGATCCCCAGCGCGAGCACGTTGCCCAGCGTGGGCGCCACGATCACCGTGCGGATGATATCGCCGGCAATGAGGAACTCCAGGCCGAGTAAAATGGAACGGCCGAGATCCTGCCGGTAGAGGGTGTAAGAGAATGCCGCCCCGCGAAGGAGGAAGCGGGAGGTCGAGAGCAGGGCGCCGATGATGATGATCAGCACGCCGATACCGTCGATAGCAAACCCGACAATCTCCATGATGTCGCGGAACATCTGCATGACGTCACACCTCTGACCATGGACAGGGCAAAATCCGGGCGGATTATAGGGAACTTGCGGGGCCAAGTCAAGTGAGGAATCACGCGGACGAGCAGGACGGAAATTCTTGAAATATGATAAGGAGGCTATGCAGAAACTGACGGCGCACCGTCATGACCAGAGTACCTATATCTTTACCGCCATAGACGCCATAATCATCACAGTACGATTTTATAAGATTCATCGGCGCATATTTCGTGTTTTCCCGTATAGACGGCCCCGCTCCAGCCGTCGATACTGATGAAATCTCCGCCGCGAATGGTTTTTCCATCAACCTTGCTGTACCCTTGCGACTCATAGACGTGAAGTTTGTTGAAGCCCACGACGCCGACCTTTTTCAGTTGCGGGATCGTGACCGCCGCATGGGATGTGCCGCCGCCCCTCGCGGTCAGAATGCCATCGGCCTTCAGAAGAATGCCGACGTCGTCGGGAACCGTGTCGGGACGGATCAGAATCAGCGCGGTTTCAGGGTCCTTTTCCCGGAAATGTTCGATCTCCTTCTCGGAATAGACCGCCCTGCCGGTCAGGGCGCCGCCGCTCACCCCAATGCCCATGCCGAGGAAAGAGCGTTCAAAATCCCCATCGCCGACAAAGGTTCTGACCTTGTCGGTTTCCCTCTGAACCATGTCCCGCGTCTGGAGGATATAGAGCCCTTTTTTCGTGGCGTTCTCAAACGTGAATTCGATCTCCTGCTGGTTGAATCCCTTTTCATAAACCAGCAATTCCGCGATCCGGACCAGTTCGTTGTAGATCTCCGGGAACTTCGTTTCCAGCGAGATCAGCGACTCCCTGTTCTCTGTAACACGCTGTTTTTCGGAAATCGGAAAGGTTTCCACAAGACCGGAAACGATATCTTCCCCCTGAACGCAGAAGATGAAATCTCCGTTGATGGCGACATCTTGCGAGGCCCCCTTGGGGTCCCGCGTAAAGATCACCCCCGACCCCGACTGTTCATTCAGGTTGCCGAACACCATCGCCTGGATGATCACGGCCGTGCCCCACTCGTCGGAAAGATGCATCTGATGGCGGTAGATCCGCGCCTGATCGGAATGCCAGGAAGCGAAAACGTCCTGGATGGCTTGCTGGAGTTGCTGATAGGGGTTGTCCAGGATCCGTATCCCCCGCTTGACGATCGCCTCCTTATAGGAAAGGGCGAGCTGTTTCATCTGTTCCGGATTGAACTGAAATTTCTTCGCAACCGCATAACGGCCCTTGTAGCTTTTCATGACTTCATCGAAGATATTTCGATCAATCCCCTGAAACATCGCCCATGTCTGGAGGAAGCGCCGGTATGAATCCCACGCCGCCCAGGGATAATCCTCCTTTTGGGAAAGCCCCCCCGCAATCGTTTCGTTGATCCCCACGTTGAGAATGGAAGACATCATCCCCGGGAGCGATATCGTCGCGCCGCTTCTCACGGAAAGCAGCAGGGGATTCTTCGGATCGCCGAATGTCTTTCCGGTAATCCGTTCAAGCTCCTTGATCTCCTTGTAAACCCTCCGTTTCAAATCCTTGTAGATATGCTTATACCCCATAACGCCTTCATAGCCCCGGAACACCTCCGTCGTGATGATAAATCCGGGCGGCACCGGGAGACCGAATGAGATCAGCTCCTTCAGCAGGTAAGCCTTGTTGCCGATGAGGATCTGGTTGTCTGCATCCCTGTTTTTCTTGTAAAGGGTCGATATCGCCAATTCCGGGATATAGGCCATGACCAGGTTCAGGATTTTCTTATCATTCTTGAATTTTTCAAGCTCGGCGCTCAGCGTCCGGATGACGGCATTCACAAAATTATCCAGGACCTGCAGGCCGAAGGCGGAGGCAATGATGGAACGGACAAAATTTTCCGAGTACTGATAAAAGGCCTTCTGGTCCTTCGGCGCGATGGTTCTATTGCGGGGATGCGCTGCGGCGTCAGCTTCCCATTCGTCGCCGTCGATCAGTTGGCCGATGATCACCGGAAGGTTGGAGCGATGGGCATCGATATAATAATCGCGGGTGATATCCTGAATGCCTTTGGCGATGAACTGGAAGATATCGATATACTGATCGATCGAAAACTGCCGGATCTGCAGCGCGCTCGTAATAAACCTCAGCTTGCTCACAAGCCCTTCCGTGGCCAAACCTTCCAGATCGAGCGCCTTGATGTAGAGCCAGAGATATTCGTGGATTCTCATCAGGGTGCTTTTGGTGATGAACTTGAGGTTCAGGGACTCCACCAGTCTTTCAAAAAGGATCGTGGCAAAGCTTTCGAGGCGAAATGTCAGCCCCATCGCTTCAAATTTTTCTTCACGATAGGTCCCATACATGGACGGGATTCCGGCTGCAATATGACGTTTATAATAGATATTTTCAGAATAGTCCGTCTTTTGGGCTGAAAGCACCCTTTCCTTCAGCGCGGCAAGCATCGCCAGAACGACGGTCAGGCTTTTGTAATAATCCTTTCTTGCCAGTGAGCGCCGCAGGGAGCGAATTTTCCGCGGATCCAGCAGACAGGAGGCTTCGAGATCTTTGAGGATATCCACGTGCTGATGGAAATATTTGCTATAAATGAGTTGATAGAACCGGATCATCAGTTCGGCGCGCTCGTTTTCTCTCCCGCTCGCGCCGCCGATACTGTTGATCTCCTTTGATATTTTTTCGCGGTCCCATTCCAGCAATTTTGCAACATCGCCATGAATCTTCTGGAACAGGCTGCTGAAAATGATGTGGAGCCCGTCAAAATATTCACCGGAAACCGGAACATCCCCGTAGACTTCCTCGGGCAGGTGCTCCTTCAGAAAGGTCTTGCTCCCCGAGTTCCAGTAGCGGAAGATGTCTTCGATAAAGGGGACCAGCCGGCTGTTGCTTTCGACGTGAGACTGCTTTCTCAGAAAATAGATAAGCCTGTCGTGCCGGCCGGACAGTTCATCGACCTCCGTGGAGATCGTCCGCAGTTCCCCTTCTGCGCCGATCTCGGTGAAATAGATCGGAAAGATTCGGAGGAGCTGCTTCAGCAGGTTGTAGGCGGGCAGGATATCGGTATTCAGGAGCCGTGAAATATCCTTCTGGAGAAGGTCCGTATCCCGGACGAAAACACCCTTCAATTTCAGATTGATGATAAGGGCCGACAGAAGCTTCTTGGTCCACCTCGGCTTCAGCGAGATAATTTCCAGCCAGGAACGAATATTCTGGATGTGGGCCGGGTTCACCTGGATCTGCCATTCGGTGGTCGATCCTTTCACGTCGGGATGCTGAAAACCGAATGCCACGAGCTCCTCGACGAAGGTATCGACAAGGGAATGGTTGTTCAATTCGAAGATCTCTTTGGCCAGGGTCGCGATACAATCGAGGACCGAACTCCGGTATTGATTTTGCGCGATGGTTTTCTTCAATAAACGGAATATTTCCTGGACAAATTCATTCACATTTCGATCGCTTTCTTCATTCAGCGCCCTTCCCAGACAGCGATTGATCTCGATCAGGCCCGTGCTGTGCATATCCGAAAGTCCGGCAACGCCCATCATCTTGAACAGGAAATGGAGTTTCAGCAGATAGCGGCGTCCTTCAAAGGCGCCCGATTTTTCAAGGGCATCGGCAATCACAAGATAGCCGTTTGCGATCTGCGCATGGTCGGGCATCTCCAGGTACCGTGCAAGCCCATCCGCATCGGTCGCCGCCTGTTGATGAAGCTCTTCGAGGCGGGCGATCAGATGACGGATATGTTCATGGGAAAGGGGAGAGATCAGTTCATGATAGGCATCGCGGTCTTCCCGGGTCTCGCCATCGGTTGAAAACCACGTTGAAGGATCGGGTTGGGTAAGCCAGTAGAGGTATGTCGATTTGAAGGCGGCAAAGAGGAGCCGCCTGACCTCATCCAGATCCATGCCGACCTGATTCTCCATCATCCGTCTGGCAACGGCCTTCACATAACCCGATGATTTCTTCAACAACGGATCCCGCGACCGCGACAGATCGGCGAGAGTCCGAAAGAGAGGTAAAAAAAGGACCCTGTTTCTCTCCAGCAATTTGCCGCTGCCGGAGAGAACGGTATTGAGATATTCAAAAAAATAACGGACGGCGTCGTCCCTGACCTCTTCGTCGCCGGCAGAGGCAACGACATCAAGATAGATATCCGCAAACGTTTTCAATGCGGACAATCCGTCTTCATGGGTATTGAAATCATAGAAATCGCCGATGGAAAGGGTTTTAAGCTGTGCCAGCACATATTTCCAGTTGACAAGCGGGTGATGAAGCTCCAAGAGCATTTCTTCCGTACGTTTCAAAACCCCATAATGGGTCTGGACGATATCCAGGAGTCCCCTGTATTTCTCGGGGATGTCCACAACCGCCCGGGTTCTTTCCAAATTGATTTGCAGCGCCGTCAAGGGCCGTGTTTTTTGCTTCGTATCCATGACGTGAGATTAATCCGAACGGGCAAATATTGCAAACCTAACTTTTTGCGAATAATAGGCATTGACGAATGTCGGCAGGCTGGCTATGATCTTCCGGCATCGATTATGGGGCGTTTATATGAAATCCCCCTTTCCTTGTATCCCTCCCCTTCGACGGGGGAGGGAAGGGTGGGGGTGATTGATCCTTCGTTGAGCCCGCTTCGGGCATGGGATATTGTGGACCGTTCCAGGACGGTCCCGATGCAGATCAGGAACTTCATTTGGAGGAAGGAAAAATGGTCCGCCCGGTCATCGCAGGAAACTGGAAGATGAACAAAACGGTAGCGGAGGCTGTCGATTTTGTCTCGCGCCTCGTAAAAGCCCTCAATCCGGCTCCGGGACCGGAGGTGATCATCGCCCCGCCTTTCACAGCGCTCCA
>CAYSSF010000114.1:0-7043 GCA_964433455.1 uncultured Syntrophaceae bacterium
GAAAAGGCGATGGCCGTCATCGAGGCGAACAACCTCTCGGACCGTATCCATGTACAGATGGAGCTCCATCCCCATCTGCCGCCCGTCCCGATGGACCAGGAGCAGATCCACCAGGTCATTCTGAACATTGCGCTCAACGCCATCGAGGCGATGCCGGAGGGAGGCACGCTGACGGTCCGGACATCCCGGATTGGAAGCGACACCGGCGACGCCGTAGGCGTTTCCATCCGGGATACGGGGCATGGAATGAGCCGTGACACGCTCAAGCAGATCTTCACCCCTTTTTTCACGACCAAGGAGCGCGGGGTCGGTCTGGGGCTGGCCGTCTGCCAGCGCATCATCCGGAATCATGGGGGAAAAATCCGTGTGAAGTCGATCCCGGGTAAGGGAACGATCTTCTTCATCCGCCTCGAAACGGTGGGTTAGCCGGCTGTTGTTTTTTTGAAACAGCGCTATAAGGTCAGCACTGGACGGGACAGGGGGTACGAATTTGAAATCTGTCCCCGAATCTGATAGTTCTACAGGCAGGGCGACCAAAATGCGCCTGCGGGACGGAAAGGAAGGGATGGCTCCACAATGAAACCGGCCAAGATTCTCGTCGTCGACGACGAGCTGAACATGCGGCTGGTCCTCAAGGCCATGCTGAAAAAGGAAGGGTACGAGGTGGTCACTGCCGCGGACGGCGAGGAGGCCCTGCGGATCCTGAAGGAGGAGAAGATCGCCGTCGTCGCCACGGATCTGAAGATGCCGCGGCTCGACGGTATGGGTCTCCTCGACCGGATCATGCAGGACGACCCCTCGCTCCCGGTGATCATCCTCACCGCTTACGGCACCGTGGCGAACGCGGTGGACGCGCTCAAGAAGGGGGCCTTCGACTATCTCACCAAACCCTTCGAGCAGGATGAACTCAAAACGGTGATCCTGAAGGCGATCAAAACCCGGCAGCTCGGCGACCGCGACCTCTCGGCGCCGCCCGGCGATGTCGACCGCTACCGGATCATTGGTTCAAGCAGCCGCATGGCCGAGATCCACGAGATCATCCGGAAGGTTTCGCCCACGACGACCACCGTCCTCATCACCGGAGAGACGGGAACGGGCAAGGAACTGGTCGCCCGCGCCATCCACCGGCACAGCTCCCGCAGCGAACAGCCCTTCATCAAGATCAACTGCGCCGCCATTGCGGAAAATCTCGTCGAAAGCGAGCTCTTCGGCTATGAAAAAGGGGCATTCACCGGCGCCGTGACCACGAAGCCGGGAAGGTTCGAGCTGGCCCACCGGGGAACCCTCTTTCTGGATGAAGTCGGCGAAATTCCGCGGGACATGCAGGCAAAACTTCTCCAGGCGATCCAGGATCAGAACTTTGAACGGGTGGGCGGCCTGAAGAACATCTCGGTGGATGTGCGTCTTATCGCGGCCACAAACCGGAATCTCACGCAGGAGGTCAAAGAGGGAAAGTTCAGGGAGGATCTCTTCTACCGCCTGAACGTCTTTCCGATCCATATCCCGCCTCTTCGGGAGCGGACCGAAGACATCCTCCCGCTCACCGCCCATTTTCTCGAGAAATTCAACCGGAAGCTCAAAACGCAGGTCGAAGGCCTTTCCCCGGAGGTGAGGGACTGCCTTACCGCCTACCCCTGGCCGGGGAACATCCGCGAACTCGAACATCTTGTCGAGCGGATGGTTCTGATGGCGGAGGGTCCCATCCTCACGATGGAGATCCTCCCGCCGGAGATCTTGCGGGAGGCGCGCGAATCTCACGCGGCGGCGCCGGACGCAACGGAAACACCGGGACGCGACGTCCTGAAGAGCCACATGGAGGAGATGGAAAAGCAGATCATCGCCCGCTGCCTCGAGGAGTGCGACGGCAACGTAACGCGTGCAGCCGAAAGGCTGGGGCTGAGCCGGAAGGGACTTCAGCTCAAGATGATCAAGCACCGTCTCCGGAAACGGGAGGAGGGATGACTTTCAGCTTATAACCGACTTTTCAATGGGGTGCGAATTATAATATCCCTTTATTCTGAAATACCCACCCGGTCTGCCTGTATGGTCTGCCCCGACCTATTGTTTTTTAGAAACACGTCGAGCCAGAACAGGTTCAGCTCCGCGAGTTTGCCTCTTGTCGGCACGCCGTTCTTGGGATCCCAGCCCATCGCCTCATAATAGAGGGTCAGGAGATCTTCAAACTCCCGGCGATCAATTCCCTTACCTTCAAGAGCGCCGCTTTCCAGGGGTTCAAAGAGCCTATCCGGAAGGGTATCATCCTTGCGCCCGAATCCTTCGCGCAGGTTGAACACCCGGGCCATGGTCACGGTCCGCTCACCGACCTTCATGAGCTCCCACAGGCTCGTCTGCCAGCCCGTCACCGCCTGGACCACCTCCACGAGTTTGGGAAGGGTCAGAGCCAAGACCGGACCGGCCACAAAGTTGCACACCCCCAGGGACTCGTAGAGCGACCAAATGAAGTGGAGATAGGTGAAGTTTCTCGCCTTGCGCGGTCCCAACTCCCGGGCCGGAACCGGCTCCAGGATGCCGAGCGGAGCGATCCTGTCCAGATGAGGTCCGGGTGCCTGAAAGGGGGTATCATGGGGGGCCCGGACATGGTCCGCCCCCGTCGGCGAAACGGCGAAGCTCAGTCCCTGGCCGATCTTCCCGCGCGGGTCGTGCATGGGGAGCTCCTGCCCTTTGATATGAAGGGCGAATTTCTCCGAACCTTTGCCGATCCTGGCCGCCGCGATCTTGACGCCGTCGGCCAGAAGATCGCCCAGTCCCGGCTTACGGAAAGCGATCCACTCGATGCCCTTTATCATTGCATCGGGATTCCCGAATGTGAACTCGATCCCCTCCGTATCAGCCGGGGTGAGGATGCCCTTCTCAAAGCATTCCATGGCGAAACCGATCGCCACACCGGTGGAGATGGTATCCAGTGTATAACGATTGCACAGTTCATGGCCCTTGGCGATGGCCGCCAGGTCGTCGATGCACAGAAGAGAGCCCAGGGAGCTCAGCGTTTCGTATTCCGGGCCGCCATAGTTGCCTGAAGTCGCATAGGGGCCGGAGGGAACCTCCACCACCCGTTTACAGCGCACCGAGCATGCATAGCAGCCCTCTTCACGCTTCAGGATGGTCTCGGTCATCCGCTCGCCGCTGATCTTTTCCGCTCCTTCAAAAAAGCCGGTGCGGAAATTGTGGGTCGGCAGGATGCCTTGGGTGTTCAAAGACATGACAAATTGAGGCGTTCCCAACTTGCGATATACCTTGCTCGGACCGTGTTGACCGATCAGCTCCGCCAGGTTTTTGGACAGCCCCCGGAGTTTTTCCGGATCATGAATCTCCAATTTTTTTGTTCCCCGGACGGCAACGGCCTTGAGGTTTTTTGAACCCATCACCGCGCCCATCCCGGTCCTGCCGTTGATGTGTCTCAGCTCGTTGACCACGCAGGCAAAGCGCACCAGGTTTTCCCCGGCCGGTCCGATCAGGGCGACCCGCGCCCGCTTTTCCTTGAGCTCATCCCGGATCATCTCCTGGGCCGGGCCCGATTCCAACCCCCAGATTTTTTCCGCCGACCGGATCTCGGCCTTGCCGTCGTTGATCCACAGGTAACAAGGTTTTTCCGCTTTACCCATGATGATCACCGCGTCAAAACCGGCAAATTTCAACTCCGGACCCCAGAAACCGCCCGCCTCCGCCTCTCCGTATCCCCCCGTCAAAGGCGACTTGGCCGCCACGGTGAAGCGGACCATCCCGGCAATGGGGGCTCCTGAAATCACAGAGGAGGCAAAGATCAGAATGTTGTCGGCCGACAGCGGATCGATTCCGGGCTTGAGCTCCCGGAGCAGATAGTAGGAAGCCAGCCCCCCGCCCCCCAGGTAGGTGCGATAAACGATCTCCCCGGGTTCCTCAACCGTTGTTGTCTTGGAGGTTAGATCCACTCTGAGAATTTTACCGTTATATCCCTTGGGCATGTTCGATTCCCCCTTTCCCGTCGATCAGCGCGTGATCGTGGATTCAAAGTTAGCAGTGCGGATCCTGCGGTTCTTTCGGCATGAAGATCCATAACAGGATATAGACCAGCAGTCCCGTTCCGTAGAAAAAAAAGAGTATCGAAAAGATCACCCGCCAGATCCAGGAAGGGACAGGGGTATGTTTTCCCAGCCCTCCGCAGACACCTCCTATCCAACGATCATCGTTCGATTTGGAAAGTTCCCTCAGCCAGTTCTGCTCGGTCATACGGTCTCCTTTCATGAACCTCTACGCGTCTTCCGGGATAAATCATGCTGGCGGACCAAGATTCACGATCCATCTGTGTGGAAGAGCCGGACCTCTATTATACGCAAAAATGCGCTCCTGCAAATCATTTTCAAAGATCCCAATGATTTTCGACTTTAATGCCGGGCCGCCCCCGTCGTGAATCGAAATAGTGATGGCAATTTGGATCATAAAAGTGATATCGTACCGCGAATTCATTAAATTGCGCTTCAAGAGTGGAGGATCAATCGATGAGTACCTTTTTCAGCAAGAGGGCGCCTTTTATGGTCGCCTTGCTGGTTCTGTTCATCCTCGGCCCATATGGCGACAGCCGTGTCTCGGCCATCGACAGCAGTACCTACAAGAGCCTCAAAACCTTAAGCGAGGTTCTCGACATCGTTGAGAAGAACTATGTGGAGTCCGTGGAGACGGATAAACTGCTGCGGGGGGCGATCAACGGGATGATCAAATCTCTCGATCCCCACAGCAGTTTCATGACGGGAGAGATGTACAAGGAGTTGGAGGTGGAGACCCGCGGAAGTTTCGGCGGGATCGGGATTGAAATCACCCTTGTGAAGGACGTGCTCACCGTCGTGTCGCCGATCGAGGACACCCCCGCCTACACCGCCGGGGTCAAGGCCGGCGATCAGATCATCCGGATCGACGGAAAGTCGACGAAGGACATCACCATCATGGATGCCGTCAAACAGCTCCGGGGGCCCAAGGACACGAAAGTAACCATCACCATCCTGCGCGAGGGGCTGGCCAAGCCGAAGGAGATCGAACTCATCCGCAGTACCATCAAGATCCGCAGCGTCAGGTCGAAGGTCTACGACGAACACATCGGCTACATCCGGATCGCGCAGTTTCAGGAACGGACGGGAGACGATCTGAAAAAGGCGCTCCGGGAGATCGAAACGAAAGCCAAGCCCCTGAACGGAATCGTCCTGGACATGAGGAACAACCCCGGCGGGTTGCTCAACCAGTCCGTGGAGGTGTCGGACCTCTTTTTGAAGTCGGGGACCATCGTCTCCACTCGCGGCCGCGCGAAGACCATGGAGAGCAAAGCGTCAGCCAAGGACGACGGGAACGAGCCTACCTGCCCGATGATCGTCCTCGTCAACGAGGGAACGGCCAGCGCAGCAGAGATCGTCTCAGGCGCCCTGCAGGACAACGGGCGGGCGGTGATCCTGGGAACACAGACCTTTGGCAAGGGCTCCGTGCAAACGGTCATCCCGCTGGAGGATGGCGCCGCACTGAAACTGACGACGGCCAAATACTACACCCCGAATGGGCGCTCCATCCAGGCGGAGGGGATCACACCCGACATCGTCGTGAAACAACAGATCCCGCCGCCGGAGGAAAAAAAGGAAGAAAAGGCAAAACCCGAGAACCACATGCTCCGGGAGAAGGATCTGAAAGGCCACATCAAATCACCGACGGAGGATGAAGTCAAAGCGGACGATTCGAAGAAGGAGTCGGACAATCTGGACAAGGACAACCAGTTGAAAAATGCGATCGATATTCTCAAGGGCTGGGATATCCTGAAAAAGAACATGAAGGGATGACCGTGGACCGGGGCAAACCGAGGACACTTTTGCGGCGTCATGGAAACGGGGACGCCTTGCCGCAAGATGTCCCCAAAAAGGTTCTTTTAGCAACGTGAAACGATTTCCGTTTTTATCCGTGATCTTCGCCGCCGCATTTATTGCGGCGGTCGTCCTTTTCCTCGAACGGGTGGAGCGTCCGGAGCGGGAGGCGCCGGGAAAAGCGCTGACCCCAAAAACACCGGCATCGGGGCTGGCGAAACCGGCAACGCCGCCGGCAGGGCAACAGGGCCGACCGATTGCCGTCATTATCGACGACATCGGCTTCGATCTCCGGATCGTGGAGGAACTGGCCCGAATCCCGGCGCCGATAGCCTTTGCGGTTCTTCCCCACGCCCCGCACGCCGCAGAGGCGGCCAGATTTCTCCACACGGCCGGCAAGGAGATCCTCCTTCACCTGCCGATGGAGCCGCGTTCCTACCCGGAGGAATCGCCCGGCGCAGGGGCGCTTATGGTCGATATGGACGAGAGGCAGATCCGGATCCAGGTCCGGAAAAACCTGGATGCCGTTCCTCATGTCTCCGGGGTGAACAACCATATGGGGTCGCGGTTCATGGAGGATGAGGCCCGTCTGACCGTGGTGATGGAGGAACTGGAAAAGAGAGGCCTCTACTTCGTAGACAGCCGCACCACCCCGGATTCCCGGGGAAGAGAGGCGGCAAACCGGACGGGCGTCCGGTTTGCCGCAAGAGGCCTCTTCATCGACCATGTTCCGGGTTATGCGGCCGCACTGGAAAACCTGACCGCCCCATCCCGGCGAGGAGGGGGGAAGGGCAAACCGGTCCTGATGATCGGCCATCCCCATCCGGAAACCGTGCGGGCGCTCAGGGATGCGCTGCCCCGCTGGCAAGCGGAAGGGGTGCGGCTGGTCGCACTCCCGACCTTTTTGGGAACATCCGCGGAAGAGAATCGAAATTCTTTTGCAGCAAGCGATAAGGCGTCGGACAGGAAGGAAAATGTAAAATGATGAGGCTGTTCTTCCGTTTAACAAGTCTGCTATTCCCGGTGATTCTGATGCTTTCAGGATGCGCCGCTCTCCCCGTGCGGGAAAATACTGCAAATCCGCCGGCCACGGCCGCTTCAAGCGCGGGGGCCGGTTTTCACTACAGCATGGCCATCCTCCATGCCCTGAATGAAAACATGGAAGAGGCGATCCGGGAGATGGAGGAGGCGATCGGTCTCGATCCGGAC
>CAYSSF010000114.1:7053-12722 GCA_964433455.1 uncultured Syntrophaceae bacterium
ATCTCGCGAAAGAGCTCGCATCGCTCTACACCGAAAAGGGGGATGCGGCGAAAGCGATGATGATCTGCCAAAAGATCCTGCAGGAACATCCGGACGACATCGACACGCGCCTGCTGCTCGGCAGTCTCTACCTGAACCGGAAAGACTATCCGGCCGCCGCCGCGGAATACCGCCGGGTGATCGGGCTGGACCCCAAGAAAGCGGCAGCCCGTTTCTATCTCGGAACGAGCCTTGCCGAAATGAAGAAGCTCGATGAGGCCGTCGCCGCATTTCAGGAACTCATCAAGATCGATCCCGACCACTTCATGGGAAACTACTACCTGGCCCGGATCCTGGCCGAAATGAAGCGATACGACGAGGCAGAGGCAGGCTTCAAGAAGACCCTTTCCCTCCGACCCCAAATCGAGTCGGTCATGATCGAACTCGCGGCCCTCTATGAACGGCAGAAGAAGATCCCCCAGGCGATCGGGGCGTACCGGAATTTCATCGATCTCTTCCCCGCCCGGCTTCAAACCAGAATCAAGTTGGGAGAACTGTACCTCCAGGAACAGCGTTATGACGAGGCGGAAAGCGCATTTCAAGAGGTCCTGAGGTTGGATGCCAAGAACCGGGAGGTGCGGGTGACCCTCGGCCTCATCTACCTGGAACGGGGCCAGCACGAAATGGCCATCGGACAATTCTCCGCATTGATACGGGAATACCCGACGGAGTACCGGCTCATCTACCTGCTCGGCACGACGTATGAGGAGATCAAAGCCGACGCAAAGGCCCTGGAAACCCTGCGGGAGATCCCGGCCTCGTCGGAACAGTTCAGCAGCGCCCAGATCCGCATCGGGATGATCCTGAAAAGGCAGCAGCGGTTGTCCGAGGCCGTCGATTCCCTCCTCCAGGCGATCCGGAAGAAGGAGAATGCCCCGGGTCTCTACGCCTACCTCGCCTCCATCTATGAAGAAGAGAAAAGATATGCCGCCGCGGAAGAGCTTATCCTGGAGGGGCTGCGAATCAATCCCGGCAGCGTCGATCTCCACTTCAGTCTCGGGGTGCTCTTCGAAAAGACCGAACGGTTCGAGCGGAGCATCGAGGCCATGAGGACGGTCCTGAAGATCGAACCGGAGCATGCGGAGGCCCTGAACTTCATCGGCTATATGTATGCGGACCGGGGGATCCATCTGGAGGAGGCGGAGCGGATGATCCGCAAGGCGCTCCAACTGAAACCGGGGAACGGATACATGATCGACTCGCTGGGGTGGGTCTGTTTCCGGACAAACAGACTGGAAGAGGCGATCCGATATCTGAAGGAGGCGGTGGCAGCCCTGCCGGAAGATGCGGCGATTCTTGAACATCTGGGGGATGTCTATGTCCGGACCGGACAACTCCGGGAAGCCTCCGAAGCTTATGAAAAGGCGATCCGTTTCAATCCCGGGAACAATCTCCTGAAGAAAAAATTCGACGAACTGCAAAAGAAGAAGACCCCCTGATCCTGTTCTAAAGGCGGACCGGACATCCTCTGAAACATGAATGAAATGATATCACCCATTCGACCTCTCCGGCAGCGCATCCCGGTGCTAATCTGGATCGCGGCCTTCGGCCTCCTCCTCTCCGGTTGCGCCGGACGAAGGCTCCCCGCCCCACAGGCAGGCTATCCCTCTCCCGAGGCCGCCCCCCGCGCGCTTGCGGCATCCGCCCCGGCTGATCAGACTCTCACGGCCACGGCGCGGATTGAAATCAACCGCCAAGGGGAACGATACCCGCTGAAGCTTGCGGTCATGATGAAAAGGCCGGCCCTTCTCCGCGTGGAATCGATCCCTCTGCTGGGGCCTCCGGATTTTTTCCTCTCGGTGGCCAAAGACGAGCTCCGCGTCTATCTTCCGGGGAAAAACGCCTTCTACACCGGCCGTGCCGTTCCGCAGAACATCTCCCGTTTTTTCCCCATCTTCATGCCGGCCGCCGAGATGATCTCCCTGATGATGGGGATCGCTCTGGACAATCGGGAAGAGCCGCTCACGTTGCTTGGAGAACAAGAGGAGACATATTACCGTGTTGATGGGTACGCATTGGGTCGCCGAACGCGATCGCTGTGGATCGATCCGTCCGGCAACCGGCTTGTCCGGTTCCGGACGTTTGCGGAAGGGGAAACCGTCGCTTATGAAGCCGTTTTCGCGGAACACATCCTTGTTGGAGAAGGTTTGATACCACAACGGCTGACGATCACCGGAGATGGAATGGCTGCGCTGAGCCTCCGCTACACAGACCTTCGTCCCATCGCCGCCGATCCCGAATCCTTCCCGCTCCCGCTCCCGGAGGGTATCACCCCGATTCTCCTCGATCCATAAGATATCTTAACGAAGGTAAAAAAAGCTTGACATATAGTACGGAGCCTGATAATAATGTCCCAAACAGAATGAAGGTGAATCGGCGATATGTTTTTATTGCGAGACATACCAACGTATCAGACTTTAGAGAAATTATCCCGGCGGTATAAAGAACTCGATCCGTCCGCCATGATGACAGGGATTGCCCTTTTGCGCACCGGCAGTGACATGCTTGTCACATTGGAAAAATTCCTAAGCCCTTATGGCCTTTCACAGGGGGGGTATCTGACCTTGATTGTTCTGAACCGTGATCCGGACGAGGAAATCGTGCCATCGGACTTGGCGGGAAGGGTAGGCGTGACACGGGCAACCATGACTGGGCTTCTGGACACACTGGCCAAAGACGGGCTCATCGAACGGATTCCTCATGATGGAGATCGCCGTCAGTTGGTTGTACGGTTGACCCAAAAGGGGATCGAGCGCCTCAACGAAGTGCTGCCGAGCATATACAGGCAGATCACGGAAATCATGGTCGGACTGAGCGAAAAGGAGAAGGAGGAACTGATTCGTTTATTGGAAAAGGTTAAGAAAGGAATAAGCAAGGAGTAAATTTTTTTCTTATATTAATTAGTGACCATATAATATGGCACACAACCATAAAATAATAATGAATCCATTCCTGTTCGTGCGTAGTCGGCGGACATTGCTTGGGACTTATCAAGAAGGGCCGGGGTGAAATCACAGCACAGGCGCTGGAAGTCCGTCGGAAAAGTATTGGATTACTGTGAGACCGCTACCGTTATGCAAGGAGCTTTAAATGGGCCAAACCATCGCAGAGAAGATATTTTCTCAAAAAATTGGCAGACAGGTCCGGGTCGGTGATTTTATTACAGCGCCGATCGACAGGGTGATGTGTCATGAAGGCTTCTTCTCGGCTGCCTTGAAACTGGCGGCGAACAATATTGGTCGTATCTGGGACCCGCAACGGGTTGTAGTTGTGTTGGACCATTATGTGCCGTCACCCACTGAAAAAATGGCTGCAGTTCACGCTCAGATCCGGCAGATGGTTGAACGATACGACATTGAGCATTTTTACGGTGAGCGGGAGGGCATATGCCACCAAGTCATGATCGAAAGGGGCCATGTTCGGCCTGGTGAGCTCATATTGGGCACGGATTCCCATACCTGCACGTATGGTGCTCTGGGGGCGGCGGCGGCCGGGATTGGCGTTTCGGAAATGGCATACGTATTAGCGACGGGAGAGCTTTGGTTCCAGGTTCCCCCGTCGGTTCGGATTGATCTGACGGGGCGGCTCGCGGATCTTGTCTGTGCAAAAGACGTTAGCCTGGTAATGGCAGGAAGGCTGGGCGCCGAGTTCGCACAGTACCGATCCCTCGAATTCGCAGGTGAAGCAGTCGCAGCCATGTCCCTTTCTTCACGACTCGTTCTTAGCAACATGTCCGTAGAGTTCGGCGCAAAATTCGGGATTTTTCCTGTTGATCATCATGTGGTTGATTATTTGCGTTCAATAGGGGTGGAGAATTCGCACTCCATCACACCGGACGATGATGCCGTTTATGAAAACAGTCATCGGTTTGACATATCGGAGATCGAGCCGATGGTTGCCATGCCTCATTCGGTGGACAGTGTCGCCTGCGTACGCGATGCAGTTGGTGAGAAGGTACATCAGGCCTTCTTGGGTTCATGCACCAACGGAAGAATCGAGGACCTCCGGGTGGCGGCCGGTCTGTTGAGGGGACGGAAAGTCTCCCCGAGCGTCCGGATGCTGGTCTATCCCGCGTCGGCCCTGGTCTACCGCCAGGCTATGAATGAAGGTCTGCTTCGTATCCTGTCGGAGGCCGGGGCGATCATTTGTCCGCCTTCCTGCGGTCCATGCTTCGGCAGCCATGGCGGCCTCCTGGGGCCAGGGGAAACCTGCATCGCCAGTAACAACCGAAACTTCAAGGGTCGAATGGGAAGTCCGGATGCCAGTATCTATCTGGCATCTCCCGCCACCGTGGCCGCCTCAGCCTGGAAGGGAGCTATCTGTGATCCAAGGGAGGTGCTTTAACATGTCCATTGAAGGAAGAGCATGGGTGTTCGGACACAACATTGATACAGACGCCATTCTGCCGGGGCGGTACCTGTCAGCACCGCTTAATGAAGCGGCCCGGCACGCATTTGAGAGCATTGCGCCGGATTTGGCAGAAGCGGTTCAATCCGGCGACATCATCGTGGCCGGCAGAAATTTCGGATGCGGTTCAAGCCGAGAAAACGCGCCACAAGTAATCAAACACCTGGGCATTGCCTGCATTCTGGCAGAGAGCTATGCCAGGATTTTCTTGCGCAACGCCATTGCCATCGGTCTGCCCGCTCTGATGGTCAACGACGTTTCCAGTCTTATCATGCCTATGGACCAGGTTCATGTCGATCTTGATACGGGTGGAATTCGGGTTCAGGGCGTTCCGAAGGTGATCCATGCAGTTCCTCTGCACCCACAGATGAAGTTGTTTATTGAGGCCGGAGGCATCGAGGGAATATTGAAGACTTGGGGAGAGAAAAAGCATGAATGAAGGGCGCTCACTTAAACAGAGGTTGGAGGCTGGCGGGCTGTTGGTGCTGCCAGGTGTCTATGACGCGCTGACAGCGAGAATTGTGGCAGTTGCTGGTTTTGAGGCCGCCTATATGAGCGGTTACGCCGTGGCAGCTTCCTACGGATTTCCGGACATCGGGCTTCTGACCATGACCGATATGCTGGATGCCTTGAAGAGAATCTGCCGTGCCGTCAATATTCCGGTCATAGCGGATGCCGACACAGGGTACGGCAATGCCGTCAACGTGTTCCATACGGTGTGCGAGTACGAAAAAGCGGGGGCAGCCGGCATTCAACTGGAGGATCAGACGTGGCCGAAGCGCTGTGGCCACATGGTGGGGAAACATCTTATCGACGAGTCGGAAATGATCGACAAGATCGCTGCCGCAGTGGAGGCACGCCACCGGGAAGATCTACTGCTCATCGCACGTACCGACGCAATCGCGACGCACGGGTTCGACGAGGCTGTCAGAAGAGGCCGGCGTTATGCTGAGGCCGGAGCGGATGTATTGTTTATCGAAGCGCCGAGTGAAAAACATTTCAGCCAGATTCCCGGGCTGTTCAACAAACCGTGCCTTATCAATGTGGCGATGCCAGATCCCCGGATTACAATCAAGGACCTTGATGAAATGGGGTACGCGATGGCCATTTTCCCGGGAATAGCATTACTGGGCGCGACTGAGGGTGCACATGAACTGTGTGACCGTCTTAACCCTACAACGAAACATAGTCAAATAAACGATTGACAAATACGCCTGACTCTG
>CAYSSF010000115.1:0-8805 GCA_964433455.1 uncultured Syntrophaceae bacterium
CGTTTTAAACTTAGGTATTTTCTTCATGGTATTTATACGCATCCCTTTCCTTGCGGTTCATGTCTCTGGCTGAAATGATCCTTATGAGGTTACTCCTCACGGTAAAGACGATAAAAAGATGTTTCCCTGAATCACTTTTCCCGAGAGTATAGAACCTTGCCTCATAACTGGAATGCACAACATCCGGACTTGTGACGAGTGGTTGGTTAAAAAAAACCTGTTCACATTCCGATGCTGACACGCCATGCTTCTCCCAATTCTTGAGCAGGTTGCCATCATCCCAGTCAAAGCCGATACATCTGGAGATTATTTCATCTGTACCCATGAAAATACGTATATTCCATACATATACAATTTGTCAACCAAAAAATCGAACAGTCGTGCAAGAGTAGGCTTTTGGCGGGTTGGACCACAAGGGAAGATCCGATGACGATAAAAAGGTCACAAGCAGCCGAGTGCTCGTAAGCTGCCTGAGTTTCTTCAGCCGGCATTGACTGTCCGAAGGATATCGTGGCAGGTTTGAGGAGACCTTTACACGCATCACAGCGGGGCGCTTTGTCACCACCGGCTATCCGGATCTGAATTGCATCCCGGTCGTACCGTTTGTGACAGTTCAGGCAGGTTACGTGCATGGCGGTGCCGTGAAGTTCCAGTACTTTATCCGGCGAATTACCGGCCTTAAAATGAAGGCCGTCGATGTTCTGTGTGATCAGGCAGTCGAGCTTTCCAAGTTGCTCAAGCTCTGCAATGGCAAGATGAGCCCGATTGGGTTCGGCATCTTTCATCGATTCATACATATCCGTTGCCATCTGCCAGTATTTCTCCCGGGAAGTTTCGCTTTCCAGAAACCTCTGAAAATAAAACTCCTGCGGATCGTACTTATCCCAAACGCCTCCGGGACTTCGGAAATCGGGAATTCCGGACTCTGTGCTCAGACCTGCGCCAACGAACACCACGATTCTGAGCGAATCGACAATCAACTCCGCAATTTTTTCGATCGGTCCGCTCATGCTGCACTCCTCAAGGATCTCTCTGAATCCTCGGATTGAACGATTCTACGGTACATGCGCTACGATGTAGAATTTCCCATCCATTTCCAGTGTATACGTCACGTACTGCTCGCTGTATGTTTCCTTGATTGCGCTTCTCATCATTGCTTCCTCTTGATCTTATAGTCGATCTATAGGTCTTTATCAGGCTCATAAACCGTTATGATTTTAACCGGCTACGGCTTCATCACGTACTTCTGCTCCGCCTTCGGAACGTACCACTTGATAAAGTTGTGGCCGATTCCGAGCGGCGCGACCTCGACCCCGCGGAAGCGGGCGTGGATGATCGGGAGCGCATCCGGGACGTAGAGGAACAGGTAGGGCTGCTCCTCGGCAAGGATCTCCTGGATCCGGTCGTAGCAGCGCTTCCGTTCGGACTGGTCGAACGTCTCCCGCCCCTTTTCGATCAGGGCGTCCACCTCCGCATTTTGGTAGGAGATGAAATTCAGCTCTTCCGGACCGGTCTTGCTCGAATGCCAGACATCGTAGAGGTCGGGGTCCATCGGGATCGTCCAGCCCAGAATCGTCGCGTCGAATTTGCGCTTGTTGATGAAGTCTTTCACAAAGGCCGCCCACTCGACCACCCGGATCGTGACCTTGATTCCCACCTCGGCCAGGCGCCGCTGGATGATCTCGGCGCACTTCGCCCGAATCTCGTTTCCCTGATTTGTGATGATCTCGAACTCAAAGGGGCGGCCCTCCCTTTCGAGGACGCCATTGCTGTTTAGATCCTTCCAACCCGCCTCGGCCAGCAGCGCCTTCGCCTTTGCCGGATCGTAGGGGTAGGTCCGGACGCGCGGGTTGTAGGCCCAGGTTCCCGGTTTGTAGGGTCCCGTGGCGGACTTCCCGAGGCCGAGCAGGACGCCGTCGATCATCTCCTCCCGGTTCACCGCATGGGCGATCGCCTGGCGAACCCTTTTGTCGGTGAAGAGGGGGTTTTTCAAATTGTAGCCCATGTAGGTATAGGCGAAGGAGAGATAACGGTACTTGTTGTAATTCTTCCGGAAGAGGTTGTTTTCCGTCTGCCGCGTGTACTGGAGCGGCGTCAAACCCATCCGGTCGATGCCGTTCGCGCGGAGTTCCAGGAACATCGTTGCGGTATCGGGAATGATCCGCAGGATGTAGCCGTCGATATGGGGCCGCCCCTCGAAATAGTCGGGATTGGAGACGAGAACGATTTTCTGGCCGGTCACCCACTCCTTGAACTTGTACGGCCCGGTGCCGATCGGGCGGCGACCGAGCGGCGACGTGGTAATCTCTTTGCCCGCCAGCAGATGCTTCGGCAGGATGCCGACCGACCAGCTCATCAGCGCGGGGGCGAAGGGCTTGTCGTAGGTTGCCCGGAAGGTCCAATCGTCCAGAACCTCGGCCTTCTTCACCTTCAGAAAATCACCGGCATACGCGGTGGGCGTCTTCGGATCGACCGTGACCTGGTAGGTGTAGAGGACGTCGGCCGCTGTGAATGGGCGTCCGTCGTGCCACCGCACCCCCCTGCGCAGGTGAAAGGTGATGACGAGGCCGTCTTTGGAGATCTCCCATGATTCGGCAAGGTCTCCCACAATGCGGATATCCTTGTCGTACTTGATCAGGCCGTTGAAAACGAACCCCGCGATCCCGTGGGAGGTGGAGTCCGACGCCAAGAGCGGGATGAGGTTTGACGCATCGCCGATGGACCCCTCAACCATGATGTCCCCATAGGCGGGGGTGTCGGCGGCGCTCCCCGCCGGGGCGCGCCCCGGCTCCTCCGGGCCGCACGCCGCCGTGAAGGTCAATCCCAACAGCGCAATGCAGGTCAAGAGGGTGCGGATGGCAGGGTTCATGGCCGTCAAGCTACCGTATGAATGCGGGTTTTGCAACCGTTTTTCGTGCCAGGATCTTCTTGACATGAAAATCAATTCTGCCTATAGTTCCACCGTCAAAAAGGGGGAGATCGCTATGAAGCGCCGTGGCGACCGGAACGGCGCCAATCATGGAGGTCGAAGCAGATGGCAGGAAGCACGATGGGCAAAGGCTGGACGGTAACCTTTGCGGGGATGGGCGTTAATTTGGCGCTCGGGGTCCTCTATACCTGGAGCGTCATCAAAAAGGCCATCCCCGCCAACTGGGGCTGGGACGACGCAGACAAGGCGTTGCCCTATTCCATCGCCTGCATCGTATTCGCGGTGATGATGGTGCCGGCGGGCCGGCTTCAAGACAAGATCGGACCCCGGTGGGTCGCCACCGTCGGGGGCGTTCTGACCGGGATCGGCTGCATCCTCACGAGTTTTGCGACCAGTGTGCTGTGGTACGTCCTGGGGTTCGGGATTCTCGCCGGCGCCGGAATCGGCCTCGGCTACGCGGCGGCTACCCCCCCGGCGGTGAAGTGGTTCCCCTCCCGCATGACCGGGCTCATCGCCGGCATCGTCGTCGCCGGCTTCGGCCTCGCGTCGGTCTATATCTCTCCGCTCGCCAACTACATGACCGGAAACGACCTCACAGGCAACCCAAGGCCTGCGCTGCAGGAACTCATCACGGCCCAGGCGGTCACGGACGCGGGGCTGAAAAGCGCGCTGGAAGCCCTGGCAAAGGCTGAAGCGGACCCGCAGAAGGCCGGCCGGCAGGAGGCGCTGGCGGCCGTGGCTGAGAAGGAGTCGGCGAAGCAGGCTGCGTATGCCAAGCTGCTTGCGATGAAGGAAGACAACATCCACCGGACCCTCCTTTTCTTCGGGATCGGCTTCCTGATCATGGTTACATTTCTCGCACAGTTTCTCCATGTTCCCCCCCGGGGATACCAGCCGGAAAAACCTGCGGCCGGCGCTGCAGCACAGGCGGCGGCCACGCCCCCGGTCAACATAAACCCCGGAGCAATGCTGAAGACCCCGCTCTTCTACCTGCTCTGGATCATGTTTGCATGCGGGGCCGGCGCGGGTCTGATGATCATCGGCAACGTCACGACCATCGCCAAGTTGGGCAAGATCGAGGCGGGATTCATCCTGGTCGCGTTTCTTGCGATCGGCAACGCCTCCGGGCGCATCCTCGCCGGGATGCTCTCGGACCGGATCGGCCGACTCTGGACGATGTGCATCATCTTCTTGATCCAGGCCGCTCTGATGTTTTTGCTCAGAACGGGACTCACCGACATGGTGGCCTTCACGGTCGTCTCGATGCTTCTGGGCTTCAACTACGGCGCATGTCTCTCCGTCTTCCCCTCCGCGGTGAAAGACAACTTCGGCCTCAAGAACTTCGGCGTCAATTACGGGCTTGTCTTCACCGCGTGGGGTGCGGGCGGATTCGCCTTTCCGCTTCTGGCGGGAAAACTCTTCGAGGTGGAGAGGGCTGCGACCGGCGCCGGGAGCTACAACGGCGCCTATGTGATCGCGGCGGCGGCGCTGGTGATGGCGGCTGTCCTGACCTTTGTCACGCGAGGCGTTGAAAGAAAATTTAAGGCGTCCATTTCGCCTTCGGCCCGCCGTTAGCCGTCCAGCATAGCGGAGACCTGTTTTCCCGGTCTGCTTTTAAACATATCCTTGATCAGAACGGAGTGAATCTATGATCGATCTGAGAAGCGACACCGTAACCCTTCCCACCCAGGCCATGCGTGAGGCCATTTTTCATGCCGATCTCGGCGACGACGTCTTCGCCGAAGACCCCACGATCAACCGCCTCGAGGCGATGGCGGCCGAACGGCTGGGAATGGAAGCGGCGCTCCTGGTCGTCAGCGGCACGATGGGCAACGTCACCTGCGCGCTCACCCACTGCGCCCGCGGCGAGGAGGCGATCCTGGGCGACGCCTCGCACATCTTCCTGAACGAAGCGGGCGGCATCTCCGCACTGGGCGGGATCTTCCCCCATACGATCCCGAACCTGCCGGACGGGACCCTGCAACTCGATCAGATCGAGGCCGCGATCCGCGCCGACAACATCCATTTCCCGCGGACACGGCTCATCTGCCTCGAAAATAGCCACAACCGCTGTTACGGCGCAGCGCTGACGCCCGATTACACCGCCGCCGTCGTTGCGCTCGCAAAACGCCGCGGCATCGCCGTCCACCTCGACGGCGCCCGGATCTTCAACGCCGCCGTCGCCCAGGGCGTGGACGTCCGAGAACTGACCCGGGGCGTCGATTCGGTCAATATCTGCCTCTCCAAGGGGCTCGCCGCACCCGTGGGTTCCGTGATCTGCGGTAGCGGAAAATTCATCGCGTGCGCCCGCAGGGTCCGGAAAATGCTGGGCGGCGGGATGCGCCAGGCCGGGATTATTGCGGCCGCGGGGATTGTCGCGCTGGAAGGGATGGTCGACCGTCTTGCGGAAGACCATGCGAACGCCCGCCGTCTTGCCGAAGGGATCTCACGGATCCGGGGACTGGCCACCGAACCGGACCGCGTCCGGACGAACATCCTCTACATCGATCTCGTCGATCGGCGCTTCACGGACGAAGCGTTCATCGAACACCTCAAGCAGAAGGGGGTGTTGCTCTCCCATCCGGGGCCGGCCCGCTTCCGGATGCTCACCCACCACGGGATCGGCGAGGCCGATATCGACACGGCGGTTGAGGCGCTTGGCGCGGTCATGGGGGAAAAGATATCCTGAACCGGTTTGAATGAGCGGGTGAAGATGATGAATCCGGGCCGGAAAAAACGCGGGATTCAGGCGGCGCCGGGCATCATCCGTCTCCGCTTCACCACCGCCGGAGAGATCCTCGGCGATACCATCCGCAATTATCGGATGAACGGCGACACCAACCAGGCCGCCGCGATCGCGCTGTACGCCATCCTGTCGGTCATCCCCTTGTTCATCCTCACCTTGTTGGTGGTCGGCCAAACCTTCGGCGCCGATCCGGAAATACAGGAAAAGCTCCTCGATGGGATCCACCAGTTCATCCCCTCGTTCTCGGGCGAGTTGCTGACGCAGTTCGGCCAGATCGAGGGGAAGAAGGAACTCCTCGGCTGGGCGGGAATCATCAGTTTGATCTGGTTTTCCGCGATGATTTTCAGTGCGATCGAAACGGCCCTGAACGTCATCTTCCGTGCGAAAACCCACCGGAATTACTTCCTCTCCAAGCTGCTCGCGATCGCGATGATCCCGCTGGGATGGGCGGTCGGCATTCTCAGCGTCGGGATCACCTATGTGGCGGCCATCCTCTCCCTGCAGCCCCTTCTTGTCCAGGGCGGGCTCTTTTTCCTGCCGGAAATGTATGGGATCTTTCTGCGCTACCTCATCCCCTACCTGTTGACCGTCCTGTTCTTCACTGTCGTCTACAAGGTGATCCCCTCGGAAAAAATCAGCCTGATCAGCGCCCTCATCGCAAGCGTCATCTTCTCCGCTCTGATGGAAATCGCAAAACAGTTCTTCACCTGGTACATCGCCAGCTACACCCGCTATAACGTGATCTTCGGTTCGCTGGAGGCGGTGGTCATCCTCGTCGTCTGGGTCTTTTACGTTGCGCTGATCCTGCTGTTCTGCGCGGAACTGATCTCCTCCTTCCAGCGGCGGGATATGATTCTCCTCGAAAAGGCCCTGTTGAAATCAAAAGGCGGCCACATGCAGATCGACGAACGGCTCTTCCGGAAATTCGGCCGTCTCTACCGGCCGGGCGAGTACGTTTTCCGTGAGGGGGATGTCGGCCAGGACCTCTTCTACATCCTGAGCGGTCGCGTCCGGATGGAAAAGAACGCCGGGCAGGCAAAGAAGGCCCTTGCCGAGATGGGACCCGGAGAGTACTTCGGCGAGATGGCGGCGCTGATCCAGGCCCCGCGGACCGCCTCCGCCCGCAGCCTGGAGGAGAGCAACATCGCCATCGTCAACGGAGACACCCTGCGGGATCTTCTGCATCAGAGCGAAGAGGTTTCCCTGTTCATGCTGAAAGAGTTCTCCAGCCGGATGCGACACACGAACGAATCGCTGGAGGCGCTGACCCAATCCTGGACGCGGTTGATGGCCGCCCTCTATTTCTTAAAGGCGTGGCCCCTCACGGCGGATCGTAACCCGGAGGCGGAGCTGGCAAGAATCACGGGCAAGGAGACCGCGGAAATCCACGAGATCCTGGCGGAACTGGGCCGGAGAGGCATGCTGACCTTTTCGGAGGGGCGGGTCACCGGCTTCAGCCGCGAGGATGCGCTGCAGGTGCTGGACGAAGAGGCGACCGCTCCGTTGTGAACGGCAGGGAAAATCCGGTCGGCGGCAGACGAAATAAACCGGCTTCCGGCAAGTCCCTGCCCGAAGTCAGGGTTCAACGCAGGGGAGTCCACTATTTTGGGGGCAGGGAGCGGGCGTAGCGGACACCCTGCTCAATCCAGGACGACAGATCACCGTCCGTTTCGTGCCCCTCCCAGGAAACCATCACCCAACCCTTCAACGGCCTCCCGGTGATATCGAATTTCCGGACATGGGGGCCTTTCAGCGCATCTTCATAACGCTCCGTCCCAACCCGGATAATCAGATCGTCTTTGATGATGCCGCAGGCCATATTCCCCTGAATCAGGAAACAGAGGCCCCCGAACATCTTCTTTTCCTGAAAGCCGGGCTCGTTTTCCAGCAACTCCCGAACCCGCTCAGCCAACCCTTCATCATATGCCATTTTTCTGACCCACTCGTTTCATGCGTACTTTTAAATTGATAATTGTGGAATGGAGCCTTTACAGACTTCACCTACAACTATTTAATTATAGTAAATATAATTCCTATTGATTACCAAAGGAAATGGTTCATTTTAAGACAATCCCATGCATCCATCCATCCATCCCCCATGAACACATATTGCTGATTTCCAATCTTCCCTTCATCTAACCCCCACTATCTTCTGCAAGATATAGACTGCTTCTTGAATTCCGATCTTGTTATCACCATTTACATCAACACCAGATAAAATGTAATCTGATCTGATTGCTGTCGGATTGATACTGGACATTGCCTGCAATGCAATAATCAGATCAGCCAATGTCACATCACCATCACCATCGAGATCTCCTGAACTAATCGTAACGGTTAGCGTTCCGTTCACAAAGATAAAAATGTAGTTTGTCGTTGCAAGTGTCCCGGTATCTATTGTGATCGGATAGTTGCTCACTGGGCTCGTAGTGGTGGCTGTCGTTGTGAGCGTGGGACTCCCGCTGAGAACCGAGGCCGTATCCCCGTTTACAAAACCACTCAGCGTGTAGGTCAGCTCCGGGTTTGCCGTGTTGTAGGCCCTGTCCTTCTTGTCGGCGGAGACGGTCAGGGTGGCCTTGTTGACTGTAAGTACCTGTTGGAGACTTACAGCCGTCTGCCAGCTGGCATCACCGGACTGGCTGGCCGTAATGGTAGATGTCCCGACACCCACGACGTGAATCTTCCCTGAGGCAATAATGGCTACCGCCGTATTGGAACTGGAGTAGGTTACTGCTAGACCAGAACTGGCCGTGGCGCCGGGATCAAAGTCGGTTACTCCATATGTCTTAGCGGAAATGACGTTGAATGTTATAGCTTGGCCCACCTTACCGACGGTGATGTTCTGGGTCACCTGAGCAGCCGCATTGTAATTTGCATTCCCGCTCTGGTTGGCCGCCACGGTGCAGGTTCCGGCGGCTATGCCTGTTACCGTGCTCCCGCTGACCGAGCACACTGTTGGCGTCATGGAGCTGAAGGTCACCGCAAGGCCGGAGGTGGCCGTGGCGCTCGCCGTCGTGGTTCCGCCAACGGCCAAGGTAGTCGGATTGAAACTGATCGTTCCTATGGTCTGGTTGGCCTTACCGACGGTGATGTTCTGGGTCACCTGAGCAGCCGCATTGTAATTTGCATT